>DASWOJ010000408.1:0-2566 GCA_036398775.1 Acetobacteraceae bacterium
GCCGCGTGCGGCTGCTACGGGCGTGTCCAGGCGTTCGCGGCCGCGGTGGCGGCCAGGACCCCGGGTTTGGCGGACCTGGCCGCATGACGCTGCTGTCACCCTGCTTGCGCCCCTGGTCTATCGACGCCTGACCACATTCTATGCTGCACCGCCTGGCGCCGTGTCCGTCAGGGTTCGGACACTGCTGAGGAAATAGCCCCTGGACGGCGGGCTACGCCGCCTTTGGAACCAGCATGACATCGTATCCGAGGTTGCTCAGGCGCTGGACCAGCTTGGTCGTCGAGCGCTTGCGTGCGACTTGGTCGAGGTAACCCTCGCCGAGGTCGCGGAAGGCTTCACCCGTGCTCAGCATGTGGAACGCGGCCAGGAGCAGCTTGTGGGCGACGGCCATGATCGCCCGCACCGGGCCACGGCGGGCACGCAGGCGGTTGTACTTGTCGCGATAGTAGCTGCCCTTGGTCCGTACAGCGGCGGAGGCGGCGGCGAACAGCGCCGACTTGAGGAACACGTTGCCGCGGCGCGTCCCGGCGCCCTTCGGCTTGCCTGCGCTCTCGTAGTTGCCCGGGGCGACACCTGCCCACGCCGCCAGGCGCTGCGCACTGGCGAACACATCCATGTCGGTGCCGATCTCGGCGATGATCGAGGCTGCCGTCACCCAGTCCACGCCGGGGATCTGCGTCAGCAGCCGGTGCTGCGCCTGATACGGCTCAAGCTGGGTTCCGATGCGGGCGTCGAGTGCGCCGAGATCCTGATCGATCGCCTTCAGATTGCGCAGGTGCATGCCGAGCAGGAAACACTGGTGCTCGCGCATGCGCCCGTCCAGCGCAGCTTCCAGGGCGGCGTGCTTGCTCCGCATCCGTCCGCGCGCCAGGCCCGCCATCTCGGAGGCGTTGTTCGTGCCCGCGGCGAGCGCCTCCAGCATCGCCATGCCGGAAACGCCGAACACGTCGCTGGCCACGCCGGAGAGCTTGATGTTGGCACCCTCCAGCAGCTTCAGCACCCGGTTGCGCACTGCCGTTCGTGTGTCGATCAGCGTGCGGCGGTGACGCACCATCTCGCGCAGGTCGCGGATCTCGGGCGGCGGCACGAAGCTCTTGGCGACCAAGCCGTGGCGGACCAGTTGCGCGATCCACTCGGCGTCCTTCACGTCGGTCTTGCGTCCAGGCACGTTCTTGATGTGGTGGGCATTGCCGACGGTCAGGTCGACGTGCCCCTCCAGCACGGCATACACCGGCTTCCAGTAAACGCCGGTGCTCTCCATGCCGACGTGGGTGACGCCGTGCTCGGCGAGCCACGCCTGCAAGGCTTTCAGGTCACGCGTGGTCGTGCCGAAGCTGCGCAGCAGCTTCTGCGGCTTGCGCCCTGGAGCACCAATCAGGACGCAGCAGACGACGCTGGCCTGGTGAACATCCAGGCCGGCGCAGCGTTCGAGAAAAACATCCATGGCCAGCACCTGTCATGAGTGGACGGGGTGGCGGCCGCTGCGCTGCAGGCAAAGTCAGATACTGCTGATCGTGCTCGCCGAAGCCGGCGGCGACAAAGGATGGTGCCTGAAAACAGCGCGGACCAATCTGTTGAGCGGAGTTGGAACATCCAGTATCCGTCGGCCTCGATACGACCACCAACGGTGAGATGGAGCACCATCCGCCGGCCGACAATGCGCTGCCCCATTTCCTCGCCATGATGGTGCGCGCCCCGCGCGCGGTTGATCTGTTGAGGAAATAGACCCCACGGGCAGGCTGGGAGGCTACGCTGCCTTTGGGACGAGCATGACGTCGTATCCGAGGTTGCTCAGGCGCTGGACCAGCTTGGTCGTCGAGCGCTTGCGAGCGACCTGGTCGAGGTAGCCTTCACCGAGGTCGCGGAACGCCTCACCCGTGTTCAGCATGTGGAAAGCAGCGATGAGCAGCTTGTGTGCGACGGCCATGATTGCCCGCACCGGGCCACGGCGGGCACGCAGGCGGTTATACTTGTCTCGGTAGTAGCTGCCCTTGGTCCGAACCGCAGCTGAAGCTGCTGCGAACAGCGCGGACTTGAGGAACACGTTACCTCGGCGCGTCCCGGCGCCCTTCGGCTTGCCTGCGCTCTCGTAGTTGCCCGGGGCGACCCCAGCCCAGGCCGCCAGGCGCCGCGCGCTGGCGAACACGTCCATGTCGGTGCCGATCTCGGCGATGATCGACGCCGCCGTCACCCAGTCCACGCCTGGGATCTGCATCAGCAGCTGGTGCTGCGCCTGGTATGGCTCGAGCTGGGTCCCGATGCGGGCGTCGAGGGTTTCCAAGTCCTGACCGATCGCTTTCAAGTTGCGCAGGTGCATGCCGAGCAGAAAGCATTGGTGCTCGCGCATGCGCCCGTCCAGCGCAGCTTCCAGGGCCGCGTGCTTGCTCCGCATGCGTCCGCGCGCTAGGCCGGCCATCTCGGACGCGTTGTTCGTGCCCACGGCGAGCGCCTCCAGCATGGCCATGCCGGAGACGCCGAACACGTCGCTGGCCACGCCGGAGAGCTTGATGTTGGCCCCCTCCAGCAGCTTCAGCACCCGGTTGCGCACCGCCGTCCGTGTCTCGAT
>DASWOJ010000409.1:0-4651 GCA_036398775.1 Acetobacteraceae bacterium
CTATCGCCGGGTGGATGGTTTCGTACTCGGTGAACTCCTCCGGCAGCGTCCCGAGCAGCGGCAGGATGGCGACGAAGCCCCAGTCCATCGTCGGCGCGGCGTCCAGGATGTCCACCTGCAGGGTGTCGCCGGGCTGCGCGCCGCGGACATACACCGGGCCGGTGATGAAGTGCGGCCCGGGACCGGCCGGCAGCGCGTTCAGCGCCGCCAGGTAGTCGGCGGGGACGCGCGACGCCTCCGGCAGGCTCTCCCTCCCGCCAGCCGGGAAGGAATACAGCTTCACGGTGTCGCCGGAGTCCACCTCCAGCACCGGCGGGCTCGTGGCGTCCAGGTAGCCTAAGACCATGTTGTCGGGCGTCGCCGGGATTTCGTGGTGGGTCGGCATAGGCTGTCTCTCCGTCAAATCGAAAGGTATCGGCTGATGTTGTCCCGATCCATGTCCGCCCCGGCGCCCCGCGCCGCGACGGCGCCGCGTTCCAGCACGACGTAGCGGTCGGCCAGGCTACGGGCGAAATCGTAGTACTGCTCGACCAGCAGGATCGCGATGCGCCCCTTGAGCGAGGCGACCGCCGCCTCGATCGCGCTGACGATGTTGGGCTGCACGCCCTCGGTCGGCTCGTCCAGCACCAGCAGGCTCGGCCGGCCCATCAGGGCGCGGCCGATGGCGAGCTGCTGCTGCTGGCCGCCGGACAGGTCGCCGCCACGCCGCCGCCACATCGTCCGCAGCACGGGGAACAGGGCGCACACCTCGTCCAGCACCGCGCCGTCGTGCACGCCCTGCGCCTTGGCGGCCACCTGCAGGTTCTCCCCGACCGACAGACCCGGGAAGATGTCCCGCCCCTGCGGCACATAGCCGATCCCCCCGCGCGCCCGGCGGTGCGACGGCCAGGTGCCGAAATCCTGCCCGCCCAGCAGCATCCGTCCGCCGCTCGGGTCCAGCAGACCGGCCAGGCAGCGCAGCAGCGTCGTCTTGCCCGCGCCGTTGCGGCCCAGCAGGGCGACGCACTGGCCCGGCTCGATGGCCAGCGACACGCCGCGCAGGCTCTGCGCGCTTCCGTAATGGTGGTCCAGCCCCTCGATGCTCAGGTAGGCGGTCATCGGCCGATATAGACCTCGATCACCCGCGGGTCCCGTCGCGCGTCTGCCATGCTGCCGTCGAACAGCGTCCGGCCCTCGTGCAGCACCGTCACCTGGTCGGCCACCTGCTCGACGAAGTCCATGTCGTGCTCCACCACGACGATGCTGCGCCCGGGGCTGCGCAGCGAGCGGACCAACTCCGCCGTGCGCTCGGTTTCGCGGTCGCTCAGCCCGGCGACCGGCTCGTCCAGCAGCAGCACCTTCGGGTCCTGCACCAGCACCATGCCGATCTCCAGCCACTGCTTCTCCCCGTGCGACAGCACGCCGGCCAGGGCGTCGCGCCGGGCCGTCAGGCCGACCACCTCCAACAGGCGGGCGATGGCCGGCTCCTTGCCGGCGCGCGGCGCCGCCATCTCCCGCAGCAGCGACCGGCGGTGCAGGCGCAACGCCAGGTCCAGGTTGTCGTGCACCGTCAGCGCCTCGAACACGCTCGGCTTCTGGAACTTGCGGCCGATGCCGGCCAGGGCGCGGGCGACGTCGGTCATGCCGGCCAGGTCGGTCGCGCCGTCCAGCAGCGCCCGGCCGCTGCGGGGCCGCGACTTGCCGGTCAGCACGTCCAGCAACGTGGTCTTGCCGGCGCCGTTCGGGCCGATGACCCCGCGCACCTCGCCATACCGCGCCGCGAACGTCAGGTCATTGATCGCCACGAAGGCGCCGAAGGCGACGGTCAGCCCCACGACCTCGACCGCATTGCGCGTCATGGCCGGGCCTGGCCGGGCAGGCGCAGGGGCAGCCGGGCCGCCATGCCGGTCATCCAGCCGCGCGACCGGTTGCGGACGTCCAGCAGCCCGTTCGGCAGCGCCAGCACCACGCCCAGCACCAGCAGGCTGAGCACGAAGGGCCACAGCTCCGGCGCCGCGCCCGCCAGCCAGAACTTCAGCAGGTTGACCAGCACCGCGCCCAGAATGGCGCCCACCAGGCCGCCCCGCCCGCCGATGGCGACCCAGACCGCGACATCCAGCGACAGGGCGGGGTCCAGCAGGCTGGGGTTGATAATGCCGACCTGCGGCACGTACAGCGCCCCCGCCACCGCGGCGGCCGAGGCGGATAGGCACCAGGCCGCAAGCTTGATCCACAGCGTCTCGTAACCCAGGAAGCGCAGCCGCGGCTCGTCGTCGCGTATGGCGGTCAGCAGCCGCCCGAACCGGGTGGCCAGCAGCGCCCGTCCGCCCAGCAGCGCCAGCAGCACGGCGGCGGTGGACAGGGTGGCCAGCAGCGCGACATAGGCCGGGCTGCCCGCCGCCAGCCCCGCCACGCCGCGGAACCCGGTCATGCCGTTGTTGCCGCCGAACCCGGTGTTGTTGCGGAACATCAGCAGCATCGCCGTGTAGGTCAGCGCCTGGGTGATGATCGAGAAGTAAACGCCATTCACCCGCGACCGGAACGACACGTAGCCGAAGCCGAACGCCACCAGCGCCGGCACGACCAGCACCGCCGCAACCGTGAGCAGGCGGGAGTCGGCAAAGGCCCACCAGGACGGGAACCCGGCCTGCCCCATGAACAGCAGGAAGTCGGGCAGCACCCCGGTCTCGGCATAGGCCCGGCGCAGCAGGTGCATCGCCATGACGTAACCGCCCAGCGCGAAGAACAGCCCATGCCCCAGGCTGAGCACGCCGGCAGCACCCCACATCAGGTCCACCGACATCGCCAGCAGCGCGAAGCACATCACCTGCCCCGCGGCGTTCACCGCATACACCGGCAGCCCGGCACCGGGCAGGAGGCCCAGGCCGGACACCGGCAACGCCACCAGCAGCACCGCGAGCAGGCCGGCGCAGAGGCGGGCGTCAAGCCGCATCAACGGCGGCCCCGTGCCGCGATCAGCCCCTCGGGCCGCCACTGGATCAGCAGGATGATCAGCAGCAGCGCGATGACCTTTGCCGCGACGGCGCCATAGAACGGCTCGATCCCGACGTTGACCAGGCCGATGCCCAGTGCGGCCAGTGCGGTGCCCCACAGGCTGCCGACGCCGCCCAGCACCACGACCATGAAGCTGTCTATGACGAAGCCGCTGCCCATCGTCGGGTTGACGTTGTAGATCGGCGACAGCGCCAGGCCGCCCAATCCGGCCAGCCCGGCGCCGAAGCCGAAGGCCAGCATGTCTATCCGCCGGGTCGGCACGCCGACGCAGCCGGCCATGCCGCGGTTCTGCGTCACCGCGCGGATGAACAGGCCGAGGTCGGTGAAGCGCAGCAGCGCCCAGGTCGCGGCAAAGGCGGCGGCGGCGAACAGGATCGCGCCCAGGTGGTTCCAGGTAATCAGGAAATCGCCCAACACCCGCTGCCCTCCGGCGAGGTAGGGCGGCGTGCGGAATTGCAGGTTCTGCGTGCCGAACGACACCCGGACCAGGTTGACCAGGAACAGACTGATGGCCCAGGTCGCCAGCAGCGTCATCAGCGGACGCCGGTAGAGGTGGCGGATCACCATGGCCTCGATGGCGACGCCGATCAGGCCGGTGCTGGCGAACACCACGGGGACCGCCAGCACGGGATACCAGTCCACCAGGCCCGGCGCCCAGGCGCGCAACGCTTCCTGGGTGCAGAACGCGGCGTAGGCGCCGATCATGATGAACTCGCCCTGCGCCAGGTTGATGACGCCCATCAGCCCGAAGATGATCGCCAGCCCGACCGAGGCCAGGAACAGCACGCTGCCGGCGCTGACGCCGTTATACAGCAGGGCGAGCGCATCCCCGGCCGCCACCCAGGCGCGCACCCTGGCGATCTCCGCATCCAGTGCGTCGCGCACCCGCGGGTCTGCGGCATAGGACGGGTCGGCCCGCAGCCCGGCGAGCTGCGCCGCCGCCCGGGACGACGGGTCTGCGCCGAGGCTGCGAATCGCGGCGACGCGCTGCGCCGGGTCCGGGGAGCGCAGCCCGGCGACGGCGGCGGCTGCCCGCAGCGCGTCCCGCACCGCCGGGTCGGCTTCCCGCGCCAGTGCGGCGGGCAGTAGGGCAGGGGGCAGCCCGTCGCTCCGGCGCTCCAGGGTGCGTATGGCGGCGAGGCGGGCTTCTGGGCGCGGTGCGGTGAACAGGGCCAGGGCGGCGCCGGCCTGCTCCAGCAGGACGCGGCTGCGCAGGCTCGGCAGTGGCGCGCGCAGGCCGTCGGGTGGCGAGGCAGGCGCCAGGGTTTCGGCGCTGAGGCCACCCGCAAGGAAAGCGGTGCCGTCCGGGGCGCATTGCAGCGCCTTGGCGGTGAACGCTTGCACGATGCGCGCGCCCCACTCGCGGTCGGGCGCCGGGGCGGCTTCGGCTGCGTCCAGCAGCGCCCGCACCGCCTGTGGCACCTGCTGCCCGCCATCGCTGCACAGCATGGTTAAAATTGAGGCACGCCCAACCGGCGGCGCCTGCGCGGAGGCAGGGCCGCCGGTCGTGCACAGCAGCAGGGTGAGGCCAACCAGCCCAGCCCGCCAGCAAGCCCTCACGCCGGGCTGAACGGGATTGGCTTCGGCGTGTCCTTGGATTGCCAGAGCACGTCGAAGCCCTGCTTGTCGTTGACGGATCCGATGAACACGCCGCGTG
>DASWOJ010000410.1:0-9799 GCA_036398775.1 Acetobacteraceae bacterium
GGCCTGCCTCGGCATGGCCCAGGCGGACGGGCAGGGCAACGTCAACGTCAGCCGCTTCGGCAAGCGCCTGGCCGGCGCCGGGGGCTTTATCAACATCAGCCAGAACGCGCGCAAGCTGGTCTTCGCCGGCACGTTCACCGCCGGCGGCTTGCAGGTCGCCATCGAGGACGGGCACCTGCGCATCGTGCAGGAGGGCCGCAGCCGCAAGTTCATCGAGGCCGTCGAGCAGGTGACGTTCAGCGGCAGCCTGGCGGGCGAAACCGGGCAGCCGGTGTTCTATGTCACCGAGCGCTGCGTGCTGCGGCGCACCGCAGAGGGCATGGAGCTGACCGAGGTGGCGCCCGGCATGGACATCGGACGCGACATCCTGGCCCACATGGATTTCCGCCCCATCGTGCGCGATCCCCGGCCGATGGACCCCCGGCTGTTCCAGCCGCAGCCGATGGGCCTGGAACGGTGGCTGCTGGGCCTGGGCCTTGCCGACCGCCTCAGCTACGACGCCGAACGGAACATCCTGTTCATCAACTACGAAGGCTTCCACGTCCGCGCGCTTGACGACGTGGAAACGGTGCGGCGCGAGGTTGAGGCACGATGCCGCGCCATAGGGCGCCGGGTTGCGCTGGTGGTGAACTATGACGGGTTCACCTTAGACTCGGCGGTGTCGGACGCCTGGTTCTCCATGATCGCCTATTTGGAGGACCGCTACTACACGGCCGCGTCCCGATATACGACCAGCGCCTTCATGCGGCTGAAGTTGGGGACGGGGCTGACGGAGCGGCAGTTGAAGCCGCACGTGTTCGAGACGGCGCCCGAGGCGCACGCCTTCGCGGCTGGCCAGAGGCCAGCCAGTCCAGACCAGATAGACTGATCCTTACCGGGCGGCCTGGAGCAAGCCTCGCTGTTCCGGGACCAGCCGAGGCACGCGCAACCAGCGGCGCCGGCCAAGCTGGTGCTGGTACGGCGCCAGCTTTCATGCCCCGGCAGGGTTGCCGGGTCAGGGCGGGGCTTGAAGGCCCGGCTTGAGCCAGTTGACGACCGCGCTGATCTGCAGCTCGTCCATCAGGGCGGGCGAGTGGCCGCAATTGGGGAACTCGACCAGGTCCGCACGCGGGCCGCGCCGAGTCATGTCATTTGCGGTGCTTGGCAGCAGCAGGTCGGACGCTGCGCCACGCAGCACCAGCGTCGGGCAGCGGATGGTGTCCCAGTAGCTCCAAAGGCTCAGGTTGAAGAACAACCCAGGGCGGAACGCGGCGGTGATCTCCGGGTCGCACAGCTTGCGCCAGATGCCGCCCTTCGCCTCGGTGACGCTGTGCCGGGCCAGGTGTTCCCACTCGTCATACGAAAGCTGCCCAAACGGCGCCAGCACCGTGCGGTAATGGTTGGTTGCGGATGCCAGGTCCGGAAAGCTGAGCGGCGCGTTGCGGACCGAGTTGGCCAGGCGGTGCAGGGCCTGCCAGGGCAGGAACGGACCGATGTCGTTCACCACCAGCCGCCGGATCGGCGAGTTCTCCTGCCCGGCCAGCACCATGCCGATCAGGCCGCCCAGGGACGTGCCGATCCAGTCCACGCTTGGAACGCCCAGCCGGGCGATGATCGTCGTAAGGTCCATGGCGTATTGCGGCAGGTTATACTCCTGCGGGTCGCGGAGCCATCCGCTGCGGCCACGCCCGGCAAGGTCCGGGCAGATGACCCGCCAGCCCTGCCGGGCCATTGCGGAGGCCAGCCGGTCGAAGTCCCGGCCTTGGCGGGACAAGCCATGCACGCAGACGGCAACCCGGTCCGATGACGGGTCTCCCCATTCGACATAGGCGATGCGGTGGAAGCCGCGCTTTGAGACGCTGGACACCCAACCTTCCCGGTCGGGCTGCGGCATCCGCTCGGGCGCTTGCGTGGCCAGCGGCCAGGGCGTGTGATCTAGGGGAGCATCCAAGCGGTCAACTCCATTGCTGCCGACGAACCGGGAAGCTGATCCGCGCGGCCGGAAGCACTATCAGGGAAGATCATGCAACGTCCAAGCGGCTGGCTTGGTTCAGAACGTTGGTCAGCTTGGGGCCTGCAGGCGCCGCCGTCCATCCCGGGACCGCTGCGACGCACGATGAGCCTCACGTTCTCGTCCAGCACGCGGTCAATGAAGGTCATCACCCCGTCCAGCTTCGGCCTTACCCGCCGAGGGGAGCACTGCGCCGGCGCCAACGCCCCTCAAGCGCCTGGCGCACCATCCTGCGGTGGACGCCGAACTTGGCCGCCACCCCGGCAACGGCGCCAACCGCAACCTCGTGGTCCCGGCGCAATCGCTCAAACAATTCCACTTTGGCGTTCCAGTCCACCCTGCGGTCCCCCCGGCAAGCCCGGGACGACCGCAGGGTGAGGGACGGAGGCCGGGCCAAGCCTCAGCAACACCCCAGGCCAAGATTCGTCAGCAAAATCAGCACCTGGCCTGGGACGACGTGGGCCATGTGAATACCCGTTCTGGCGGACGATGAACCCGCATGAGATTCCAACGTGTGCGAACCGTGCGCTTCAATAGGCTCCTTGCCCTTGATGACCTGCCCGCTGGCCCCTGCGCGGCTGATTTTGGGTGGCCTGCACAGGAAGCGGACATGGCCGAAGCCCTCGCCAAAATTCCAGTTTCCGTGCCCGGCCTTGCTCAGCCCCAGCCAGCGTGAGCCGGGGCTGCTATGCGCGCGCCTAGCCGCCGTTGGGTGCAAGCCGTTGCCTATATGGAACGCCACGAAGCCGCACCCCAAACAGTTGAGGCATTCTCAAATGGGCATTTGTGCACAATTGCATTGAAATTTCAGGGCAGACATTCATAATGGGCCGACGCCTTCCGAGAACGCACGCCTGATACTCGCTGACCCTCTGCATTTTTAGGCTCAAAACCACATGCCCCGCTTGAATCGGCTTGCCAGCGGCCCCCCGTTCGGACTTGATCGGACGGTTTGCGAACAGGAGCCGATCCATGTTCCAGGCGCCATCCAGCCTCATGGCGCGTTGCTCGCTGTTATTGCCGAGAGCCGGATCATTACGCACGCCAGCGCAAACCTTTTCGAGATCCTAGGGCAGGCGCCCGATGCGGTGCTTGGCCAGCCGCTCGAACATGTCATTTGGGATGCTGCCGAGTATATCTTGAGATTGACCACGCTGGGCGAAAAGACCGTAATCAAGCAGCCAACCGGACCGGACGGACAACTCCTTCGGTTCCGCGCGTTCAGGACCGGGCGGCACATAGCAATAGACATTCAGCCCGTTTATTTGGACCCGGATACAAAATCGCCCCTGACGGCCGTGCAGGCGGTTCTTGAGACGTTTGAGCGCGCCACCAACAGGGCTGAGCTTTATCAGGCCGCAATTACCGGGCTGCAGGCCATCAGCGGATATGATCGCGTGATGGTTTACCAATTCGGCGATCAAGGCCATGGTAAGGTTGTTGCAGAAGCTCATGCCGCCCACCTCCAGCCTTACCTCGGAAATCATTACCCCACGACCGACATACCTTCGCAAGCCCGGCGGCAATTCTTCCGGCAGCGTGTTGGATCAATTGCTGATTCCAGTTACCAACCGGTTCCGTTGCTGGTGGATCCGAGGTTCGACGACGGCGAGCCGCTGGACCTGGCTGAGAGTGCCCTGCGCAGCGTGTCCCCAATTCACCGCGAATTCATGCGAAACATGGGCACTAGCGCAAGCCTGTCGGTTGGTTTGATCTCGGGGTCGGACCTCTTGGGACTCATCTTATGCCATCACGCCGCGCCGCGCATCGCGGGACCCGATCTGCGGGCGGCGGCCGACATGATCGGCCGTGTCGTCTCCCTGCTGATGATCAGCCTAGGCGAGGCAGAAGTATTTGCCGAGCGCACCGCACGAAGCGCCGTGCTGCATGCGGTTGTCCGCCTGCTTGCAGTCCCCCTGCCATTAGCGGCCGCTCTGGTGGCGGCCAAGTCAGAACTGCTGCATCTGCTTGACGCTACGGGCGCGGTGATCCGTTTGGACGGGAACCTGCTCCGCCTTGGCACGACACCTCCGCCGACCGCCATCGCCCGGTTGTTGACGATCATGGAGCCAAATGCGGCCGGGACGGTGACCGCGATGGACGACGTCGTTTTGGCTCATCCTGAGTTGGCAGACTGCGCAGCGGACGCAAGCGGCGTGCTGTTGCTGCCCTTGTCTCAAGACGGCGAGGACCTGATCCTTTGGTTCCGCCCGGAACTATCGCGCATTGTTACCTGGGGAGGGCATCCGAACGACCATGCTCAGGACTCGATCACCGGGCAGCTATTGCCGCGGGCCTCGTTCACCGCCTGGACCCAGACCACCAATGGCCGGTCCAAGCCTTGGACGGGCGCTGACCTCGCGCTTTCAGGTGATTTGCGGCGGGCATTCGAGGAAGAGGTTGCAAGGCGCGCGAGGGTTGAGCTTGCGTTGCTCCACTACTACGCAGAATTGAATGACAGCCTGGAACTTAAGATTTCTCATCGTACAAAGGCGCTTGAGGAGGAAACGTCCGAGCGGCTCAAGGCCGAGGCCAGCTTGCACCAGGTGCAGAAGATGGAAGCCATCGGACAGTTGACCGGCGGGATAGCGCACGACTTCAACAACCTGCTGGCCGTCGTGCTCGGGTGTCTGGAGTTGGCCGAGGTTTCCATCAGTGATCCCTCGATCCTTCGCCTGCTTGCAAGGGCTCAGCGCGCCGCGGAGCGTGGCGCGAAGCTCACCGACCACCTGCTGTCGTTTGCCCGCAAACAGCCGCTCCGCCGGGAAGCCTGTGACGTCAACCAGCTGATTACGACGTTCAACAGCCTTATCAGGCGGACTCTTGGGACCTCCGTATCAATCGAGCTGGATCTTGCGGGCGATCTCTGGCCCGTCATCGCTGACCATGTGCAGTTCGAGATGGTGCTTCTCAACATTGCCGTCAACGCAAGGGATGCCATGCCGAATGGCGGCACGCTCACCATTGCGACCCGCAACTCTCCTGCGGCGTCAGCAGATCAACCCAGCGATTTGTCGCTTGGCGACTACACCCGCATCTCGGTCCGAGATACCGGCACCGGGATGAGCGGCGAACTCATAAGCAAAGTGTTTGAACCGTTTTTCACGACAAAGAAGGTTGGTGAAGGCACGGGTTTAGGATTAAGCCAAGTGTATGGATTCTGCAAGCAGATCGGGGGTTCAGTGACGCTCTCAAGCCAGGTCGGAGCTGGCACCTGCGTCAGCCTATTCCTGCCACGCACTGCGGTGCTGAACCCAGGCCAGTCGGCTGCAGACTCCGCTTTGGAAAGCCGGGAGCCGTTGATGCCGCCGCTCCCCCGGCGGGCTCTGGTAGTTGACGACGACCCGGATGTACTCGAAACGACCTCAGAGATGTTGCGAACGCTCGGCTTTGAGGTGGTAACCGCCGAGAGCGGCACCCAAGGCATGAAAATTCTTGAGGGCAGCACGCATGTTGATGTCCTGGTTACTGATTTCTCAATGGCAATAATGACCGGTATCGAGCTTATACGGCGCGCAAGGACGTCGAACCCTCGTCTGCCCTGCTTGCTCATGACCGGCTTCGCCGATGTCGGCAACTTTGCCGAGGCAGTCGCAGAGGGAATTGTCATTTTGCGCAAGCCATACAAGATCAAGGACCTGGCTCTGAACATAGCCAGTATCCAAAAGATGTCTGCGCTTGCTGGACAACCCACGGTGTTTCATTAGCAGATAGGTCACGAGCACCTTATCGAGGTTCACACGTAATCAGGATGTCAACAAAGGTGAATGATCAGATGGCATCGGCAGTAGCTTAGTCATCGGGGCAAAGCCAGGCTTCTCATGCTCAACGGCATCCTCCGTCTTTGGAAAGACGATTGGGCAATGCATCTCAGGCACTAATCTGCCATCACGGGGGCAGGAAAAATCCTGGCATCATCCTGCCAGTGCACCAGCTATGCAAAATGCATATTGAGGAACTTGCCATGCGAGGCACGGGAACCTTTCTGCATGAGGGAAGGAGCTTTCTTCCGATCTGTATCGAAACAAGGTGCACGTAGCCTGCATGGGCTTGCGGCCAGGTAGGGCGGACATGATGGCCGGCGGTGCAGGGTGGTGCCGCGCCACCCGGGGCGCCGGCTGCTCCAAGGCCGGTGTGTCCGTCCCGCGCCGGGCAGCCCATACGATGCCGGCGACAGTGCATTTTGGGGATTCCCAAAGCCATCTCGCGGACTCATGGTATGGCGCATCAATGCCAGGAGCATCCCTGCGTGCCACGCCCGCTGCGAACCCATCAGGCCCGGGTGGCCGCCATCGTCCAGGCCGTCGCAGCCGGGGAAGCAGAGGGCATGTCCGACATCCTGGCCGCCGTCACCCCCGGCGGCGGCAAGAGCCTGCTGCCGGTCATCGCCGCGGCGGCGCTGATCCGCGCCGGGGTGGTGGACCGGGTATGCTGGGTGGTTCCGCGCGATAGCCTGCGCCTGCAAGCGGAGGAGGCCTTCGCCGACCCGGCCTGGCGCGTCGGCCTGGACCACGCACTGTCCGTGCGCGCCGCCGGCAACGAGCCGGACCCATGCCGCGGCCTGGCGGGCTATGTCACGACCTATCAAGGTGTCGCCGCCGCCCCGGACCTGCACCTCGCCGAGTTCTCCCGCTACCGTTACCTGCTGGTCGTGGACGAGGTGCACCACCTGCCTGCCCTGTCCGACGCGGCGCCCGACCCGCTGGCCGAACCGGGCGCCGCCGAGGCGTCGGGCTGGAGCCTCGCCCTGCAGCCGCTGCTGGAAACCGCCCGCCTGCGTCTGCTGCTGTCGGGCACGCTGGAGCGGGCGGACGGGCGCGGCATCCTGTGGCTGCCCTACCGTCCCGGCCCGCGCTCGGCGACGCGGGAGGTGGACCTGCAGGCGCCGGGCTGGGCCGTCGTCGGCTACAGCCGCGCCCAGGCCCTGGCGGAGCGGGCGGTGCTGCCGGTCATGTTCGGGGCGCTGGATGGCGAGGCAAGCTGGCTCGATTACGACGTCAAGCAGCCCGATGGCTCGCCCACCCAGGTCGGGCCGCACCGGCTGTTCAATCACTGGCCGACTGAGCAGACCCGGCCTGCGCTGTTCACCGCCCTGCGGACCGGCTTCGCCGGGCAGTTGCTGCGGGAAGCCTTCGTCGCAACCCGCGACCTGCGGGCGCGCCGGCGCCGGGAGCTGGGAGGCGCCGTGCGCGGACTGGGCAAGCTGCTGGTGGTCGCACCGGACCAGGCGGCGGCCCGTCACTACCAGGAGGTGATCCGCGCCTGGGTGCCGCAGGCGCAGCGGGACACGGTGCGCCTTGCCACCAGCGACGAGCGGGACGCGCGCGAAACCCTCGCCAGCTATCGCCTGCGGGCGGAGCCGACGGTGCTGGTGACGGTGGCGATGGCCTACGAGGGGCTGGATGCGCCGGAGGTCGCGGTGGTGGCCGCGCTGACCCACATACGCAGCCGTCCCTGGCTGGAGCAGATGGTCGCCCGCGCCACGCGCATTGACCCAAATGCAGGGCCGTATGACTCGCAGCGCGCCCTGGTGTTCCATCCGGACGATCCGCTGTTCGCCCGCTTCCGCCGCCGGGTCGAGACGGAGCAGGGCACCCTGGCCAAGCGCCCGGTGCCGCGCAAGCAGGGGCACCTGCCGCTATGGCTGCAGGACCTGCGGGCCGAGCGGGACGAGGAGCGCGGCATCGTGCCGCTGGAAAGCAACGCGCTGGCCATGCGCTACGATCTGCTGAAGCCCGGCCCCGACCTGACACTCCACCCTTCGGAGCCTGACCCGCAAGGCGCGCTGCTGGAGCCGCCCAGCATCGCCGAGCGTCGCCTGCGCGCCCGTGTGGGCGAGATGGTGGCGGCGCAGGTCGTTGAGGACGAGGGGGCGCTGCTGACCACGCACGGGCAGGGCGGCTACCATCGCTACAACGCCGTGCTCAAGCGCGTGTTGGGCAAGAGCCGCGCCGCCATGACATTGCCGGAGCTGGAGGCGGCAATTGGCTGGCTCGAGCGCAACCGGCTGCAAGACAGCCTGCATCTGCTGGAGGGGGACTCGCGCTACGAGTGGACCGCCCGGCAACGTGGCGACTGGCGGCCGCCGACCGGAAGGACACGCCAACCTCAAACACGGGTTCGTGACATAAGTTAACCTAATCCATACTTGTAGAATCCATGCGGGTCCGCCAGATTGTGCATCGCAACATGCTGGCCTTGCCGCATGTCTGCAGGACGTTTCCTCCCTAAACTTGGCGGTGCCCTCGGGCACCGCCTCTTTTTTGCCTGGACCGTGGATCGGTTTCATTTGCTCACAAGCCTATCCTAGCAGCGCCAGTATGAGCGAAGCTGCACAGGTTGAGCCAATCTGGTGAGGAACTGGCCTCGAGTCGGCCAGGCGATGTCCAGCACTACTCTGCCATGTTGTGTGTTGTCACATGGTTAGTCTGGTTTGACCGGTGGTGCGGCGGCGATGGCTGGTGGCGGAGCAGACGCCTGGATTGCGCAGCTGGACGCGTGGCTTTCGCCGTTCCTGGCGGCGCTGCTGCGGGCGGAGCAGCGGCGCTGGGCGCCGCTGTATGTGCGCGGGCTGTTGCTGCCGGGCGAGCGCAAGAGCGTTGAGCCAATGGCGGGGCGGGTGTGCCCGGGCCAGGTGCAAGGGCTGCACCACTTCGTGTCCGCCTCGCCCTGGCCGCATGGTCGCTTGAAGCGGGGGCTGGCCGAGCAGGCCGACCGGCTCGTGGGCGGGCCGGATGCCGTGCTGGTGGTGGACGACGCCGCGCTGGTCAGCAGGGCCGGCACTCGGTTGGGGTTGGCCGGCAGTACTGCGGACAGCTCGGCAAGCGGGCGAACTGTCAGGCGCTGGTGTCGCTGACCTTGGCCCGTGGCGAGGTGCCCATCCTCGTGGGCTTGCGCTTGTTTCTGCCAGACGCCTGGGTCAAGGACGCTGGCCGACACCGGGCGGCAGGGGTGCCCGATGACGTCACGGGCCGCCCCAAGTGGCAGATTGCCTTGGACGAAATCAGCCGCCTGCAAGACCAGGGCGTGCGATTTGGCTGCCTGCTGCGTGATGCCGAGTATGGCAAGGTGGCCAAATTCCGCCATGCGCTGGACGAGGGGCGAGCCTGCTGTGGGCGCTGGGCATCCTGCCCAACCAGAAGGTGTTCGCACCCGGCGTGACCACGCTGCCGCAGATCAGCAAACGGACTGGCCGCCCGCGCAAGCACCCGGTGCCCTCGGAGCCGAGCGCGCCGGTGTCGTCCTGGTTCGCCAACCCACCCGATGCCGAGTTCCTCACCCTGTCCTGGCGCACCGGCACCAAGGGGCCGTTGCGGGCGGCGTTCGCCGTCAAGCGCGTGCGCGTGGCCGACGGGCCGGAAGCGGCCGATGGGCTGCACCTGCCAGGCGAGGAGCGCTGGCTGGTGTGCGAGCACCGCACGACCGGCGAGCGCAAGTTTCACCTCACCAGCCATCCGGCCACCGCCACCCTTGAGCAACTTGCCGCCGCCATCAAGGCGCGCTGGTCCTGCGAGCAGGCGCACCAGCAGCTCAAAGAGGAACTCGGCCTCGACCACTACAAGGGCAGGTCCTGGCGCGGCCTGCACCACCACGCCCTGCTGTGCCAAGTCGCGCATGCCTTCCTGCAATCCCTGCGGGTTGGGGAAAAAACCCAGCAAGCGCCCGGCCAGGCCGACGCTTCGGCGCTGCCAGGCCCGCCACCGCGCCTAACGCTGGCCGAAGCGCGCCGCCATGTCGCCGCAGCCTTGTTGCAGCACCTCGCCTGCTGCCACAACTGCAGACACCCCACGCCGTGGCACAGGCTGCTCT
>DASWOJ010000411.1:0-4535 GCA_036398775.1 Acetobacteraceae bacterium
GGACGTGGCGCGCTATGGCTCGAAGTGGGTGGAGCAGGTCGCCGCCTTCGCGGACGGCAAGGGCGGCGGCGTGCTGGCCTGCGCCGTCGGCAAGGCCGTGCACGTGCTGGACGGCGCCGGTGCCGCATTGAAATCGTTGCAACATCCCTCGACCGTCACCGGCATCGCCTTCGACCTCAAGGGCAAGCGCATCGCGGCGTCGCACTACAACGGCTGCAGCCTGTGGTTCGTGGCCGCCAAAACCGACAGCCCCCGCATCATGGAGTGGAAGGGCAGCCACATCGGCATCATCCTGCATCCGGCGGCCGAAGCCGTCGTCACCGCCATGCAGGAGAACGCCCTGCACGGCTGGCGCCTGTCCGACGGCCAGCACATGCGCATGAGCGGCTACCCCTCCAAGACCGCCAGCCTGTCGTTCAGCCGCAACGGCAAGTGGCTGGCATCGTCGGGCGCCGAGAGCGTGGTGCTGTGGCCGTTCTTCGGCGGGGGACCGATGGGCAAGGCGCCGCTGGAGCTGGCGGGCGCGGACGGCGTGGTCTGCACCCAGGTTGCCTGCCATCCCAGCCACGACATGGTGGCCGCCGGGTTCAACGACGGGATGGTGGTGCTGGCGGACATCACCACCCAGCGCATCATCCCCGTGGCGCCGCCTGGCCACGGCCCGGTGTCCGCGCTGAACTGGAGCGCGACCGGCAGCCACCTGGCGTTCGGAACCGAGGAGGGCTTTGCCGCGCTTGTGGACTTCACGCCGCGATAGGAGCCGCCTCCATGGAACTGATCACCGCCCAGGGCATGCACATGCCCAAGCTCGGCCTAGGCACCTGGCGCATGAAGGGGGCGGAGTGCGTGGACGCCGTGCAGCGCGCCATCGCCCTGGGCTACCGCCACATTGACACCGCCGAGATGTATGGCAACGAGGAGGCGGTCGGCGAGGCCATCGCCAACGCCGGCCTACCCAGATCCGACCTGCACGTCACGACCAAGGTCTGGTACGAGAACCTGTCCCGCGACGCCATGCAGCGCAGCATCGAGGGGTCGCTGCAGAAGCTGCGGCTCGACCATGTGGACCTGTATCTGATCCATTGGCCCTCCCCCGGGATGGATTTGCCGGACGCCTTGGCCAACTTGGTGCGGGTCAAGGAGCAGGGCCTGGCCCGCGCCATCGGCGTGTCGAACTTCCCGGTCGCGCTGCTGCGCCGGGCCATCGAGGAGATCGGGGCGCCGATCGCCTGCAACCAGGTCGAATATCATGTGCTGCTGGGCCAGAACCCTGTGGTGGACTATGCGGTGGGCCACGGCGCCAGCATTGCCGCCTACGCGCCCCTGGCGCAGGGCCGGCTGGCGGAGCACGAGGAGTTGCAGGCCATTGCCCGCAAGCACGGCGCCACCCCGGCGCAGATCGCGCTAAAGTGGCTGTTGGACCAGCCCGGCGTCGCCGCCATCCCCAAGGCCAATCGTGCCGAGGGCCAGAAGGCCAACCTGGATGCCTTGAAGATCACGCTGGACGACACCGACCGCGCAGTAATCGCAATGCTGCCCAAGACCCAACGCTTCGTGAACCCCGGCTGGGCGCCGGTCTGGGACCAGGCAGCGTAACAGTTCCTACTCCCTCTCCCTCCGGGAGAGGGTCGGGGTGAGGGAAGCCACCAGCGCGGACCTCTGCTATGAAGATACATAGTTTCGTCCATGGTAGCGCATCAGCCGTGATGCAGGGCGTCTCTCCTGCTGGAGCCAGTCTATCATAGTAGAGGCGGGTTCTGTGTGGCCTCCCTCACCCCAACCCTCTCCTGAAGGGAGAGGGAGCAGGATACAGCTTTATGGTCATGACTGCCCTACGACCTTCGCGTGCCCGGCTGGCGACCAGCCTGGTCTTTCTCGCGAACGGCATCGGCATCGGTGCTTGGGCCGCAAGCATTTCCGGGATCAAGGCTCGCCTCGACTTGTCCGGGACCGCCCTCGGTTTTGGGCTGCTGATGCTGGCGGCTGGGGCAATGGCGGCGATGCCCCTGGCGGGATGGCTCGGCGCCAAGCGGGGCGGGCTGATCGCGGGGACTGGAGGGCTGTTCGCGGCGTCGCTGCTGCTGCCTGCGGCTGCGCCGGGCTATTTGGCCCTGCTGCCGGCGCTGTTCGTGCTGGGTGCGGCCAACGGGGCGCTGGACGTGCTGATGAATGCCGGGGCCGCCCGGGTCGAGGCTGCATGGGGCGGGGCCATCATGTCGTCCTTCCATGCCTGCTGGAGCCTGGGCGGGCTGCTCGGCGCCGGTGGTGCGGCGGTGGCGGTATATTTTGGCGCCGGGGTGCTGCCGTTTGCGGCGGTGGCGGTTGCGGCGCTGGTCGGGGGTGCGGCCCGATTGGGCTTGCAGGACAGTGCGGGGGCGGACACCGGCGGCTTTGCCTGGCCCAGCCGGGCTGCCGCAGGGATCGGCGCGTTGTGCTTCCTGGCCTTCATGACGGAAGGGGCCGTGGCGGACTGGTCCGGCGTGTTCCTCATGGGGGCGGGCGCCACGGCCGCAGGCGCTGCGGCGGGGTTTGCCGGCTTTTCGGCGGCAATGGTGCTGGGGCGGCTGTTCGGGGACCGGTTGGTCCGGCGCTTTGGCCCGGCGCTCGTGCTGCGCGCCGGGGCGGTGCTGGCCGTCGCCGGGTTTGGTTTGGCCGTGCTGTGGCCGGCGGCGGGGGCGGCGGGCTTCGCGTTGGTCGGATTGGGAGTGGCGAACATGGCGCCGCTGCTGTTCTCCGCCGCGGGCCGTACGGGGACAGCGGCCAGCACGGGCGTGGCCGCGGTGGCGACGCTGGGCTATGCCGGGCTGCTGCTGGGACCGCCGGTGATCGGGGCGGCGTCGGACGTCGTGGGGCTGCGTGGGGCATTGGTATTGCTGATCGCGTCGGCCGGAGTGCTGGCCGCCGCGAGGCTGCGCGGGGCGTAAAGCGGGGCAGCGCCTTTTGCCTGGAATTGCCGCTGGCTAGTGGCGGAAGGCGCTGACGCTTTTCCGCCCTACGAGTTATGGATCGATTGTCGGCACGGTTACGCCGATCATGTCGCCTTCCTGCACCAGCGCGGCGAGTTGCGTCTCGTTCCAGCCCTCCGTGCCCTTAGGGCGCCGCGGCAGCACCATCCAGCGGTAATCCGCCGTGCTGTCCACGACGCTAATCCGCATTCCGTCCGGCAAGGACGTGCCCCACTCCGCCAGCACGCCGCGCGGGTCCCGCACGGCGCGGGCGCGGTAGGCCGGCGACTTGAACCAGAACGGCGGATAGCCCAGCACGCCGCGCGGGTAGCAACTGCACAGCGTGCAGACGACGAGGTGATGCACCTCTGCCGTGTTCTCCAGCACGCCTAGCGGCGGCAGGCCGCGCATGTGGATGCCGGCGGCCTCCGCAGCTTGGGCGCCGTCGCGCAGCATCAGCTCGCGGTAGGCCGGGTCGGTCCAGGCACGGGCGACCATGCGGGCGCCGCCGGCCGGGCTGGCGCGGTCGGTCTGCTCGATCCGGGCGGCGATCTCGTCCGGGGTGGCGATGCCCTTTTGCTCCAGCAGCGTGCGCAACGCTGCGAGAAGACGGTCGCCCGGCACTTCGAGGATGGGGTCGAGGAGGGTGCTCATGCCGGCTCCAGCCAGGGTTCGTAAAGTTCGACCAGCAGCTCGGCCCCGCCCGCGTCCGGCCAAACCGACTGCGGCGCGAAGGCGACGTGATACAGCGGCAGCTGCGCTGCCGGGCGGGCGAAGGCGAGGTCCTCCGGGTTCGGGAAGTCGCCGAGGTGCCGCACCACCCGGCCGGTCCGCCCGCGCAGGTAGTGCGGCGTGCGGATGTGGCAGGGGCCGCGCGCTTCCGGCCAGTCGGCCCGCACCCTGACGGCGCTGCCCGGCTGGTATGAGGCCGACTTGCACGAGGCAGGGGCCAGCATCAGGCCGCGTCCAGGGCGGCGCGCAGCTCGGCCTCGGTGAGCACGCCGCGGGCCAGCAGGTTGTCGGCGATGGAGCGTATCCAACGCTCGTAGTAGGTGAGGCGGAGGTAGTCGGCCTCCGGGATCGCCTCGATGCCTCGGCGCAACTCGTCCACGCTCATCACGCCCTTGGCGCCCAGGATGCCGCGCAGGGCGTCCACGGTGCGGTCGAACTCCGTTAAGGCGTGCGGCCCGGTGTCTATGCCTTCGCACAGGAACTTGGGCACTCCGCCCATGTCGTGGTGGGCGCGGGGCGGGCCTTCGGGGGGTGGCGCCGCTTGCTGGCCGGTCACCGCTTGTTGGTTGGTCCCCGCTTGTGGGTCGGTCCCCGCTTGTGGGTCGGTCATTGGATCGCCTCGTCTGGGGACACGCCCCATAGGTCCGCACGCTTCATCCAGCCACGGTAGTCCCCGACCTGGGCCTGGCACCAGGGGGACGTTGCCTCGCAGGAGCGCAGGCGGACGATGACGCCGGGCTTGAGGCGCGCGACCGGGCTGGCGTAGTCGCGGGCGTCGCGGCGCAACGTGTGCTCGGGACCATTGGGGGCGCCAATGACGATGGCGGTGCGGCGGGGGGCGAGGGTGGCCTGGTGGAC
>DASWOJ010000412.1:0-3812 GCA_036398775.1 Acetobacteraceae bacterium
ATGGCCGGCTCAGGTAGCGCGACCCCTTCAATCCGAACCTCCAAGGCGTGTCCCGCGCCTGGGCAATGCCAATGCGTGGACCGGCGACGATGGCGCAGGGTGCTGTCCGGGGCAGCAGGCGGAATGGCGGATGGTCCAGCGGCAGGCCGTCCAGCGCGGCAGTGATGCCCAGCGCCTGGCACAAGCGGCCAGGGCCGGCGCATGCCAGGCGCTCCGCAACGGTGCCGCGGCGTGCCTGCATGATGGCCAGGCCGTGCAGCGGCTGCAGGGCGCGAATCAGCACGGCGGCGCCCGGTTCTGGCCCGCAGACCAGGTTCAGGCACCAGTGTATCCCATAGGAGCGGTAAACGTAGGCGTGGCCCGGCGGCCCGAACATGGCGGCGTTGCGGGGCGTGGGACCGCGGTGGCTGTGCGACGCCGGGTCGTGCCGGTCATAGGCCTCGGTTTCGACGATCAAGCCGCCGACACCGTCCACGAGCAGCATTCCGCCGATCAGCGCCTGCGCGACATCCGCAACGGGCGCCAGGAACTCGGGGATCAGGGGCAGCGCTGCGCGGGTGCCGGCGAGCTGATCGGGGGCGTCGTTCAGCGGCATCGGTGATGCGGTCCCCACGTGCGGCACCGGTGAGCACACCGGCTGGCGAGGACAACGGACAGTCTCGCCGTTTGTTCCTGCGCCAGCCCCGGCCGGCGGAAACGGCGGCACCATCCACCGTGCCATGCAGCCTTGCGCGTTGCCGGGCGTTGCCCTTCGCATCAACCCCGCACGCCCCGAGGATCATCATGGCACTTGGCTCCAGCATCGCAGACGCGCTTCCGTCCGGCATCGAGAAGCTGCGGCAGCAGATGGCAGGCTTGTCGTCCAAGGCGGCCGACGCCGTGCCCTCTGCCGCCGCAACCGCGAGGCCCGCCCTGCTGCAGCAGGCGCTGGACAACGCGCCGGCGCTACTGGAGCTGGGTACCGTGCTGCTCGGCCGCCTGCGCGGGGTGCGGGACAACGTGGCGGGCCGGCTTGCGCCAGAACCGAAGACTGCCCCACCGCGCCGGCGGTTCCGGTTCCTGCGCCCGGTGGCTATCAGTGTTGCCGTGTTTGGGGCCGCGTATCTCATCAGTTTCATGGCTAAGCCCGGCGCAGCGAAGCATCGGACGACGCGGCCGATGTAGCACGCCCATTCCCGGGTCTCACGGACAGCAGCAGTATTGCGGACACGAGCCGGCGGCAGCGCCGGCGGTGTGCCGCGAGTGGGCGAGGTGCTGGAAATCCTGTCCAAGACCGCCTGCTCAGTCGCCAAGAGCCTGTTGACCGCGAATCTTGAGAACCGTCCCGGTTATCTCGCCGGACCACCGGCGGAGTTGCTGGCGCACCGGGAACGGACGGGTCGCCCGCCTCGTGAACCTGAAACCGGGACCGCGTCGGCTTCTCCGCCTGGGTCGGAAACTGCATCTTAGACGTCGGGCGGGCTACGGAACTACGCAGCATCGAGGCTGGCCGAGCCCCATCAGCGTCGGCTCGCGCGGATCGTGCGCGTTGCTGCCGGGCGGCGGTGCGTCGCAAGGGCCTGAAGTGCGCGGGCGGTGTGTCTCACCGCCGCTACAACCCCGCTGGCACCGTAACGCACGAAGATGTGTCCAGGGGCCCCGGGCACCAATCGCCTGCTGTTGAGTAAGTGCTTCTCACATGGCTGGTGCTTCATACGGCGCCGCGGTTTGCGCCCGCTGTCGTTGTCAGCCGCGCAAAGGTCCGTATGGATCGGACGAAAGGGGAAGAGATTGCGCCATGAGACTGACGTTGACCCTCCCTCCAGCCACGCCGCAGCACCAGCAGTCTCGCGCTGACGGAAATCAGACTACCTGGCCTGGCTGGGATGACTAAACCCGCTCAGGCTGTCGCGCCTTCAACTCAACACGTTTTTTGGAGAGTTTCATGACCTTTATCGGCTGGATCGTCCTGGGCCTCATTGCCGGCTTTATCGCCAGCAAGATTTTTGAGGGATCAGGACAGGGTGTGATTGTTGATATCATCCTCGGCATCGTCGGCGCCTTCGTCGGCGGCTTCTTGTTCTCGTTCATCGGCGCATCGCCTGTCACCGGGTTCAACCTTTACAGCATGTTCGTGGCAATTGTCGGCGCAATTGCCGTGCTGTGGATCTACCATGCGCTGAGCGGACGACGCGCGATACGGTAGCCCGAGCCAGGGCGCGGGGCTGGCTGGCAGCCTGCCCCCTCCTAAACCCCGTTCGGCCACGGCAGCGCAGTTGCGTTGCCGTGGCCGAAAACGTTTTCGGGGTGTCACGAACTGATCGCCGGGAGGTCCCTGCGGCCTTTTCATGTATTGGTCCCGACGCATATGGCACGTATTCGTCGTTCGGCCGCGCCGGCACGGTGATGGCAGGGTGCCCAGACGGAGCGTGCATGGAATCGATTTACTGGGTGATGTGCTGGGCCTGTCACCGGCGGTGCAAGCACTGCTACGAGGGCCGTTTCCGCCCCTACGTCCGCGACGAGTTGGCCGGCGTGGTCCAGAAAGCCGAGCGCAACGCGCCTCTGGTGATCGCCAACCTGCCTTCGCGCATGACCTACCTCGACCGGACCGACCCGGCGGCGGATGGCTCGCTGCCGGAAAAGACGGGTCGGATCATCCTGTCCGGCGGCGAAAGCCTGCTGGAAGGCGTGCGCCATCGCGTGACCTATCCCGTCGTCGAGGGGCTGGTAGCAAGGTATGCCGGAGCGGGTGGCGTGAAGATCGTCGTGCAGACCACCGGCGACCTGCTGACTCCGGGCGTTGTGGCAGACCTGCTGGCGCGTGGCGTGTGGATGATCTCGGTCGCCGGGGTGGATGATTTCCACGTCGGCATGGAGGGCAAAGCGAAGCAGGACGCCTACCGCGCACGGCTGTCGGCGATGATGGAAGCTCAGGGAATGCGCGCGTCGGGCCTGGCGACGGTCAACCGGAAGTGGCTGGATGAGGCCGGGCCGGTGTTCAGCTTTTTCGGCGCGACTCCGGACACTTGGATCGGCAAGCTGTGGCCGCGGGGCCGGTCGTGGGATAACGGGCTGAGCACGGCGACGTTGGAGGACAACTTCTGCAACCGCTGGTCTGGCGGGCTGGGCTTCCTGGACCACCGATACTCCGGCTCGGAGGTGTCCATCGAGCCAGACGGTGCCGTGTATCCCTGCTGCATCAAGACCAAGTTGCCGGTGGGCAACCTGTTGGAGGAGCCGTTGCTGGAGATCTTGGACAGCCTGCGAGGCGATCCGGTGTATGAAGCGATCAGCGCCGGGCAGCCGGAGCGTATGGGGCTGGCGGCGGGATGGGACACCGAGCGCTTCCTGCGGGCCTCGCGCACCGTTACGCCGCAGGGCCAACCCTATGCCAACCTTTGCGTCGGCTGCGACCGCTTCCATGCGGAAGTGCTGGCGCCGCGCATCGCCGCCGCCCGGGATGCACGCCTTGCCGCCCGGCAGATGCAGGACACTGACGCATGAGCCTGACGCGGCGCGGACTGGCTGTGCTGGCTGCCTGCGCCGCGCTGCCTGCCCGGGCGCAGCCGGCGGGGTGGGACGGCATCGATGCCCGTGCACGTGGGCAGACCGTTGCGTTCAACGCCTGGGCATGGGATGAACCGACCAACGCCTACATCACCTGGGCCGCGGCCCGATTGCAGACGATGCACGGCGTCACCCTGCGCCACGTCCGCCTGCGCGACACGGGGGAGGCCGTGGCACGGGTGGTGGCGGAGCGGGCAGCCGGCCGGGACAGCGGCGGCGCCGTTGACCTGATCTGGATAAACGGGCCGAACTTCCTGGCGCTG
>DASWOJ010000413.1:0-6385 GCA_036398775.1 Acetobacteraceae bacterium
GCCCTCAGGCACGCCAGGCATTCCTTGCGCCGGCATCATGCGGCATCCGCGGGCGCCGCGGCACGGGGGCCCCCTAGCCCATCAGCGGAGTGCGCCAACTCATCGGGAGCCGCGTTCCTGAGCAACGCGTCCACACGCGCAGCCGAGTTCTTCCACGTATAATGCTGGCCAACATGGTCGCGCGCCTCCCGGCCCATCCTAAGTGCCTCCGCAGGCGTCCGGAACAGCCCAATGACGGCCTGGGCCATCGCCTTGTGGTCGGCCCCCATGAGCCTTTCATGGCCCGCAGGAAGCATCAGCCCGTTGACCGCCAAAGGTGTGAGGACCACGGGCCGCGAGCACGCCCAGGCTTCGAGGACCTTGTTCTTGACCCCCACGCCGCTGCGCATCGGCGCAATCGAAACCCATGACCGGCTCAGCACCACGTTCATGTCCGGAGCGTTTGCCTGGACCTCAATCCCGGGTAGGCGGGCCAGGGCCTGGATTTCAGGGGTCGGGTTGCGGCCAGCGATCACCAGCTCGGCATCCGGGCAGGCCGCCTTGATGACCGGCCATATCTCCCGGGCAAGGAAGAATGCCGCATCTACGTTCGGCTCGAAGTTCAGGGTGCCCACGAAGCTGAGGGTCGGCTTGGGCGCCTGCCCGCCGGCAGAAGGCCCGTCCGGCAAGACAACCCCATTCGAGATCACATGGACGGAGGAGCCGCGCCCGACGCAGCGCCCCACCCAGCGAAGCCATGCCGCATCTTTTTCGCCGGCACAGACTACGGACGAAAAGCTCCGGGCGGCCCGGGCCGCGAAACGGGCGGAGACGCCGATCTCCCGCAGCTTGCGGTAGCGCACTCGCAGGCCGCGCTGGGCGATGAAGCCTCGCCAAAGGTCGAGCGGGGTGCAGTCTATCAGGTCCACGACGCCCGGAGGGAAGTTCGGCGCGTCGAACCAGGCCGCCTCTCCGCCGCGCCAGACGATAGCCCGCTGGGGTTGGTAAGCCTTGACCGCCATCTCCACTGCGGCGCGCAACGGACGCTGGTCGAAGCGCCAGGGATAGGACAGCCCGGCACCTTGAAGGTCGAGTGGGATGTAGCGGGCAAGCGGCAGGGGAATTTCCTCCCCCTGGACGTCAGGCGGCGACGCGATCAGCGTAATGGCCCAGTCTTCCGCAAGCTCCCGCAACAGGTTGAACACACGCAGGGCATAGCCGTTCGTAACGGGCCAGGGCGGGATCGTACAGACGGCCAGCAGCGTCGGGCGGGACGCAGTCATGGGCTGATCGCCCGTGTCATGCACGCGAGCAAACAGCAGCACCGCCAGCACTGCCCCGTTTGGGGAGCCGCCGCGCAAGATCAGGTGCAGACTTCGGTGTTCGGTATTCGCCCATGTCGTTGAACCTAAGAAGCCAGTGTTGCACCCGCACACATGTGTAGTGCAAGACCATGGTTCCCGGCAAAACGCGAACAGGGCGGCCGGGAACACGAAGGGGAGTGAAGCTAGCTGCTGCCTCCGGCGATGCGGGTGATCCGGCCAATGGCTCCTCGGCCGAATGGCCTGCCCTCATCCTGCCGCGACACTATTGGAGGTTCTCGATGCTGGAAAGCTTCAATTGTTCGGCGGTGCTGTAGCCGTCGAAGCCGTCCGCCAAGGCGGGGCCGGTTTTCCGCAACAGGCGGAGGAACAGGAACAGCTCCCCCACCTCGCGCGGGTCAACCGACAGCGCAAGCAACGCGAACCCAAGCCCCCTAAGCTTCCGCCCATTCAAGGCGTTGTTCATGGCGACTTCCTTGTAGCCGCCGTAAACCAGCCAGCGCAGTTCCCGGCGCGCGATACGCAGCGCCGGGTCGCGGCGTGCGGCCAACAGGCCCTCTACCGCCTTGGCCGACAGGCGCCGCGGCGAGCGCATCAGGCTGGCCCCTTGACGGCGGAGTACATACGTTTCGGCGTCGATGTAGTCCATCGGGGTCAGCAACGAGATGCGCAGGGTCAGCAGCCAGTCCTCGCCGTAGGTCAGGCGCGGGTCGAAGTCGCCGGCATCCGCGATCAGGTGGCGGCGGAACAGGCTGGTGCCGAGTGGGTGCCAGGACCCGACCAGGGCGCGGGTGAACTCCGGCGTTTGCAGGCGCTGGGCAGTGCGGCCGGCCTGCGCTGGCGGGCATTTGACCGTCAGCCTTTGGGCAGCCCGCAAGCTTCCATCGGGAAGCAGGGTAGCGAAGCCGCCGCCGATCCAGCGCGAATCCGGCCACTCCTCCAGCACGGACGCCGCCTGATCGAGCTTGCCATCAGGCCAAAGGTCATCGGAATCGATGAAGCTCACCCAGTCATGCCTGGCTCGGGCGACGCCAACGGAACGCGCCCGCGCCGGACCCGTGTTGCTGTCTTGATTGATCACCTGGACCCGGCAATCCCCGTCTGCCGCGTCACGCAGTGCGGCTGCGGTCGCCGGGTCGGTCGAGCAGTCATTGACTAGGATAAGCTCGACCTCATGCGGGCCAATCTGACTAAGGACAGAATGTATGGCTGCGGCGAGCACGCCGGGAGGAGTGTTGAACACCGGGCAGATGACGGAAACGTCCAAGGTTTGCTCCCAATTTACGGCGGGCTGATAGGCAAGCCGGTCCCAGCCCTCCAGGTTGGCTGCAACGAACGGTACGATGCCTCCTAGGCGCCCGCAGCCGAGTCCGTCACCTAGCAGGCCCGTAAATGTCGTCCAGTTCCGGTCAGCCGCGCCGCGGCAGTCCCAGGTAGGCGCGCCAGTGGGCAACCGAGGTAATCCGCGGCGCCTCCTGGTGCCACACCGCGCGGAGACCCGGCGCCGCCGAATACAGCGCCCGAACGGCGCGCAACCCGGCCCGCAGCAGCGTCCGGAACTGCGCCCGGTCCCGCCGGAACAGCGGCAGCTCCCGTTCCCAATGAGTCTCGACGGCCAGGGCGTCGGAGCCGGGCATCCGGAACCAGACGAGGTCGCGCAGCGGCAGCCGGCGCGGCCGGGCCGTCGCGGACGAGGGCGTCACCCAGTTCCGCCACAACACCTTGCCGAGCGCCGCCGCGGTCCGCACCCGTGACTGGGGCGTCGCAGACACCGGCGCATCCCACAGCACCACGTCGCGGCTCACAGTCCCCTCGGGATACAAGCCGCGCAGCTTGCCCACCGACGCGTGCAGCGCTTGCGGGTCGGCGTCCAGGATGGCCGGGCCGCGCAGGAAATCCTCCATTGCCTTCACGATCAGCGCGGCGCTGTAGTAGCGGTAGGTGAGCAGGTGCGTCATCACCTGTGTCAGCATCTGGCCCGCGGCATGCCGGGGCGAAAAATTCATGTGCAGGGCCGCGCAGATCAAGGCGTTGCGCGTCTCGTAATACAACTGCCAGCCGTGGCCCTTGAGGTAGAACGGCTCGTGCCAGATTGCGACGCCCGGCAGCGGCACGGTCGGCACGCCGCGGCCATACAGTCGCATCCCCCACTCCACGTCGTCGCCCCGGATGAAGCACGGCAGCGGCATCCCATGCTCGACGGCAAGCTGCTTGGGAAAGCCAAAGAACCACCAGCCGCTGTAATGCATCGCCTGCACGTCCGTCAGCCCGGCCAGAACCTCGCGTGAGCGCAGGTCAATCTGGTGGTTGAGCGCGCGCGGCACCCAGTTGTCCTGCACGATGGCCCCGCCTTCATACAGGTTGGTCGGGCGGACAGAGTCCAGCATATGGCCACCCAGGCATAGCGTCCGCCGGGCCAATGTGAAGAAGGCGGCCATGCGAAGCAGGCTTTCCGGCTCGATGCGCACGTCGTCGTCGAGGAAGGCGACATGCGTGACGGCGTCGTCCTCCAGCGCCTCCAGCAGTCCCCGGCCAAAGCCGCCGGCGCCGCCGAAGTTGCCCTGCTCGATCACGTGCAGCTTGTCGCCGAGCCGGGCCGCCGGCGCCGCAACGTCCGGGTGCGCCAGCAGGCCGGCCCGGCCCTGGCTGACTACGAACACGCGCGCGATGCTGCCGCCGGCACCGCAGAGCGCCGGATCGCCCGCGATGGCGGCCAGCACGCCGGCGACGTCCGCCTCACGGTTGAAGGTGCAGATGGCAACGGCAAGCCCAACCGGCTCGGGCGCGGCATCGGCCGCAAACCATTCGGCCCGGCGCAGCACAGCCGGGCCAGCTGCGGCGGTCAGCTCGAACCAGACCATGCCGGCCTGGCGGAAATTGGGAGCGTCGTCCGGCAAGTGGATGTCGGCGGCGCCGTCCACCTCCGCCTCGTGCAGCAGCGTTTGGCCGCCATGCTGCGTCATGCGCCACAACTGCAGCTTGGCGCGTCCCGCGATCTCGACCTGCAGAATGAAGGACGCCGCCCGGGTGTGCAGGCGCCAGTGATGCTCGAACAGGGCGTTGAAGTAGGTGTCGAACGCCACGCTGGCGCCAGCCTCGATCCGCAAGGCGCCATCCGCCTCCAGACGGGCGTCGCCGCGGACGCGCCAGTACAGATCCCGCAAGGGCGCCGGACGGTCCAGGATCACCCGCTGCAGGCGCACGCCGGGCTGGGCTGCCATCTGCCCGGCGATTCCTGCCTGTCCCGCTGCTGCGTCCAACATGGTGTTCTCCGCCCTGAGCCGCTTGGCCGCAGGTGCGCGCTCTTACCAAAATTCATTCCAGCGAGTAAGACACCGCCCTGACCCGCTGCAACCAGCGCAAGGCGCTCAGCTAAGGGATGCAGCAAGTTCCAAACGAACCGGTGACATTTCGTGAACAAACATAAGCATCGCCCGCCTCATCGCAGCGCCGATCCGGTGTAGGTTGGGGGCCTGCAAGCCATGTGGCAGGGTCAGTGGCGGCCGGCTTGGGATGCGGGCCACGAAGGAACAAGTGGGACCGTGGCGGCGCATTCGGCCATGAGTGGCCTGATGGCGCCGGCCCACGGTTCCAACGCATACATCTAGGGGTTGGGCACGATGCGTGCAGACGAACGGGGCAGTGGACACGTGAACACACAACCCAAGCCAACCGCCACATATGCCGTGCTGTTCCGGACCCATATCTGGGACGAGTACGTGGAGCGTCAGTATCAGCGGCTGCGCGCCACCGTGGGCCGCGGCGACCTGTTCATCTTGGTGGACGAAACCAGCGGTTCCGTGTCCATTCCCCACCCGAACGTCGTATCCCACACCCAGGCGTCGGTGCTGGATATGGGACTGAGCGGCGCCGGGCACGGCAACATGCTCTGGTTCAATGGCGACTATCCGCTATACTTCTTCTACCAGCAGCACGACAGCTATGACTTCTATATCATGGCAGAGTATGACGTGGCCGTGCAGCGTCCCCTGGACGGCATCGTGGACCGGATGGCGCAGGACGGCACCGACCTGGTTGGCGTCCCGAACACGGACGCGGTCGCGGACTGGCCGCTGACCCATACCTGCCTGGACGCTTATACGCCCGACGAGATCAAGAAATGCCTGATCTGCATCTCGATGTACTCCAACCGCGCCGTCCGCCGCCTGTATGAGCGCCGGGTCGAGATGTCGCATCTGCAGAAGGCCGGGCTGATGCCGCATTGGCCCTACTGCGAGGCGTTCATCTCCACGGAGGTCGCGCTTGCCGGCTTCAAGATGACGAGCCTGGCGGAGTTCGGGCCGATCAATCGCTACGATTGGTCCCCGGCCGTGATCGAGGCAGACCTGCCGATCCTGGCCGACCAGGCGTTCGTGCATCCCGTGCTGGACGCACCGAGGTTCGTGCAGCACACCATGAAGAACCTGTGGCCACCCGAATCGTTCTTCGACCCGCGGAACGCCGTGGCCCGGCTGCTGCGGCGTGCGCCCGTTGAGGTTTATGGGCCGCCGTTGGCGCGGGCGCTTTACCGGCGTGCCGGCGCTCCGCTTCGGAAGCTGTCGCCGGGTCTGAGCCGGCGGGCATAGCCCGCCTGCCCATCATCAGTCGGCCTACCATCCCGGCAAGGACTCATGCGACATTTCGGCGGCAAGGAATACGCGGCGCTGCTACTTGGTAAAACTCGGGCCAGTGTGTCCAAGTTGCATTAGTTCTTCTTAGGGTTGGGCAGGATAGCGTCAACAAGCATGGCTACCAGCGTGCTAGGTGCTGTAAGGCCTTCCTGCTCGCATCCGAGGAATTGCGCCGTCTATCAGCGATGACGTCCTTGCCACCCAAGGTTCACTGACACGCAAGACTATCGTCGGCACGGCCTGGCTGCTGCTGTGGCGCGTCGTGACCCGGTCGCTCGGACTCGTCAGCACGCTTGTGCTGGCGCGGCTGCTGGTGCCGGCGGACTTCGGGCTGGTGGCGATGGCGACCACCTTCTCGGCTGGGGTGGAGGCGCTGTCGCAACTCGGCCTGCAAGATGCCCTAGTCCGACGGCGTGAGGACGGGTTTGAACTGCACCACACTGCCTTTACCCT
>DASWOJ010000414.1:0-6528 GCA_036398775.1 Acetobacteraceae bacterium
ATGAGGTCGGCGGCATCGTCGGCATAGACGTGGGCGGCACCTTCACCGACCTGTTCTATTCCCGCGACGGCCGGACCGTGGACCGAGTATTAAAAGTTCCCTCCACCCCCGACGACCCGGCACGCGGCCTGCTCGACGCACTAACTGCCGCCGGCGTCGAGCCCGCCGGCCTCGACCTGATCCTGCACGGCACCACGATCGCCACCAACGCCGTCATCGAGCGCAAGGGCGCCCGCTGCGCCCTGGTCACGACACGCGGCTTCCGCGACGTGCTGGAACTGGGCCGGCGCGACCGGCAGCGCATGTACGGCCTGACCGGCGTCCACAAACCGCTGATCCCGCGTGATTTGCGCTGGGAGCTGGACGAGCGCCTGGACCAGCACGGCGCCGTGCTGCGCCCGCTGGACGAGGGGGAGGTACGCCGCCTGGCCGCCGTGCTGCGGGAGCAGGAGGTGGAGGCGGTGGTCGTTTCCTTCCTCCATGCCTATGCCAACCCCGGGCACGAGCAGCGCGTCCGCGCCCTGCTGCTGGAGGCCGAGCCGTCCTGGCAGGTCGTTATCTCCAGCGACGTGGTGCGCGAATACTACGAGTTCGAGCGCACCAGCACCGCCGCCGTGCAGGGCTACCTGCAGCCGCTGGTGGCCCGCTACGCCGCCAACCTGCAGGCCGCGCTGCACGAGCGCGGCTTCGACACCCAGACGCTGGTGATGCAGTCCAACGGCGGCCTGGTGCCGCTGCGGCTGCTGGCGGACCGGGCGGCGAACATCGTGCGCTCCGGCCCGGCAGCCGGCGTCATGGCAGCGGCGCGGCTGGCGGCGGAAGCCGGGTTCGACAACGTCATCACCGGGGACATGGGCGGCACCAGCTATGACGTTTCGGTCGTGCTGGGCGGCACGCCGCGGGTGGCCGACACGACGGACTTGGATTTCCGCATCCCGCTGCGCCTGCCGATGCTGGACGTGCACACCATCGGCGCCGGCGGCGGCTCGGTCGCCTACTTGGACCGCGGCGGCATCCTGCAGGTAGGGCCGCGCAGCGCCGGGGCGGTGCCGGGTCCGGTGTGCTTCGGCCGTGGCGGCACCGAGCCGACCGTGACCGACGCCAACGCCGTGCTGGCGCGGATCAACGCCGACCACCCGATTGGATTGAAGCACCTGGACCGGCTGGACCTTCCCGGGGCGCGGGCGGCGATGGGCGCGCTGGGGCAGCAGGTCGGGCTGGGGGTGGAGGAAACGGCGGCGGCCATCCTAGCCATCGTCAACCAGCGTATGGCCGGGCGCACCCGGCTACTATCGGTGGAGCAGGGGCACGATCCCCGGGACTTCGTCCTCGTGGCATTCGGCGGCGCCGGTCCGCTGCACGGGGCGGCGATCATGCGGGAGGTTGGCATACGCACCATGCTGATCCCGCCCTATCCCGGCGTGCTGTGCGCCCTGGGCTGCGCGATGGCGGACATACGCGCCGACCACTCGCAAACCCTGGAGCGCCGGGCCGCGGACCTGGACGCGGACGAGGCCGCGGCGGTGCTGCGCGCCCAGGGCGAGGCTGGGGCGGCGGCGCTGCGCGAGGGCGGCGCGGCCATCGAACGGATCGTCACGACCCATTGGGCGGAGATGTCCTACGCCGGGCAAATCCACACCCTGCGCGTGCCGGTGGAGGCTGGGTGGACTCCCGGGCGCATGGCGGAGGCGTTCGCGGACGTTTACCGCCGCGAGTATGGCAATACGCTGGGCGACCTGCCGGCGGTGATCGTGAGCCTGAAGACGGCGGTGCTCGGCGTGCGTCCGGGACAGCACCGGGCTGCGGGGGCCGCCACCTTGCCGGCGCCTGCGGTCCCGTGCGCGATCCGCCCGGTTTACTTCGACGGTTGGATGGACACCCCCGTATTCGACCGCGCCGCGCTCCGCCCCGGCCACGCCTTCGACGGCCCGGCCATCGTCGAGCAGCCGGACACCACCAGCGTGATCGAGCCGGGCATGGCCGCCCGGGTGGACCCCTTCAACAACATCCTGGTCACGATGGCATGAGCATCCTGCGGATGATCGCATGAACGTCTTACGGACGATGGCATGAATGTCCTGCGGCGGGTGACATGAACGCCTTGCGGACGATGGCATGAACGTTCTGTGGAGGTTGGCATGATGGACCCCGTCACCCTCGCGGTCGTGCGCGGCGCGCTGGAGCAGATCGGCGACGAGATGGACCTGCACCTGATCCGGGCCGCCCTGTCGCCGATCATCTCGGAAACCAACGACTGCGCGCACGGGCTATACGATCCTCTCAGCGGGGAAACGATCGCCCAGGGCGGCTACGGCTTGCCGCAGTTCCTGGCGAACATGCAGTTCACGGTGCAGCGCGTGATCGGCGTGGCGCTGGCCGAGGGCGGGTTCGGCGACGGCGACGTGTGGATCGTCAACGATCCCTACCTCAGCGGCACCCACCTCAACGACGTGGTGCTGGTGTCGCCGGTGTTCGTCGGCGGGCGGCTGTTCGCGCTGTTCGCCAATACCGGGCACTGGATGGACATGGGCGGCAGCGTGCCCGGCGGATGGGCGCCGGCCGCCACCGAGATACACCAGGAAGGCATCATCATCCCGCCGCTCAAGCTGTATGAGGCCGGCCGCTGCAACACCGCGCTGATCCGGCTGATCACCGCCAACGTGCGCCTGCCCCGGCAGTTGGAGGGCGACCTGGCCGCCATGACCAACGTGTTCAGCGTCGGCCGGCGCGGGCTGGAGGCACTCATCGCCCGGTATGGCGAGGACACGCTGCAAGCCTGCATTCTCGAAATGATGGACCGCTCGGAAACCCAGATGCGGTCGTACGTCGCCGAGATACCGGATGGGACCTACCGGGTGGAGGACTGGTTCGACAACGACGGCGTGGACGACGTGCCGCTGAAGGTGGCGCTGACGCTGACCGTGTCCGGCAGCGGGCTGCACTTCGACTTCACCGGGACGGCGCCGGCGGCGCGCGGGCCGATGAACATCTCGGACAGCACCACGAAGTCCATGTGCCTGGTGGCGCTGAAGCACGTCTTCCCGGAGGTGCCGGTGAACGGCGGCGCGTTCCGCCCGGCGCGGTTCACCATCCCCGCGCGCTGCATCCTGGCGGCGGAGTATCCGTCCCCGGTCGGCGGCACCACGGACGTGACCCAGCGTGTGGTGGACGTGGTGTTCGCGGCGCTGGCGCAGGCGATCCCGGACCTGGTGCCGGCGGCGCCGTTCGGCACTACGGGGGTCGCGACCGTGTCCGGGCGGCGGCCGGGCGATGGCGGCTACTACGTCGCGGTGTATCCCTATCCCGGCGGCTATGGCGCCAGCCAGGCGTCGGACGGGCTGGTGAACGGCACGCCGCCGGGCAGCATGGCGCGGTTCATGTCGGTGGAAATGTCGGAGCACCGGTATCCCCTGCGCTTCGAGTATCTGCGCATCCGCGAGGGATCGGGCGGCGACGGCTGGCACCGCGGCGGCTGCGGGACGGCGTATGGCATCACCGCCCTGGCGCCCTGCGTGGTGTCCATCCTGGGCGACCGGGTGGATCACCTGCCGCCAGGCGTCCAGGGCGGGCACCCGGCAGCGGCGAACGAGGTGAGGCTGGTGACGGGCGAACGGGACTGGGCGCCGCCGTTGCGGAGCAAGGTGGAGCGGGTGGCGCTTGCCGCCGGCGACAGCATCCGGCTGGCCTCGCCCGGGGGCGGCGGGTTCGGCAACCCATTGGAGCGGGACTTGGCGGCGGTGGAGGAGGACCTCAATGCCGGGCTGATCGGGCGCGAGGCGGCGGAGCAGACCTATGGCGCGGTGATCGCCTCGGTGCGGCCGGCTGGGGAGCGGGTGCGCTACACGCTGGACCATACGGCCAGCGCGGCACGGCGGGCCGGGTTGGGGAGGGCAGCGGAGTGAGGCTGGAAGCCTTGGCTGGCAAGCTGCCATTGCAACGCCGCAAGGCTGCCGCCTTCTCCCTCTCCCTCCGGGAGAGGGCCGGGGTGAGGGGGTCTTGCATGCCGAGGCGAGCGCCGTCAGCGCAGTTAGGACTCACCCATCTGCTGGAAAGAACCGCGCTTGCCCGCCCCCTCACCCCAACCCTCTCCCGGAGGGAGAGGGAGAAGGCAGGTGTTTGCTGGCAGGTATGTTCAGGCGCGGCCTGCTGCACGCTGCTTGCGATGCCGGCGTGACCGCCCCCTTGCCCCCCGATGTGCCCACGCCCGTCGAGTGGCTGGGCCTGCAAGGCACGGTGTGCGCCGTGACGGGTGCGGGCGGCGGCATCGGCCGGGCCATCGCGCTGAGCCTTGCGCGGGCCGGCGGGCGCGTGGCGTTGCTGGACCGGGACGAGGCCGGGTCGGCTGAAACCCTCCGGCACCTGCAGCAGGCCGGCGCAGACGCCATCGCGCTAGGCTGCGACGTGTCGGACCCGGGAAGCGTCGCCGCGGCGGCGGAGGCGGTCGGCCACCGGCTCGGCCCCTGCGGTGTGCTGGTCAACAACGCCGGCCTGCTGCGCCCCGGTCCGCTGGCGACCCTGGCCGCGGCGGAGTGGAACCTGCTGCTGTCGGTCAACCTGACCGGCTACTTCCTATGCGCCCAGGCGTTCGGCACCCAGATGCGCCAGCAGGGCGGCGGCGCCATCGTCCACATCGCCTCCATCGCCGGCAGCCACGCGACCGGGTTCGGCGGCGCCTACAGTGTCGCCAAGGCGGGCATCGTCATGCTGTCCCGCCAGCTTGCGACGGAGTGGGGCGGCGACGGCATACGCAGCAACGTCGTCAGCCCCGGCATGATCCTGACCCCGCTCAGCCAAGCCTTCTACGACGACCCCGAGATCACCCGGCGGCGCAGCGCCGTCATCCCCGCCGGCCGCATCGGCCAGCCGGGCGACATCGCCGAGGCGGTGCTGTTCCTCGCCAGCGCCCGCGCCGCCTACATCACCGGCGACGAGATCACCGTGGATGGCGGCTTCACCCGGGGGATCATGGGCCTGATCCCCCGGCCGGGCTACGAGCGGTGAAGCGGGCCGCCGTCATCGGCGCGGGCGCGGCCGGCCTGTGCGCCGCCAAGCACCTGCTAGGTGCCGGGCTGGACGTGACGGTGTTCGAGATGGGGTCCCGCATCGGCGGGCTGTGGGTTTACGAGAACGACAACGGCCTCAGCCCCGCCTACCAGTCGCTGCACCTGAACTCGGAGAACCGGGTTACCGCCTACGCGGATTTTCCATTTCCGGATGGCACGCCGCTGTATCCCGGCCATGCGCAGGTCGCGGCCTACCTCGACGCCTATGCCCAGCATTTCGGCGTGCTGGCGCACATCCGCTTCCGCTCCCCCGTCGCGTCCGTGCGGCGGGATGGCGCGGGATGGCGCGTGGACTTGGCGGACGGAACAAGCGCCGCGTTCGACGCCGTCGTGGTGGCGAGCGGCCATCAGGGCGTGCCGAAGCACCCTCCCTTCGCGCGGGACTTCGGCGGCGAGTACCTGCACTCCCACGCCTACCGCGTGCCGGAGCCGTTCCGCGGCAAGCGGGTGCTGGTGGTGGGCGCCGGCAACAGCGCCTGCGACATCGCCGCCGACATCTGCCCGGTGACGGCCTGCTGCGTGATGGCGGCGCGCTCCCCGGTGCTGATGATGCCGCGCATGTTCCTGGGCGTCCCAACCTCCCGCGTGCTGGCGAAGGTTGAGCATTCCTGGATGCCTTGGCCGCTGCGGCGGCGCATCCGCGAGCTGATCTCCCGCATGGCGCATGGGCGGATGGAGCAGTGGGGGTTCACGACGCCCAAGACGCGGACGCACCCGGCGGGGCACCACCTGCTGATGGCACAGTTCGTCTGGGGGCGGGTGGCGGCCAAGCCGGGGATCGCCGAGGTGCGCGGGCAGGAAGTGCGGTTCGCGGACGGCAGCGCGGCGGAGTTCGACACGATGATCGCCGCGACGGGCTACGAGGTGGACCTGCCGTTCCTGGAGCCGGAGGTGTCGCCGGTGCGGGGACAGTGGCTGGACCTGTATCGCCGGGTGGTTCGGCCGGGGCAGCCTGGGCTGTACTTCGCCGGGTTCTTCAACGTCACCGGCGGCGGCAACATACGGATGATGGACGACCAGGCGGCGTGGATCGCGGCGTTGGAAACCGGCCGCGCCGGGCTGCCGGACCAGGCGGCGATGGCGGCGGACATCGGGCGCGAGCGGGCCGGGATCGCGCGGCTGTATCCGGACAGCCCGCGCTATGGGCTGGAATTGGACCCGGTGCAGTATCGCCGGGACCTGGCGCAGGTGCTGCGGCAGCGGGCGTAGGGCTGGGCTGTTGAGTGGGTATTTCACGATGGACAGGTCTGGGATCACGCAGGTGCGCGTGAGCAGCTCGTGCGGCTGCAATGGCCAGGGCTCGCTTGGTAGCGTTGTAGGGCGTGCCGTCGATTGAGCTAGATGTCTGTTGCAGTGAGATGGATGGCGCCGAGGAAGTTTCGCGCGGTCTTGTCGTAGCGGGTTGCGATGGCCCTGAGCTGCTTGAGCTTGGCGAAGAAGGTCTCGATCAGGTGGCGTTCCTTGT
>DASWOJ010000415.1:0-21050 GCA_036398775.1 Acetobacteraceae bacterium
AATATTAATTGATAATATATTACGGGATTAATTTAATTAAATAATAATTATTTATTTCGACGATATCCTCGTCTATTTAAATATAAAGGAAAAATATATTTAATATATTAAATAAATTATGCGAGCACTTTAATAAAAGGGACTAAAATTAAACCTAGAAAAATATAACTGTGAGGAGGGAATTCAGTGAAGTCAGGTAATCATATGCGGCGAGGGTCACGTACGCGGCACGCTGGCTTTTAGCTAGCGAAGATAAATAAAGAGTTTTCTCTTCCTTAATAATTAGCATTTAGTCTATAAGAGTTTACGTTTTATTAAACTATAATAGGTTTTTATCTAAACCCTATATATTATTTATATTATTATAGACCTTAGTCTTTACTTATTTTATAATATTAATTACTTCACCCGTCGCGGGTTAATAATCCGGGTAATGCGATGCCTTAAAAAACGCGTAATTTAAAAAAGGCGGAATCGCGTTAAAAAGGAGCTAATAATATAAATAAAATAAACGTAATCTTTATCCGACGTAAAGCTAATTAGTAAGTAAAACCTATAATAAAAGAGTTAGAAATTTATTTATAGGAAATAGAGAGACGCCGCATCAACTGGGCCGAAGGGTTAGGATTTAGAGCGGCCCGCCGACGGGACTTAGAAAAATTTCAGCGGGTTCGAGGGGAGCGGAACGCCGCCGCACCCACCCCACGAAAACTCGAACGGAGCCCCGTCGATGGGCTCTCCTTCACTTTGCACCCCACTACATCGCGCGGACCTGGCTAAATCGGCGGGAAAACTTGCGAAGTAAGAACGTATCATACAAGGACCATCATACTCGAAATGCATCGAAATCCGATCGCTTTTACGGCGGCAACTGCGAGCGGAAGCCTCGAAGACCGCGACCGTCGAGGCGGAGACCCCATCAGCCTTAAACGCCCCACCGCACCCAACCCCAATCAGAGCCCGCCCAGACAGCCACAATGGTTAAAAGCCGGCCGCTCATTCGTCCGACGGCCTCTGCACCGATCGCCTCTGGCGATGCCTTCACCACGCGGCGAAAACAAAGCCGCGCCGATGACCTCGCGTGACAGTAATGCATCCATCCGACCGTGAAAGGAGACACTCGCTACTCGTCGATCATCACTCACCCTATTCGAATCATGGAAGTCCCTCAGGGTCCACACCGGGCGATCCACAGACGACATCAAGACGGCTACGAGTCCGAGACGGGAGACTTGGATCGGTAGAACACCTAGGGTGGAGCCGATTACCCTGCGCGCCACCTCTCCGAGTCCCAGACGGCGGACTTGCACCGATTGCAGAGCCGAGTAGTCTCAGCTATCGGACCTGCAGCGAGAGGCGCACGAACGTGCAGCAGCGTAGAGTGGCCCAGGCCCCGCCTCAACTCTAGTAGAAACACGTAGTCTTCAGCTAAGATCTCAACGCGTTGTCGCTGCGAGCTCCCGACCCGAGACACGAGTAGCCTAACGCTCCGATCAGCCTCTCTTCAACACTATCGCCTTGCGGCGCCGTCAGGCGAGGCCTGCTCCAGTGCGCCCGTTCAGCGCTCGGATGACCCGGGCGGTTAAACCCCCCCAAACCACGATCGTTCGAAAGGTATAGGGCGATCGTAGACCGTCGCGATACATTTTCACTACGATAACGAGACGCGCCTCTCGTCTACGATACCGCCAGCGAACAATGGCTACGCCTGCGGGTCCGACGTCTCGGACTCGTACGATCACCAACCCCTTGACCGTCGCTTCGAACGAAAACCAAAGACATAGAGCCCAACCGAGAGTATAAACACGCGTCGAATGTAAATCCTTCGCGCCACTCCTAACCCTTAAGGCATAGCTCAGGCCACTGCTCCTTACCACTTGAGCTAGGTCAGCCGCTGTCGAGGTCTTCCACGAGCTGCTACGGATACCGGCCAGGAGATCCGGGTGAAGGTTGCTTCCTTTCAGCCTCCAGAAAAACCGGGTCGTATCTTCGTGTAAGTCCACGAGCAAGAGGGCGCTCGGTACATCATAGATTACCGACAGACTACTCTCCTCAACCGGCGTCGAAGCCATGGCCGCAGTCTTAGGCTCGCGTGTGAAGCATTCCCACCACCGGGCGAAAACCAAGAATTATTTCGCCTCAAATATTAATCATTCCGCTCACAAAACTAGCAGGCCCATCCGCGCACCCAATACGCGAAACCACGCCTAGGGGGCCTACCTTCGAGTCAAGTAAGGAGACAGAAGGCATATGATCACGCTCGCAATCAACCGCCCAACGACTCTTACTATAAATGCAACCGAATCCGTGTCGGTTCTTGCTCATCGTCCGTTGAGTCGTCGAGGGGCATAACTCGTGCATAAGGTGGGATAATATAATATAAAGGCGAGCAATTCCGGCGAAAAGTAAACAAACGCCTCACACCACGTCCCTACCACGCGCGAACCGGGCTGCCGCGCGCTCGACGCCAGGGGCGGTCAGCCCCGAAGCAAGTAGGTCCTAATGATAATGGAATCTCCGGATTCATCTGCTCCTTAGACGTGCCTTCCGCTTGCCTGGCCGTGTTCTGCCCCCGATCGAGAAGGTTGCACATCCTTCACAAGCTACCTGTTTTCGCAACCCCTTGAGACATCGTCGTCACCAAGCTGCTTCAGACGCAATCGATGCTCGCTGCAAGTCCACGATCTTGGACTCGCCGCCTGCTGACTCCTCAACCGAGTCCGAGATCTTGGACTCGCAGCCACTTCCCCTTCCGTTTGTCTCACCGTACGCCCACGAGCGCCGATCCGAGCGTCCTAGCTGACCCCATGCAAGCACGCGCGTTCCCCCCCCGTTCGATCTGAACCAACCCCTTTCCCACGCGTCCAGCACCTTGACGCATCCGAGCTGCTCTTCCGCCCGCCACCGCACGACCCGATCCGGAGTCTCTCCGCTCCCGCGCAGATGCCTCGTGGTCGTCGCCCTAGGAATCCCGCCGCGGGCGGCTCCAACGATCAGACTGCCCGCAACCAACGGTTTCAAGAAAAGTACCGCCAACGCCTTGAAGACCTACGTCAGGACCCCCTCCTCCAGGCGAATGTGTCCTCCCTCCTCGAGTCTGCCCAGGCGGAAGGCGTCGCCACCATCCGTCGTTTAACCGGCGCCGCCCCGTCGCGCTCATCGCGCGCGGCCGCCGCCGGCGGACATCCCGCTCGCCCGACGCCGCCTCTCCGCCGCAGTCCCCGCATCGCCGCCCAATCGCACTCGCCACGTCCCGCGCGGCCCTCTCCGCGAGCGCCCGGACCGACGCTCCGACGCAGTCCCCGACTTCATGACTTGCATGCCCAGATTCACACGACGCTCGCCCCGTCACGCGTTCAACGCCGTCCGTCGCGCGTCTCTCCCCCGACCCGGCGGGCGCCGTCAACGGCAGTTTCTCCCCCTGACGCACCGACTGACGCGCCCCAGGCTGACCAAGCGCGCGCCCGCTCCGGCTCCTCGCCGCCCGCGCCGCTTGATGAGGTCATTGCCGCCCTCGCCCAAAACCTCAGGGTTGATGATGCACTGGGCGGGCCTTCTCAGCAGATTGACGACCTCCTCGTCGATATCCGCCGCCGGCTACGCGCCCACTTCCCCGGCCCGCACGCATCCTTTGACGACGAGCCGCCCGCTCCCGCGCCGCAACTCGCGGTAGATCTTCCACCTTCGCCCTCCCCGCCGCCCTCCCCGCCCCGTCCGGCCCCGCCATCGTCACACCCGCCGCCCGACCCACGTGGCTCCCCACGGCTGCATCATCCGGCCCTCAGCGCCTCGGCCCCGGTCCCCTCGGCCCAGGCCCTCGACTGCCCCGGCGCCGACGACGAGACCGTCCCTCTTTACAGTAATATCGACCCGATGGACGTAGATCTCGCCGGGGAGGCGCCGGCGCGTCCCTCGTCGCCGTCATCATCGCCACCCGCCTTCGCAACGGCGCCCCGGTCTCCTTCCCACCCTTTGGCGACAGCCGCCGAGGAGCTTCCGGCGTTCCGCAATCCGCAGCCCTCAATCCCGCCACGGCGATCGCTTACGCATGATCAAGGCTCAAACGTCTCAGCCCGAGTCTTCCCAACAATCGAACGCGACCCGACCCCCCGCACCCTTACCGCATCAACCTCGCGCCTCCCATCAGCGCAGTCGCTCGCCCAACGCGGCCACACTACCGACGACGACGATGCCTTTATATACGACCCGATCGAGAGTAAAGAATCTTGGTCGAGGCTCTTCGCCCGGCCGGCGCCTCCAGGCCGCGAGAGCCCGAGTGCGGCAGATCAATCTACGCGTGCATCGCGCAAGCGGCCATCACGCTCGCAGCCAATCTCCGAGTTTTTCGCGCCTGCTTCCGGGTCACAGTCCTCACGGTATGTACGGCTCGCTCTTTCTTACCCAGGACTCCTACCGCCGGTGCCGGCCTTGTTTCAACCACGCTGTTTCCCGTCGTATATGCGGCCTTCCGGAACGCTGCGGCCGGTCGCAGGCTAGGAGCAAACAAATCTAAGGCATACGACGTAGGACCCGCACCTCGCAACAGGCTGGCGTTCGCCCTGCGTCCTCCCTCGCTCCACCCGGTGTTCGCGCAATCCCTCCGACACCGCAATCGGGCCCGATTTGGCGCCTCTTCCCTTCAAGCTCAGCCGGCCCCGCCACCAGCCAACCCGCGGCCGGCCCGGCGGCTCATCCGCGGCTTCCCTCCCAACGATCGCGTGTCTCTGCCTCCGCACGGCGCGCCCTCCAGGCACAACTGCCGGCCGTCAACGCCGACGACGTCGCTGTCGCTCACGCCCGCCTGGGTGCGGCCTGGGATCCGTGGTGTCGTTGTCGTATGTCGTGGATCCCCAGCAAGGCCGCCTCCCTCAGCCGCACTGACCCCGATCGCAGGCCATCAACCTGATTACCTCGCCGGGCTACAGCTCGGGCTCGCCCAGATCGCGGAGCTCTTCGACTCCCCAATCACCCGGCCGCCGCCCGGCCTCGCCGACTCGAACAATCAGCAGACCCGGCCCCGCCCCTGGCCGTTGCCCTACACCATGCCGCCGGATCAGCGACCGGATACCTTTCCCCGGGCGGAGCTCGAATCGGATCGGCCGTGGCAGTTCCTCCTGACGGGCGTCGACGACCAGCAGACGCCAATCCCCTCGTTGAGTCTCCCCGCGTCCGAGCACGCGTTCCTCGCCTCCTTGGACGCCGAGGCGCGACCACGCATCCGCCGGACGTGGGACTGCGATAGCTTCCTCGCACGCATCACGAGCCTCGAGGTCTACCGCGGCGGCTTCACCCTCTGCTACCTTAGGCCTTTCCTCCAACGGGTGACGCAGAGCACCAAGGTCGAGCTCGCCGGCCACGACTTCTACCGGCTGCGCCAACTCTACCTCGGACGGGGGGTGCACGCGGGCCACCGGCACGAGTGCTACATCGGTTTCCCAGGCATCCCCGTCGGCAAACAGGCGACGACGGCGCTCACCGACGCTCATCAGGAACGGTGGGTCAACGACGTGATCCTGCCCGCCCTCACGACGACCGTGCCGCCGGACATCCGGCAACACCACCCCCGCTCCTGGGCCGACGTGCTGACGCGATCGCGGATCCGCGACGAGGCGTCCACCTCTGGACGCGGCCAGCGGCTCGCGCTGGCGTACACCATCCCGCCGGAGTACGTGGGCCCGTTCTGGCGCGAGGTGCAGACGATCCTCGGACGCCCCGGGCCGTCGTCGGTGCAGCCGTTCCGCCGTCCCATCCTTCACGTGTGCGCGCACGACCTGAAGCTCGAGTTCAAGGCGCCGACCGCCCGCCAGGCCCGCGACCTCTTCGTCCAGGAGCTGGAACGCGTGTACGACACCTCGCCGCGCCTGCTCCCCCCGGACGACTGCTGGGTCGACCTCGGCGCCGAGGACATCGTCGAGGGCGGCGCGACCCCGACGGTCCTTATCCGCCGCGCCTCCTGCCTCGGCGCGTGGGTGGATGGCTGGCGGGCCCCGGAGGGACGCGGTCGGGTCCTCGAGCAGCAGTACCGATGGCTGATGACGCGCGACGGCGGCGCCGCCGACGTCCTCCTCCGCGCCTCGAACCCGTACCGAGCCCAGGGGGGGATCGGGTACAACAAGGCGTACAACGTCCACAAGGACGTCTTCGCCACGCCGTACAAGGAGTACCTGCCGTTCGACAACCTCCGGCTGCAGGGCCTCGGGTACTCGGAGGACTTCATCCGCCGCTGGTTTCAGGCGCGCAACAAGTACATGACCGGTTGGCGCCCGGGGATGCGCAACACGATCCAGCGGATCTACCAACGCACGCTGCATCGCATGTCGGTGGCGATCGCCTCGACCGCGAGCACCCACTACGGCGTCCGCCAGGAATACCGCCTGCGCCTACCGTACCTGGTGGCCATGGATCTTCCGGACGACGCGTCGTTCGAGCCCTTCGAACGGCCCCGGGCCCCCACGAGGCAGCCCGACACGGTCCAAGCGCCGACCACGCACCGCGGGTCCACGGTTGCGAACTCAACCGACTCCGCGTCGCCGCTGACCTCACCCCGATCCGCCCACGAGTCCGAGACGGTGGACTCGATTGCGGTACCCGCCCAGTCCACCGTCTTAGACTTGCAGGCGCATGCCGCCTCGGTCAACCCTCCCCCGCGGCCCAGTACCGCCGACCTCTGGAAGCGTTTGACGCCGTCCGACGCCGAGGCGCCCGCCGCGCACCGCCGCCGCCCCAGTGACTTTGACTCCCTCTATGACGTCACGCCCCCCGGATCCCCCGGGCTTCCGGCGGGTTCCGCTGCCCCATCGTCCCGATCGCCGTCGGCCGCGCCCGCGACGATCGGCTTGCTTCCGCATCGCCCCTACTATATCCTCCGCGGCCAGGACGTGGCCGCTTTTTTGCGGATGGAGTTAAACCGGCACCTCGTCCTCGTGGACCGGCTCATGGTGCAAGTCGACCCGCGCCCGCCGGCCGTCCTCGGTGCCACCTTCGAGGAACAGACGCTCAATAGCGTCATGATTGCCGCGCTCCTGCTCAGCCTCCGGGCCCTGACCGCCGGCGGCGACCCGACCCGGCAGCGCGGTCTCTGGAAGCGCGACTATCGCGTCCGGGGCCCCGTCCAGCGTCAGCATACGGCCGACGGGCGGCAGCCGCCCGGGCGCCGCTTCGTCGGGCTGGGCGTTGAGACGAACGTCCAGCGATACGGGCGGATGCTCTGGCGCGAGGACCTCTGTATCTGGACGGCCCCCAGCTTCACGGCGCAGTGCCGGCCCCGACTCCAGTTCGCGCACGTGGGTTTCGGCCCGGGCGTCCCCGCGCAGCATCGGGCCCTAGCCGCGCGCCTCAGCATCGAGGATCGCCTCGTCCGTTCCTTTCGCGACGACATCTCGACGGCCCTCGCCGAGAGGGACACGCCTCGCTACCAGCAGACCCTCTTCAAGGCGGCCCAGTACGTCGTGCATCAGTACATTCGCACCATCCTCGACCTCTTCTGCGAACGTCGCGACAAGGACAAGGTGATGCCGCGCCCGGCTCTGACCTCGCCGAGCCCGGAGCTCCGACGGGAGGACTCCGAGTCCGAGGACGATGAGGTGCCCGCCCCTGCCCCTGCCCCTGCCCCTGCCCCTGCTGCCGTCTACGCCCCGCTGGACCCCGTGCGCCTGACGACGAGAGAGCGGGACGGCTGGGTGGGCCTCTCGCGGGACCTCGCGGCGCGCCTGATGGGCCTCGAGGATCCGCGGCGGCTCCGCGTCAACTTCTGCCGCAGGCCCCGCCACGGCCAACCGCACTTCGCCCGGTACAACAACTGGGATAGCACGCATGGCCCGCGCTGGACGATGAAGCTGGCGGCCCTGTTCGCGCAGGACGCCGGCCTCGAGGGGGCGCCCCGGACGGCCCGCGTCTGGGACGCGGCGCCCTTCCGCCACTGGGCGCTGCGGTTCGCCCAGACGCTCGAGCGCATCGACCCCGACTCCGCGGATGAATGGTGGGACCTCCTGCCGCGCGTCGCCGCGCGGTACCTCCTCGCCGTCCCCGCCTACGACGTGGAACACCTCTCCGTCCTGGCGAAGGCCGGCGACCGCCAGGGCTACCAGATCCCCGTGCGGACCGGTCGGCAGACGCACACCCTGATCGGGCGGACTGGCTGGTGGCTCGCGCGGTATGCGACGGACAAACACCGGCAGACGACCATCCGGCTCCGCGACGAGTGGCGGCAGCAGCTCCCGGACCCATCCGTCCCGCTGGGGGCCAATCTACCCGTCGCGGAGGCATGTTCGCGGGCGGCTCGCCTGACCGTCGTCACGGCCATGCCCCAGCTTCAGGACCAGGCGAGGATCGGCAAGGATGGTGACCCGGCGTCGATCCATCATCTGAACCTCTGGAAGGCGCGGCAGTGGGTTCGCGAGATCGAGGCCGCACACCAGCGCGAGACGGCCGCCGCGAGCTCGGACTCGGAATCGGATGACGCCGCCGTGGAGGACGAGGAGCTGGACGAGGACCTGGCGGACGGGCTGGCCCAATGGGAGGACGCACAGCCGCAGTGGATCGACCACCTCCGACCCGACGAGGGCCTCGAGGAAGATACCTAGGTAGGTAGCTGGCGCCGTCTCGCGAGGGCGAATAGGTTCGTTCGTTTCCATGCTCCTTCGGCCTCGTGCGTTTACTCCCCGCCGTCGGGCCGTTTCGTGGTTCCCACCCGCACGGGTCCCTGCCCGCGGCACGGCGGGCCTGATCGTTAGTAGACGCGCCACGGCTCCCTGATTAGCGGTGAGCGCGACGCGCGCCATCGGGGCCATTTCGTGGTCAAGGGAGACGGTGACACCAGGAGCCACCGACCACCGAGTCCGACGGCCAATCGAGGCGGTTGGTCGGCGGCTCCTGGCTGCACCCGCCCGTCGTCAAAGATGATCCCGCGCCGTCCCGATGGTTCCACGGGACCGAGCCCGCACGGGCGCAAGCATCGACCGTTTGCGTCGTTGGGGGTCCGCGCGCGCACGCGTCCGCAACGACGAAGGAGGCGGCCGGCGCGCCAGGAGGCAACGCCTGGTCCGGGCTGGCGCCGCCGGCGGGAGGTTGAACCGGTCCAGGCCTGAAGGGTGACTCGGCTCCCGCGCGGGGTCGGCCCGCCTAGCGCCCGCTCACCCTGCAGGCAACTTCGGATGAATAGTGCTTCCACCCGTCGCGCCCCCGCATATCTCTTGGCGAAGCTCCGACGTGCACGAATCTGTGAACCCCGGGTTGACGCGTGGCAGCGAGTCTCCCGTGATGACGTTGGCGCGCAGACTTGACAAACGAGAGAATCTCATGCCTCGCTGCCTCTGCGGTGACGATCGGGTGCAAAAGGACCGCCGCCGCGAGTCCAAGACGGAGGACTCGGAGACTGCCCACCCCCGATGCCCGCGATCTCCCGGTCCGAATCGACATGGTGCTCCCAAGATCGGGGCGTGATGAGGAGGGCCCGCCGACTCTCGAATCGCCGCGCGTGTCCGACGACGACCCACACCTGAGGGCTCCCCTGCTGAGCCCTCCTTCCAACCCTCCGACGCGGCCCAGATGCTATGCTATCATGATTGCGCATTCCTCGGCGCGGGCGCGGATCAACCTCTCGACCTGCCGGTTCCCCCCGGAGTACCGGGAGCTCGCGTTGACCCCAGTGAAGGTCGCGCCGTGGCGCCGTGCGGTGGACGCTTGTGATCGGCCGCGCCCGCAATTGTCGTTTTTGCTCGAGAGCGTCTGTCGTGCGCGCCGCCGTTCTCTGCAATCTTCTTCTCATCGCTTTCCGCCGGCATCGTCGCGACTGGGCCCCATCTTCCGGCCCAGGATTCGTCCGGACGACCCTGCTCCAGGCTGCAAGTCCTCCGCGGAGGAGTCTAGCGCCTCCGCGCGGCAGGGCGCGTTGTCGCGCACACCGATCTCTCTCTCTTCATCTTCCTCTCTCCTCCACTCGCCTTCCTTCCTCCTACATCTCTCTCCTCTCCCCCCCGCCCGCGTCCGTCGATGCTCGTGTGCTCCCCGCTCCCCGCCCGCGGACCCGTTTCGACATCAGCACTCACTCGCCTCACTTTCGACGGAGCGCGTGCGCAAAATAGGCCTGTCGGTCACCAGCGCAGTGAGAACTCAGTGAGCGACCGGTATGTGCTGCGCACAAATCACCCAGTCCTCCGTCTCGGACCCGCAGATCAGACGGGCGACGGACCAAACGAACACATCGACACGCAGCTGACGCAGACGACAGTGTCGACGAACCCCCGCGGCTCCCGAGAATCCTCATCGAACATCCCCGAGCGACCTACAACGACGACGATTCGGATCCCTGCCGGCCCGAACGACTTCGGTCCGAGCACGTCTTCGTAAGTCGAGGGCCAGCCGGGCGGGCCCCGAAAGTGGACGCACGGCATTCTGATCCTTCTTGGGCGATTCACCAGAGCATTCAACGACATCACCCGACCCACGACGCTGTAGGTCCTCCGCCTCGGACTCAGTCCTCCGTCTTGGACTTGCAGGCTCGCTGAACCGGACGTGCGCCAGGAAACGCCGAAGAACAACGTCGCCACCGGCGCCACCGCGCCCGACATGATGCCCACCGCGGCGCCGGCGGGCGCGGACCCGCACGAGGAGATGACCGACGGGGTTGCCGGAGCGACTTCCTCGAACCCTCAGGAGAATCACGCCGGGGATGGCGGCGCGGCCCCCCAGCCCATGCTCATCATCGAGTTGGAGATCACGTGGCCCGGCCAGACGACGAGCCGCGACCCGCCCGCGCAGCCGGCCAGCGAGCACGAGGGCACCCCTGAGCCCGCCTCGGAGGAGTCTTCGAGCGACGCGGGCTCCATGATGTCGTGCTCGGACAGCTCCACGAGCCCTCCGCGCGAGCGGCCCCCCCCGGGAGGCCCCCCGGGCGCGATCGCCCTCCGGTCCGGATACCTTGGACGTGAGTCCGCCCCTGAGCGACACCGGCCTGTTGGCTGCTAATGCCGTGCGCGCCAGATCCGGCTCACCCCGAGGGGTTGGCGAACGCCACCTACGATGGCGTCGGCGTTGAGGAGTACGTCCAGGCGGCCACCGATCGTGCCCGACGCTCGTGGCCGGGATGGGTGGTCGTGCCCTTGACGCCCACGGAGAAGAAGAAGCTCGGGCTAGAGTCGGCGGCGTCGAACGACGACCCTCCGACCTGACATCGGAGCCTACCCCGGTCCGCACATGGGTGGCCTGCTGTGTTTCTGGCGTGATACCCCTTTGACCCGGTTGGCGTCACTTTCTTTCTTCTTCGGGACGGACGGAAGGCGTGGAGGCGGACGGCGAGGCGATTACGATTGCCCTCGAGGAGCCGGAGTCCACGGAACAGCCAGATAGGCATGGAATGACTTCTCTTGACCCCTCTGTCCTGCTCGCCCGTGACCGTCTCGCTGCGCGACGAGCAGCAACGAACCCGATCGATCTGCAAGTCCGCCGTCTTGGACTCGTCGCGACCGCGAGTCCGCCGTCTCCGACTCGTGGCGACCGCGGGTCCTCCGTCTCGGACTCGCGCGTTCAGACCGCCAGTCCTCCGTCTCGGACGCGCGGTCGACGTCATGCCCCCTCGCACCGTCTTCCCCTCGATCCTTGGACGTCCTCGACACCATGGCATCATGATCGGCATGGGCCAGAAAGACTCGTACGTGGGCGACGAGGCACAGTCGAACCGTGGCATCCGGACGCTCCGGTACCCCATCGAGCACGGCATCGTGACCAACTGGGACGACATGGAGAAGAGCTGGCACCACACCTTCGACAACGAGCTCCGCGTGGCGCCCGAGGAGCACCCCGTCCTCCTCACCGAGGCGCCCAGCAACCCCAAGTCGAATCGCGAGACGATGACGCCGATCGTCTTCGAGACGTTCCACGCGCCCGCCTTCTACGTCTCCATCCAGGCCGTCCTCTCGCGGCACGCCTCGGGCCGCACCACCGGCATCGTGCTCGACTCGGGCGACGGCGTGACCCACGTGGTGCCCATCTACGAGGGCTTCGCCCTGCCCCATGCCATCTCGCGCATCGACCGGGCCGGCCGCGATCTGACCGACGACCGGATGAAGATCCTGGCCGAGCGCGGCTACCCCTTCTCCACCACCGCCGAGCGCGAGATCGTGCGCGACATGAAGGAGAAGCTCTGCTACGTCGCCCTCGACTGCGAGCAGGCGATCCAGACGGCCAGCCAGAGCTCCAGCCTCGAGACGTCGTACGAGCGGCCCGAGGCCCGTCACGACGACGCCCTCATCCTTCAGGCCCTGTCGCCGAGCGCTCATCACGGTCGCGGCGGGCGAGCCGCATGTCCCGGGACTGATGACGCGCCTGGCGTGGATTTCGCGGAGGTTGGTATCCCCGAGGAGCGCGACGAGGGAGGCCTCGACGGGCTCCTGGAGGGCGCCGACGGCCGATGACAGGAAGCGGAGATCGGACTTGCAGGCTAGGGCGATTTCGCGGACGAGACGCTCGACGCCGAGACTGGGCGAAGCTGCTTCGCCGGCGCGACCTCGTGGCGCGTGGACGGTCGCCGGACCGCTCGCCGACGCGCTTCGCGGTTGCGGCGGACCGGATGGTAACAGGATCGAACGCATTCGGCTAGCGCCGTCCGCGGAACGGCCGGCCGGAAAAACCATCGTCCCGCCCGTCAGCTCTCGTTTGCGCCGAATCGAACGTCAACCGATCCATCCGACGTGTGACTGCTCGGTCGTGACCGGCCTGGATGAACTGATTGTTGAAGCATGCCGCGTCGTCCCCCTGCGCCTGCCGCCGCCGACCGCGGGCGACTGGCGGCCGGAAGACCCGCAAGTCCAAGACGGTGGACCTGCAGGCAGGCGGCCGCTCGGAATTCAACTCCATAATCCCTGCAATGTGACCTGGATTGAAGTTCGGATGCTGATCAGACACGGGTCTCCCCCACGCCGACGGCTCATGCAGGATCCCGGCGGTGGCGCGCCGGTCGCGAGCATGGACGGACGACGTGACGCCCGTCGGATGACCCGGGCCCGGACGGCCGATCCTCCACGGAGCTCCGTAGAGGCCACGCGCATCGCGCACCTCCTCGTTCCAGCCTCCCGTAAGCTTCACCGACTTGCAAATTCGATCCACAGGTCGGTCGGCCGATCCCGTGTTGCCGTGCTCGCCGCCCTGCGTTCCTGTCGTGCGTCCTGCCCCGCCCGCCCCCTCGTGTCGCATGCACCCGTCGGGTTTCAGGGTTCCCCTCTGCACGCCGGGGCCGCGCGATGGTCTGGCATCGCCGCGCCTCGCCGGCCCGCTCTAGGGCATCGCGATCGTTGCTGCAGGTCCTCCGTCTTCGACACGCATGCGGCTAGCGCGTGTGCGCGCGCCTGGGAGGGTTGTTGATGCTCGCCCCCACGACACATAACTCGCCCTCTTCGATCACCGATCTTCCTCTTCTCTTCTTCCTTCCTACATCTCCCCACCCTCCTCCGCCGCCGCTGGCTGCTGCTGCTGTGCCGCTGCTGGCTGTCCCCTGGCTGTCTGCGTGCTGCCCGTTCCCGTTGCCTCTGCTTGGATCGCGCCGGACAAAGGCCTGCTCCACCGCGCCGGATCCGGCGCGGTGCGGCCCGCGGGCACCAAGAGACCTTCTGCCGCCCGTGAGTTCTCAAGTCCTCGTTCCTTCGTCAACACTCCACCTTCACCCTCCTTCCCTCCCGCCCGGCCGACGCCTCTGGGGCCGACTGAGCTGCCGCTCACCTGCCGCCGACTTGCTCCGTCGCTCGGAGCCGCCAGCTTACACTCTCGAGGCCAGTTCCCGTGGGTTACGGGCCTGTGCACTCGATCTCAGTGAGTGATCAGTGAGCGGGAGCTGAGTCAGGCGCCAAGCCGGCCGGGTCCACCGCCTCGGACTCGCGGCGCGCGGGCTCCCTCACCGCCTGATCGGTGGGGAAACCAAGACCGAGCTGACCATGTCCAGGATCGAACGAACTCCGCGAGCTCGAAAAACGGTGCGTTTGCGCCCGACGTGACCCCGCCCAACTCAACACCCTGCAGCACCGCGAGCGGACCCGACTCCGCCGGCATCGGACGCACCGCGCGGCGGCAAGTTCCCCGGATTCGTGACCCATGCCGCGACGGGGAACGTTCTAACGCGCACCAGGTCACGTGCCGCATACCGCTCGGAGTCCTCCGTCGCGGACTCGGAGCCCTCCGGGACCGACGCGAACACAATGGCGGACGACGGAGCGCCCGCGGACGCCGCCACGTCCGCGGCGACGCCCTCGACCCCCGCGGCTGCCGCCACGTCCGCGGCGACGCCCTCGACCCCCGCGGCTGCCACTCCGTCCGCGGCCGCGTCGACACCGGCGGCGACGCCCGCGACGCCCGCGCTTCCCCCGCAGAAGCCCGCCCCCTTCGACGCGACGACCTACCCGATCACGGAGGACCAGATGAACGATGCGACGCTCATCCAGAGGTTCATCGCCTCGGCCAGTTGGTGGATCCCGAACGCGAACGAGCGTGCCAGGGCCCGCGCGAAAATGGAAGCCAACATCAACAAGGCGAGGGCGAGCACCCGAGCGCCGCCCGAGTACAAGGAGGCCCAGCGCCGCACGGACAAGGCCTCGGCCATCAGCAAACTCGCGACGCAACCCGGTGTCTACTTCTTCCGCGGAAGAAAGGAGGGTGGCCTCGACGGCCCGACCCCGCTCCTCGCGGGGTACGTCAACGTCGCGAACACCAGTGAGCTGCACCTCCTCTTCCGGCACAGTTCCCTGGAGGAGACGGTGCTTCTGCCGAACGCGCAACTCTCGACCGTGGACTACATCTCGGCGGCCGAGCTCCGGGAGCGGATCCGCCACGACACCTGGGCCGACGTCGCGAGCGGCGGGGTCCCCACGCTCGGCGCGGCCCGGGCCACCAAGGAATCCGCGAACAAGTACAAGCCCGATGATCTGTTTGCGGCCTTGCAGGGCCGTCGGACGATCAGCGGCACGGCCGTCACGGAGGCGATGCTGGATACGCACCTCCCCGTCACGGTGACGGACACGGTCGGCGTGGACATGGCGCGCGGAATCCTGTCGAACCTCGTCACCATGTACCGGATCCTCAAGGATACCCCGACGGTCGCGGTCGACCACCACGCCGGCAATCCGGGCGCCCGCCCGCTGCTGGTCGGCTACACCGGCGAAGATTGGTCTCGAGCCTATTGGTTCATGCGGGCCTACTGGCGCGACCGGCTCAGCCCCCGCGACACCAAGCCCCAGAAGAAGCCCGCGACTCCGCCCGAGTTCCTGACCGAGGAGGACGTGACGGGCATCTCGCGCACCCAGCAGGCGAGCATCGACGCCGCGAACAAGGCCGCCCTCGAGGCCCTGGAGGCGGACGCCGCGGAGGATCTGATGGCGGCCGATCGGGTCGCCGAGGCCGAGGGGGCGGCCCTGAGCCGACTCGACGCTCATGCCCGGCGCCAACTCCAGACCAACATGGAGGGGGACATCGAACGGCATCGCGCGGCCCTCCCCACCCACACCTGGAAGCAGCTGAAGGGCACCCTCCGCCCGCCCATCGATGAGCAGACACAGCGCGACATGATCAACTTGATCACGAAGGACCTCGTGCTCCTGTATCCGAAGGCGCTGCGCGTGCGCGCGAACGACGAGACGCTCGGCGCCATGGACACGGACGCGACGGCCGTGACCGACCGGGCGCTGCGCGAGGAGGACCTCACCCGCGCGCAGCGGGACCATGCGGCCGACTTCTGGGCCTTGATCGACCAAGTGAACGCGAGGTCGGCCCGTCCGCCGAGCCTCCGCGCGGCCACCTCGATGCTCGGCATCCACACCCGGCACGTCCGGACCACGCCGCCCGGCGCCGCCCCGCTGCCGCCCGCTACCGCCCCCGCCGCGCCCAACACCGTCCCCGACGCCCAGACCGAGGACGCCACGGCGGCCGGACCGATCGAGTCGTCCGAGTCCCAGACGGAGGACTCCCCCGCCGCCGGGCCCAGCACCAGGTCCAAGTCCAAGACGGAGGACTCCCCGCCCGCCGGGCCGAGCACCAGGTCGAAGTCCAAGACGGAGGACCCCGCGGAGGCCGGCCCGAGCTCGTCATCGAAGTCCAAGGCGGAGAAGTCCTCCGCCGCGGACCTGCAGCCGTCGTCCGCCGTGTCGTTGTACCCGTGGCAGATCATGGGCGCGGCCTGGGCCATCCAGATGGAAGAGGGCCCGATCGGCGCCGCTCTCATCGCCGATGACGTCGGCTTGGGCAAGACCTTGACCGCGCTGGAGGTCATCCACGCCTCGCCCGCGTTGCGCCTCGCGAAGGCCGGCAAATCGACGGAGCCGCCCGTCTTCCGCCCCACGCTCATCCTCGCGCCCGCCTCGGCCATCCCCGTCTGGATCCGGGAGATCACCGAGCACTACCCGTCGATCACGCTCCTGATCTACGTCGGCGACAAGAAGAAGGCCCGCCCCGTCGACAAGGCCCGAACCCAGGCGCCGAGCATCCAGGCCCTCCTCGAGACGATGGACAAGCTCCCGCAGCACGACCCCGCCACCGCGCGCACCGTCGTCCTCAGTACATACGCGACCTGGAACATCCGCTCGCTCTACTTCGAGGAGGACGCCAGGAACGATGCCGGCGAGCGCGTCACGGTCAAGAAGCCGGGAAAGGACTTGCCGAAGGGCGACAAGGGCCCCAAGCGCAAGCGGCCGTCCGATGACGAGGGCGACGAGGAGGACGAGGCCGTGCTCGACGAGGCCGACCGCGATCGGCTGCTCTCGTACGGGTTCGAGCGCTTCGACCGACTGGTCTGCGATGAGACCCACCGTCTCAAGTCGGTTGGGACCCTCTCCTGGCACGCCGCCGACCGCCTCGGGGTCGCCCGGCTGCTGCTCCTCTCGGCCACCCCCATGATCAACAGGCCGATTGACCTCGAAGGACTGCTGGCGCTCGCCTGGAAGCCCGACCTCGCCGGACAGCACCCGGTTGGCCCCGGGTTAGTCCTCCCGCTCGAGGTCTACGAGGATGCGGGCGCCGCCCTCGACGCCGTCCGCGGTTCCACCACCGATCCGAAACTGCTCCGCAAGTGGTCGGCGATCCTGCACCCCGCGTCCTTCCGCGCGCACATGAACCGCCGGAACGAGGCCGGTCAGGTCGAGCTCGACGTCGCCCACCGCGTGCTCCCTCCCATCCTCACGCTCTTCCAGTTACGCCGGAACAAGACCTACGAGGGGAAGGTCGGCAACGTCACCGTCCGCGTGCGGGACCAGATCCCCCCGTATGCGATCACGACGGTGGAGCTCGTGCAGCACGACAAGCTCCAGGAGGAGTACGAGCGCGCCTTCCAGCGCTACGCGTCGGTCCTCAAGGCGGGGGGCGCCGCCGGCGACGACGCGACCGGCCGGGGCCCGGCCGAGCGCGTCGGTCGCATCGACACGACCGCGCATCGGCTGCTCTGTCATCTGACCCTCCACCCCGAGCTCGAGGCGTTCGCCGTGGGGAAGAAGCGCCCCGGCAAGAAGACGTGGCGCGTCGCGGAGATCAACGCGCAGCGCGAACAGTTCAACGACCTTGGCGCGGCGTTGTTTCACGAGCGCTTTCGCTATCGCCGCTTCGAGCCGCAGTATGACACGCGGCCCACGTTCACCGCTCGTCTCGTCGGGGCCAGCCCCAAGCTGAAGTGCCTCCTCGCGCTCCTGCGCGACATCGTCCTCGTCAATCGCCGGAAGGCGCTCGTGTTCGTGCAGTGGCCGATGAACCTCTGGCTCGTCGAGGTGGTTCTCGCCATGGCCAACTTCAAGGTGATTAGCATTCGGTCGCAAAACACCGCCGCCGAGCGCGAAGAGGCCGTGGAGGACTTCAACGACCCGTCCCATGAATCCCAGGCCCTGGTCACTTCCTATCTGACCACGGCCACCTCGGTCAACCTCCAACGGGGGTGCTGCGATGTCATCTTCGTGGACATTGCGGCGAATGCGAACACGGCCCTGCAGGCCATCGGCCGGGTCTTCCGGATCGGGCAGCCCCGCCCGCAGCAGATATGGATCCTCGTCCTCGACCACTCGTACGATCAGGTGTCCCAGGCACGGGCCGCGGTCAAGATGATTGGCCAAATCGCCGGCGGGGGCGACATGTCCTACACCGACGAGGACCTGAACGCTGCTCGGGCCGCCGTGCGACGCGGCGAAGACTGCATCGCGGAGGATCCCTTCGAAGCGGACGCCATCGACGAGGACGCGAGCGCCTCGCCGAAGAAGCGCCCCCGCCGCGGCCGCCACGAGGCCATGCGCGACGCGCCGAAAAACGACGTCGATCTCGAGGAGCGCGCGAAGCGCTGGGCTCTGCACCAGCGCGCCGCGGGGATCTACCAGAGGCTCATGGGCCAGCGGAGTACCCGTCACCAGGAGGCCTGGCTCAGCCTGACGGACCTCCGAGCGAAGGACGCGCTGCCGGAGGAACGGGGCTTCCGCCAGAAGCCCGACTCGCCCGGAGATCAGGGTGAGTTGTTCGACCCCCGCCCCTGCAGCCCGAGCCGATGGCAGGTGCCTGCGAGTCCAAGACGGAGGAGTCAGTCCGCCACGGAGGACTTGCAGCCCCCTGCCATGGCATCACAGGCCCCTGGCCTGGTGCATCCCCGTCGCCGCGAGTCCAAGACGGAGGACTCGCGGCCCCGGATGCTTCGTCTTCTGCTCCTTGTCCTGCCACGGGATGTGCTGACAATGGTCCAGACGCGATCGACCGCGCGGCGGGCGTTGCGGTCGGTTGCATGCTGATCGGGATCAACCCTGGTGGGTCCCCCGTCTCCCCGATTCCTGCCTCGACTGACTTGCGCAGCCACCGCCACGGATGCTCAGCGCGACGAGGCCTGGAACCTGTACAAGGCCAGCCAGCGCCCCTCGGCGGTTCTTCGCGACGCCCGCGCGGCGCGCCGCGCGGCGAAGAAGGAGAAGGACGAGCAGCTCGCCGACGAGGCCACTCCTGCCGGGCCCACCACTCCTCCTGCCGACGAGGACCGCCCCCGCACCGCCCGAAAGACCGTCAAGGACGACGCGCCGCCCCGTTCCGAGGAATCTACACCCGAGTCCTCCGACGAGTCCTCCTCCGACACGAGCGATGATGATGATCCGCCGGACGATGCCACCGGCTTCCGCGTTCATCCCTTTGGCCCCCTTCCCCCGGACGCCAGCTTAGCAGTTCCACTCGAAGATGGATTCATGGGCCGTGAGTCGCACCCTGAGGCTACCTCGGCCGTTGACCCTATGCTGACCCGCTGCGCCCTAGATCCGGCCTACCCTGACGGCCTGGCGCACGAGGGCCGCAGTACCCACGACATCGAGACGGCTTGGAAAAGCGGGAACCGCTCCTGGGAGGGATGGAAGTTCGTGCCGCTGGAGGACGAGGACCGGGAGTTGTTGGGGATTGAGTAGGGGGCGTCGGGTCTTCAGTCCACTCTCGAGCTCTTGGGTCGACGCCGGCGGGCCGCTGGCCAGGCTGGAGGGGCGACGCTCGGTGTGCAGTACATGGCGTCGAGTTTCGGCTCCGCCGTCGAACTGCCGGGTTGGAGCCCATCCGCCTTGCCTCGGATCTCAGGGCAATCCCCACTGCACTGGAGTACGCGCGAGGCCTTGATCTCTGCTTCCGGGGCTTCGAACCCCCTTGTTTCGGAATGGCGTTGTCTGATTTTTCGGGCAAGGACGGACCGGGTGGCTCCAGGCCACACACACACACACACACAGGAAGGATTCTCGAGTTGCGGGCCACCAGCCCCCGGATCGAGCAGATAGGCGTTATTTGAATTTCATGGGATGACCACCACTCTGGCGCCGCCTGCCGGGCGACCTTGATGCACATTGAACGCGGACGCGGCCCATCGCCTACGAGTCCCCCGTCTTGGACTCGCTCCCGCGCCGCGCACCCGCCAGCCGCCGTCGATGCTCCTCCACTGAATCACGGGACGAGGCTCGTGCTTGCAGGTCCGCCGTCTCGGACGGGAGCGCTGGGGCTTCTCCACGCCTGTGCGGGCTGTCGTCCGAGGTGAGCTGCTTGCGGCTGACGAACGCGGTGCTCTTTTAGTCCCGGCGGATCTCGCGAAGGGGTACGGTTCCCGGCATCAAAGACCGGCGAGGAGGAGGAGGTCCTGCCACAGGGCCTTCATCCTGCATATATTGGCCCTTTCCACCGCGTACCCTCCATCCATCCTACATCTCCCTCCACCCTCCTCCCGGTGTCGTCGTCCTGCACCTCTCCCGCACGTTCCGGATCGTGGTCGTCTCCTCCTGCATCCACCTTGAAACCCGACAGTCCAAGACGGAGGACCTGGAGCGACGCAAACATGGACGGAAGCAACAGCAGCGCGAACGCGGGACAAAAGGTGCCCAGCAGCGTCTTAGACGCCGCCGCCCAGATCTTCGAGCTTCGTGCAAGCCCTGCAGGTACGGGACCCACTGCAAAGCAGAAACGAACGCCAAGCTCACGCTGAGCAGACATGCTCGCGGCCCGTTTCCGACGGGGAGACCGTTTGGAGACCGCCATCTGCACGCACTGTGCTGAAGGCATTGCCGATGTTGCTCTGGGGGCGCGTCCCGGATGCAATACCTCTGCCTCCCAGAGCTGCGGCCACTGCTCGGGCGAGGATCTTCGCTGTGTTCAGGTTGGTTCACCGACGCGGCCTCGGGCTGGAGTGTACGCTGACCATTTGTTCAGGTGCCGGAGCGGCTTCGGGCCAATGTGAACAGCCTCTTGAGGATGCACCGGCGCTGTGGGGAAGACCCGGAGAATGCGGGGATGGTTGATCTCCTGAAGGTCTATCAGCGACGTTACATCCGGATGCTGCGCGCCTGGGAAGCCGATCAACGCCGGAAGCAAAGCGCGGCACCACAGAACGCCGCGCCACCGCCTGAGACCATTGAAGAGGTCGCCGCACGTATGAGCGCTTCTATTCAAGTCGCTCGCATCCAGGTGAGACGGAGTCAGAAACGCATGAAGAGGAGACTGACGGGAAAGGCAGGCGGGACTTCCAGTCCTCACGATGATTCAGGAAATGGCCGTGATTCCATGGACGCTCGGCCCGATCACCGAGCCAGGGTTGAGCTGAA
>DASWOJ010000416.1:0-4674 GCA_036398775.1 Acetobacteraceae bacterium
GCAGCAGCTCCTGCATCTCAACCCGCACGCCGCAGTCCCGGGCGATGAACCCCGCCTCCCGCGGGAACTGCACCGCCAGCCGCTCGATCTCCGCCCCGTCGGGGTGGCGGAACTCGACGGAGAACCGGACCTCGCCGGGGATCACGTTGCGGCTGTTGGGCAGCACCTGCATCTGCCCCACCGTGCCGCGCCCGTCCTCGCCGCGGGCGCGCATCATGCGGTCCACCAGGTCCACGATCCGGGCGGCGCAGACCAGCGCGTCCTTGCGCGCACCCGGCGGAGTGGTGCCGGCATGGCTGTCCTGCCCCGTCGCCACCACGTCCCACCACACCTGCGCCTGCGCCCCGGTGACGATGCCGAGCTGCCGGCCTTCCCGCTCAAGGATCGGCCCCTGCTCGATGTGCAGCTCGAAGTAGGCATCGGCCGGGAAGGGACGCGCCGGCTCGGGACCGCGGTAGCCGATGGCGTCCAGCGCCGCGCCGACGGTGATGCCGTCCAGGTCAGTGGACGCCTCGCACACGGCCGGGTCATACACGCCGGCCCAGACGCCCGACCCCATCAGGCTGCGGCCAAAGCGGGCGCCCTCCTCGTCGGTCCAGTTGACCAGCTCCAGCGGGGCGTCGGTCTGCAGGCCCAGGTCGTCCAGGGTACGCATCACCTCCAGCCCGGCCATCACGCCCAGCGCGCCGTCGAACTTGCCGCCGCTGGGCTGGCTGTCGAGGTGGCTGCCGAACAGCACGGGGGGACGGCTGGGGTCGGCGCCCTCGCGCCGGGCGAACATGTTGCCGATGGCGTCCACGCGGACCCGCAGGCCCGCGGCCTCGCACAACTCGCGGAAGCGGTCGCGGCCCTGGCGATCCAGGTCGGACAGCGCCAGGCGGCGGACTCCGCCCTTGGGCGTGGCGCCGATGGCGGCCATCTCGTGCAGGCTGTCCCACAGCCGCACGCCGTTGACCCGGCGGTTGGTGGCCGCCGGAGTATTGGTGGCCGCCGGAGTCTGGGAAGCCGGAGCCTGGGAGATGGTGCCGTCCATAGATTGCCGCCCTGGTTGCGCCGGGCCATCATGCCCGCGCCGCCCGCAACCGCAACCCCCGTGCATGAGGCCCCCGATGGCACCCACCCTGAGCAACACCCTGGACCGGGACGCCGTGTGGCAGGCCCGCGTGGACCTGGCGGCCTGCTTCCGCGCCTGCCACCGGCTGGGCCTGCACGAGGGCATCTGCAACCACCTGTCGGCGATGGTGCCCGGCTCGGACGAGCTGTTCCTGGTCAACCCCTACGGCTGGGGCTTTGGCGAGGTCACGGCGTCGCGGCTGCTGGTGTGCGACTTCGCGGGCAAGGTGGTGGCGGGCGTGGGGGTGCCGGAGATCACCGCCTTCTACATCCATGCCCGGCTGCACCTGCGCCTGCCGCGGGCGCGGGTGGCGTTCCACACCCACATGCCGAACGCGACGGCGCTGGCGATGCTGGACGGCCCGCCGCTGGCCTGGGCCGGGCAGACCGCGCTGAAGTTCTACGGCCGCACCGTGGTGGACGACGACTACAACGGCCTGGCGCACGATGAGCAGGAGGGCGACCGCATCGCCGCCAGCATGGGCGACGCCGACGTGGCGTTCATGCGCAACCACGGCATCATGGTCCTGGGCCGCAGCATCCACGCGGCCTGGGACGACCTGTATTACCTGGAGCGGGCCTGCGAGGTGCAGCGCCTGGCGCTCAGCACCGGCCGTCCCTTGCGCCCGGTGCCGGACGCCGTGGCGGAGGCGACGGCCCGGCAGATGCAGTCCGGCGGCGACGAAGCCGCCCGCCTGCACCTGGACAGCGTGAAGCGCGTCCTGGACCGCGAGTGCCCAGACTATGCCAGCTAAACTCCCTCTCCATCCGGGGTCAGACCGTGACATGGTTTGACGGCGGGATGAGGGGTCGTGGCGGCGGCGCGGCAAACCATGCTGCCCCGCAGCAAAGCCATCCCAGGCACCTTTCCTGCCCACCCGCAAACATCAGCATTTCATTAATCATCCTCCGTTATGCTTCCAGGGATGATCCACTCCAGCTCCCTGTCTGCTTTCTCCGGCGCCGTAGCGTCGCCGAACCGCCCTGCTCCGGTTCGCCCGGCGCGGGACTTGGTGCCGCAGTCGGCCCAGGCCGCGCCCACGCTCCGTCTTCAGCCCGGCGCTCAGCCGGGGGTGGTGCCGCCGGGCAACACACCGCGGGGGTCCCTGCTGAATCTACAGGTTTGACGGTCAATTCTCCGCGCGGCGCTTGATCGCCGGGATGCAGCACCGCACCCTAGTGAGATGCCTGCCTTTACGACACGCATTCCGCCGGACGATTCACACGAACGTGCGGTGTGCGACACCTGCGGCTGGGTAGCTTATGACAACCCAAAGGTGGTCGTAGGCTCGGTTGTCGCACACGATGGCCAGGTCATGCTCTGCCGCCGTGCCATCGAGCCGAGACGCGGTTTCTGGACCCTCCCTGCTGGCTACCTGGAGCACGGCGAAACCCTTGCTGAAGGTGCGCAGCGCGAAGCGTTCGAAGAGGCCGGCGCAGTCATCCGGCTCGACGGCACCCTGGCACTCTTCAGCATCAGCCGGATCGGCCAAGTTCAGGTCATTTTCCGCGGCGCCTTCGCCGATGGCCCGCGCTTTGCTCCCGGCGTCGAGAGCCTCGACGTCAAGCTTTTCGATTGGGAGGAGATCCCATGGAACGAGTTGGCGTTTCCCTCGGTGCATTGGTCGCTGCACGCCTGGCGCCGGGCCGGCGCCGGGCCGCTGGGCGCACCGGCTACCAATCCCGTCTCCGACGCTCGTGGCACCTCGCCGGAAACCCCGACCCCGGCGGCGCTGTGAAGACGGCGCTGCTGGCCGTGGCGGTGCTGGCGGGGTTGCCCGCTGCTGCCCTTGGACAAGGGCGCGGCATCGTGCTGCAGGCGCAGCCGCCGGCCTCGCCGCTGTTGCCCGTACCCGCCACGCCGCGCGCCAGTCCGGCCCCGCGTGAGTTCCAGCCGGCGCCGCTGCCCAACCGCGATTACGAGGCCCCAGCCGGTCCGCGGGCCGGCAACTCAGCCGAATTCACGCCTGGAGTGTTCACCCGCAAGGAGCTTTACCGCGGGGAGGGCTTCTCGCCCGGCTCCACCTCGCAAGCGGACACCGACCGGCGGGCGAAGCCTGGTGCAGGCTTCAACCTACGCATGCCGCTGCAGCCGCAATGAGGCGCCGGACCGCAGGCGTCCCCTAGCGTGCTGCGTCCGCTTACGACGCTGATCCTTTGCCAGTTCGTCGGCGAACTCCTGGCCCGCGGGCTGGACTTGCCGCTGCCCGGCCCGGTGCTGGGCCTGCTGATCCTGCTGGGTTTGCTGGCCTGGCGCGGCGGCCCGAACCAGGCGATGCGGGACACCTCCGGCGGATTGCTGCGCCACCTGTCGCTGCTGTTCGTGCCCGCCGGCGTCGGCGTGGTGACGCAGTTGGATGCGCTGCGGGACGACTGGCTGGCCATCGCCGGGGCGTTGCTGGTGTCAACGTCGCTGGCCCTGGTGGTCACGGGATGGGTGATGCAGCGGTTGTCCCGGTGAAGGGTTGATGCCGCCCCGCCTCGGGGTGCTCTGGGTTTACCTGGAATCCACGCCGCTGCTCGGCCTGGTCAGCACGCTGGTCGCCTGGCAGGTGGCCGATGCCTGCAGCCGCCTGTCGCGGGGACATCCCCTGGCCAGCCCGGTGCTGCTCGCCATCCTGCTGCTGTCGGCGCTGCTGCTGCTGACGGGCACGCCGTACGCCGCGTATTTTCAGGGCGCGCAGTATATCCACTTCCTGCTCGGCCCGGCGACAGTGGCGCTTGCGGTGCCGATGCACTCCGCCCTGGGCAGCATACGGCGCAACGCCCATGCGATCCTGCCGGCGGTGCTGGCGGGCGCAGTGACCGCCGCAGGCAGCGCCATGCTGGTGGCCCGCGCCCTGGGCGGGTCGCGCCAGGTCGTGCTGTCGCTGGCGCCGAAGTCGGTGACGACACCCATCGCAATGGGCGTGGCCGAGCAGATCGGCGGCAATCCATCATTGGCCACGGTCTTCGTGCTGCTGACGGGCCTGCTGGGCATCATGCTAGGCCCGCCGCTGCTGCGGCTGGCGCGGGTCACGGACTGGCGGGCACGCGGGCTTGCCGCCGGCACCGCGGCGCACGGGTTGGCGACGGCGCGCATCCTGCTGCTGAACGAGACCGCCGGCGCCTATGGCGGCCTGGCCATCGGACTGAACGGCGTCGTGACCGCATTGATCGTGCCGCCGCTGGCGCGCTGGATGGTGGGGGGCTGAGCGACGCTTGATTGGCTGCACGGCATACGTGCGCGTGTGGACCGGACCCCGGCACCCCGCACCACGTTGCCGCCACCGGGATCAACTCTGGTTGGAGGCGACGGATGGCCAAGCTGAACAAAAGCCGCGACGACAGCACGCCGCTGGACCTGGCGGCGCTCAGCTTGGCGATCTGGCTTGCCTTGCTGACTTGCGTGACCGGCCTATCCCGCCTGCACCTTCCGCTGCCGGACGCAGGTGCATCCCACGACCGGCCCATCGCTCCGGACCCGAACGCCGCCTATAGCACCGCATTGGCGTTCGGCACCTGAGCCAAGCAGAACTGCGCGGCATGATCCGCAAACCGCCTGCGGTTGAGCCAAGCCGC
>DASWOJ010000417.1:0-5226 GCA_036398775.1 Acetobacteraceae bacterium
CGCCATCATGCTGCAAGGCACCGGCTCCAGCGTCGGCAAGTCACTCCTGGTGGCCGGGCTGGCGCGGGCCTGCCTGCGCCGCGGCCTGCGTGTCCGCCCGTTCAAGCCGCAGAACATGAGCAACAACGCCGCCGTGACCCCAGACGGCGGCGAGATCGGCCGCGCCCAGGCGTTGCAGGCCCGCGCCGCCGGGGTACCGCCATCGGTCCACATGAACCCCGTGCTGCTGAAGCCGCAGAGCGAGACCGGCTCGCAAGTGGTCGTGCAGGGCCGCATCCACGCGACCGCCCGCGCCCGCGAGTATCAGGCCATGAAGCCCGGCCTGATGCCGCATGTGCTGGACAGCTTCGCCCGGATGCAAGCGGAGGCCGACATCGTGCTCGTGGAGGGCGCCGGCAGCGCGTCCGAGGTCAACTTGCGCGCCGGCGACATCGCCAACATGGGCTTCGCCCGCGCCACGGGGACGCCGGTCGTGGTGGTCGGCGACATAGACCGCGGCGGCGTCATCGCCAGCCTGGTCGGCACCCATGCCGTCCTGGACCCGGCGGATGCCGCGATGGTGCGCGGCTTCATCGTCAACCGGATGCGCGGTGACCTCACGCTGTTCGACGCGGGGATGGCGCTGATCGCCGCCCGCACCGGCTGGGCGCCGCTGGGCCTGGTGCCGCACTTTCCCGGCGCCGCGCGGCTGCCGGCGGAGGACGCGGCCGATTTGGGCCAGGCGCCGCACCGGCCCGGCGCCACGCTGCGCATCGCCGTCCCCGTGCTGCCGAGGATCAGCAACTTCGACGACCTCGACCCGCTGCTGGCCGAGCCTGGGGTCCAGGTGCTGATGGTGCAGCCGGGCCAGCCGCTGCCGGTGTGCGACCTGGTGCTGCTGCCCGGCTCCAAGGCGACGGTCGCCGACCTGCTGGCCTTCCGCGCTGCTGGCTGGGACGGCGACCTGGTGGCGCACCGGCGCCGGGGCGGGCGGGTGCTGGGCGTGTGCGGTGGCTACCAGATGCTCGGCACACGGATCGAGGACCCCGGCGGGATCGAGGGGCCGGCGGGCGCGGTGCCGGGCCTGGCGTTGCTGGACGTGGCCACGGTGCTGACCGGGGAGAAGCGGCTGTCGGAAGCCGCCGGGACCGCCTGCGCCGATGGCGTGCCGTTCCGCGGTTACGAGATGCACATCGGCTGCACGTCTGGCCCGGCGGCGTTGGCACCGCTGCTGCGCCATGCGGACGGGCGCCTTGATGGGGCGTGCAGCGGGGATGGGCTGGTGCAGGGCACCTACGTCCACGGCCTGTTCACGGATGATGCCCAACGCGGCGCATGGCTGCGCCGCCTGGGTGCCGATCCCGCGGGTCACAGCCATGAGGCGTCGGTCGAGGCGGCGTTGGACGCCCTGGCCGCGCACTTGGAGACATACGTGGACGTGGACCGCCTGCTCAGCCTCGCACGCTGACGGCGGCCCACAGCAGCAGGACGGCACCAACCTGCATCGCGCAGGCGGTGCGATACAGCGCCAGGGCGCGGCGCAGGTCGTCGAGGGTCGCCTCCCGCCGGCCATCGCCCATCCAGGCGTCGGCGACGGTCACCGTGCCGTAGGTGCGCGGCCCGGCCAGCCGCAAGCCGAGCGCCCCGGCCATCGCCGCCTCCGGCCAGCCGGCGTTAGGGGAACGGTGCTGCCGTGCGTCGCGCCTGACGGTTCGCAGCGCCGCGCCCGGCGAGGCGCCGCGCTGCACCGCGGCGGCCAGCACGAGCCAGAGGACGGACAGGCGGGACGCCGGCAGGTTCACCAGGTCGTCCAGCCGCGCCGCCGCCCAGCCGAAGGCGCGGTGACGCGGCGTCAGGTGCCCGATCATGCTGTCGGCGGTGTTGAGCGCCTTGTAGGCTGCCATGCCCGGCAGGCCAGCCGCCAGGCCCCACACGGCTGGCGCGACGACGCCGTCAGAGAAGTTCTCGGCCAGGCTTTCGATTGCGGCGCGGAGCACGGCGGCCTCGTCCAGCGTGTCGGGGTTGCGGCCGACGATGTGGGCGACGGCTCGGCGTCCCGCTGGCAACCCGCCATCGCGCAACGCGTCCCCGACCGCGGCGACGTAGGCATGCAGGCTGCGCTGCGCCGGCAACGTGGCGGCAAGGACGACGAGCAGCGGCCAGGGCAGCAGAACCTGCAGCGCCCATGCCAGTCCGGCGCTGGCCACCAGCAGGACAGCGACGGCCAGCGCCCCGCGGCTTCGCCGATCGGCTGGGGGCAGGTCCTCCTGGTTGAGGGTGCGGTCCAGCCAGCCGATCAGCGTGCCGGCCCAAACCACGGGATGGCGTATGGCGCGGAACAGCGGGCCGGGGTATCCGGCTGCGGCCTCCAGCAGCAGCGCCGCCGCGACCAGGCCAGGGAACGAGATGGAGTCAGGCATCGCCACAGGGTTACACCATCACGGAGCCGGGGACGCTCCCGGGATCGAGCATGGCGGACGCCTGCTCGCGGCGCGGCGGCGGTTCCCGGATGCGCCGCAGCCGTTCCTGGACCTGTCCACCGGCATAAACCCGGTGCCCTACCCGGTGCCGCCGCTACCCCTCGAAGCGTTCACCCGGTTGCCGGAGCCGGAGGCGCTGGACGCTTTGCAGGCGGCGGCAGCGGCGGCCTACGGCGTGGCCGACCCGGCGATGGTGGTGGCCGCGCCGGGGACGCAGGCGCTTATCAGCCTGCTGCCTCTGCTGCTGCCGCAGCGGAGAATGACGGTGCTAGGGCCGACCTATGCCGAACACGCGGCAGCCTGGCGCAACGCCGGCGCCCAGGTGTTCCTGCTCCCTCTTCCTCCGGGAGAAGGTTGGGGTAAGGGAAGCGGCAGGCACGACTTTCACCTGCCGGGAGCCGGTCCGATTTGGGCGAGGGGTGGTTCTTGCGGCTTCCCTCACCCCAACCCTCTCCCGGAGGGAGAGGGAGAAGCAGGCGTCGTTCTCTGCAATCCCAACAACCCTGATGGCCGGCGCGTTGCGGGCCGGGATCTCCTGGACCTTGTTGGGCGGGGTCCGTTGCTCGTCGTGGACGAGGCGTTTGCCGATTTCGAGCCGCAGGACAGCTTGGCGCCGCATCTGCCGTTGCCTGGCGTTGTCGTGCTGCGCTCGTTCGGGAAGACCTATGGGCTGGCCGGCCTGCGGCTTGGCTTTGCGCTCACCGAGCCGGCATTGGCCGGGCGCATCCGGGTGGCCGTGGGACCTTGGGCCGTCAATGGCCCGGCGCTGCACATCGGCGCTGCCGCCCTGGCGGACACGGCCTGGCGGGACCATGCCGCACGGCGGCTGTTTGCGGACGCCGCGGCCTTGGACGGCTTGCTGCGCCACGTCGGGATGACGGTCGTCGGCGGCACCGTGCTGTTCCGCCTTGCGGATACGCCGGACGCCGCGGGGTGGGTCATCCGGCTGGGCCGGGCCGGCATCCTGGTCCGCAGCTTCGCCGACGCGCCGACGCGGCTGCGCTTCGGCCTGCCCGGCGCCGCTGCCGACTGGGACCGGCTGGCGTCGGCCCTGGGTGCACCGCGCAAACCCTGACGCGGCGCCAAGACAGGCGGCGCAAGCCATTGTCACCGAGGGTCATACCCAAGCAGCAGGCCGTTGCAGCCCCAGACGGCCGCCGGGCCAGCCTTGACCCAGCGAGTTGAAGGAAACTGCGTTTTAGGCGCGATTGAAGCGCCGGACCAAGCCCGCGCCAGCCAGGCCGACACCGAGGATGGCCAGCGACATCGGCTCGGGCACACTTGCCGTCAGCGCGCCCTCAACGCGAAGCCCAGTCGGACCGCCATCGTTTCGCACTACGAAATCAATCGTGTTAAGTCCGTTGATGAAGCCGCTGGTAACCGAGAAGCTCTTGAAAGCACTATAGCTAGCGACCGTTTGGCGAGTGGAGACTCCGTTGATTAGGATGTCAACACCCGCGTTGTCGGCCGCCCACTGGCCGCTCAAGACGGCGCTGCCGGCGTTAAACCCGGTCAGGTCGAATGTCGTCCGGTAATCATACTGGCCGGCAGCACCGTCCAGCGCGCTATCGGTATTCGGGCCGATCCAGGCGGATGCGGTGTCGTCGCCAAGCCACGGCGGGATCGGGTAGCCGTTGGCAGATGTCGCCACCCGTACGCCGGGAATGCTGCCGTCCGGGGTCGAAACGATCACGTAGTGAGTCTCAGCCGCGGAATTTCCCAGCACCGTATGCGTGTTGCCTACGCCGGTATTGTAGAAGGTGCCAATCGGAATGGCCTTGGCATCGGTAGTGGCCAGAAACGCCAGTGCCGTTACGGCGATTGCTGTCAGAGTAAGACGCGCAGTCATATCCTGGTTCCAATTTTGTGCAAGTTACGTGAGTAGTCAGGCAACTCCTTCACTGCAATGACTATGCCAGGGAGCGAAATCAGTTACTTGTGGAAACTAGCATACCTGACTGTAAGAAGCCGTTTACACTGTCACAATGTTTGTATTTGTTATAGATACTAGCAAAAGACAACAAATCCATACTGGTTATCTACAAGTCGCAACTTGATCGTTGCCACAGCGCGGCAAGCGACGACAGCGCACCTTGCATATGGACCAGGCCTTGATCCCATGTACCTGATCCCAGGAATTGGGTGTGGTGGCTCGGACCGGTCCGGTGGACTTGGACGGGCATGTCCTGATGGAGGTGGAGGCGGGCGAGCCAGTGCCGGCAGGAGCGCAACGGTCCTCGATGGACTGCCCGGCGCCACAAGGCTGGGTGCAGGCGCTCTGCGAAGGCGGGCAGCGTACGCCAGGCGAGATGAGCAGCCACCGCGATCCGCCAAATTATGGAGCAGGACCGCGATAGGCAGCGCTCCGGCTCCCCATCCTATATGGAAGGGAAACCGGGCCGCTCAGTATTTCTGCAGCACGTAAGTCCCCGGCGCATCCTCCATCGGCGGGTGCGCATTGCTGCCCAGCGGCGGCGGCGCTGACCTCTCGCCGGACCGTTTGACCAGCCAGGCCGTCCAGTCCGACCACCAGCTCCCATCATGCTTCTTTGTCGCAGCCCGCCAGGCCTCCGCCGTCGGGAACCTCTCGCCGGGCTCCGTCGTCCAGTAGATGCCCTTGCCGCCCGGCGGGTTGATGATCCCCGCGATATGGCCGCTGCTCGCGAGGACGTAGCGCACGTCGCCTCCCAGAAGCTGCGTGACCCGCCATGCCGCGTCCCACGGCACGATGTGGTCCTTCTCCGCCCCCACGGCGAAGGCGTCGAGC
>DASWOJ010000418.1:0-23045 GCA_036398775.1 Acetobacteraceae bacterium
ACGGGAAAGGAAGGCTTCATCGCCGCGCTCGACCAGAGCGGCGGGTCGACGCCGGGCGCTCTGCGCCTCTACGGCATTCCGGACAGCGCCTATAGCGGCGATGCCGAAATGTTCAAGCTCATGCACGAGATGCGCGTGCGCATCATGACCGCGCCGGCCTTCACCGGCGCCAAGGTCATCGGCGCCATCCTGTTCGAGGCGACGATGGACGGCGAGGCGCAAGGCCAGCCCGTGCCGAGCTTCCTGTGGGAAGGCCGCGGCGTCATCCCGTTCCTCAAGGTCGACAAGGGGCTGGAGCCGGAGAAGGACGGCGTCAGCCTGATGAAGCCGATCCCGGGGCTCGACACGCTGCTCGCCCGCGCGGTGAAGCTCGGCGTGTTCGGTACCAAGATGCGCTCGGTCGTCAACCTGGCCTCGCCCTCGGGCATCGCCGCCATCGTGGCGCAGCAGTTCGAGGTGGCCACGCAGATCGCCGCCCACGGGCTGATGCCGATCATCGAGCCGGAAGTCTCGATCAAGAGCCCGGACAAGAAGGGCGCCGAAGCCATTCTTCTTGCGGAAATCAGCAAGCAGCTCGATGCCGTGCCGGAAAGCCGCCAGGTGATGCTGAAGCTGACCATCCCGGACGTGCCGGACCTCTACGCGCCGCTGGTGAACCACAAGCGGGTGGCCCGAGTGGTGGCGCTGTCCGGCGGCTACACGCGGGCCGATGCCTGCCACCGCCTCGCCGCCAACCACGGCATGATCGCCAGCTTCTCGCGCGCCCTGACCGAGACCCTCAAGGTCTCGATGAGCGACGCCGAGTTCGACGCGGCGCTGGCGTCGGCCATCGGGCAGATCTACGAGGCTTCCACCGTAAAGGTTTGAGGCTGGGCGGCGCCGGGCGGAGGGTCATGGCGGCGTTGCCGAAGCGCGCGGCCCCGACGCTTTGCCGCCCGGCGGCGTTGGTCTCAATCCCCGGGGTTCAGTGAACCGCGTGATCCGGGCGGCCTACGGTTTTGCCAACGATGGAGGGTGGATTGCCGAAGCACTTGGCTCAGAAGTTGACCGGAGCGGTTCCGCCAGATGGCTGTGCGCGGACCAGACGGGCGGCGTTGGCTGACCTCGGCCAACCGGTGACGGGCGCCGGGCCGCAGACCCACACCGTAGGGCGGGAAAGCGCAGCGCCTCCCGCCACCCTGTCAACATACCGCGCGGCCCGGCGGGAGGCGCTGCGCTTTCCCGCCCTACATGGAACGGGGCGGCGCTCGGCCGCGGCATGGCTCCCCGCAAAAGCGGCCCGAACCGGCGGTGGGGACCAGCGGCCATGACCCTGATCCGCCTGCTCGTCTCCGATGTGGACGGCACCCTCGTGCAGCCCGACAAGTCGCTGGCGCCCAGCACGGCCGCCGCCGCCGCCCGGGTGCAGGCCGCCGGAATGGCGCTCGCCATCGTCAGCGCCCGGCCGCCGCGCGGCATGACCTGGATCGCCGAAACGCTAGGGCTGAAGGCGCCGCTGGCCGGGTTCAACGGCGGCACGCTGCTGGCTCCCGATGGCGCGGTCATCAGCCAGCAGGTGGTGCCGGAGGACGCGGTTCGCATGGGCCTCGACCTGTTTGCCCGGCGCGGCGTGGATGCCTGGCTGTTTACCGCCGACGAATGGCTGCTGACCAACCCGCAGGGGCCGCGCATTGACCTGGAACGCCACACCGTCCGATTCAACGAGCGGGTCGTGCCGGACCTGCACCCCTATGCCGGCCAGGCCGGCAAGATCGTCGGCGTCAGCGACGACTTCCCCAAGCTGGCCGCTGTCGAGCACGAGCTGCAGGAGATGCTGGGCGGCGCGGCGACGGCGCACCGCTCGCAGCAGTACTACCTGGACGTGACGCATCCCGACGCCAACAAGGGCAACGCCGTGCGGGCGCTGGCGGCGCATCTCGGGTTCGACCTGCAGGAGGTCGCGGTGATCGGCGACATGGAGAACGACGTGCCGATGTTCGATGTGGCCGGGTTTGCCGTGGCGATGGGCAACGCGACGCCCGCGGTGCAGGCCAAGGCCGCCGCGGTGACGGGCCGCAACGACCGGGACGGCTGGGCCGACGCGGTGGACAAGCTGATCCTGCCGCGCGGACACGCCCCAGGAACCATACCAGAAAGCACCAAAGGGGCCGCGGCATGACGGACGCCGTGCTGGACGATCCTGCCGCCCTGGCCGCCTATGCCGCGGGATGGCTGGCGGACACCCTGGCCACCCTGCCGGGCCGGCTGGCGGTGGCGCTGTCCGGCGGCTCCACGCCGAAGGCGATGTACGAGCAGATGGCGCATCCGCCCCTGGCCGCACGCCTGCCCTGGGACCGCGTCCACTGGTTCCTGGGTGACGAGCGCTTCGTCCCGCAGGACGACGCCAAGAGCAACTTCCGAATGGTGCGGGAGGCGATGCTGTCCCATGTGCCGGCGCCGCCGGACCACATCCACCCCGTGCCGACCGAGGGGATGTCCGCCGAGGACGCCGCCAAGCTGTATCAGGCGGAGCTGCAGCGTTTCTATGGCGCTGAGACCCTGCAGCCGGGCCGGCCGCTGTTCGACGTGGTGCTGCTGGGCCTGGGCACCAACGGCCACACCGCATCCCTGTTCCCGGACACCCCCGTCCTGCAGGAGCGCACTGCCTGGGCCGCAGCGGTGACGCCCGCCGGCGAGCCGACGCGCATCACCCTGACCTACCCTGCGCTGGAAAGCTGCCGTCATGCCGTCTTCCTGGTGGCCGGCGCGGACAAGCGGGACGTGCTGGCGCAGGTGCGTGGCGGAAACGCATCCTTGCCGGCGGCGCGCTACCATCCGGAAGGCGAGCTGCACTGGTTCACAGACCGGGCTGCCGCGGGTTAGTGTCTCCACCGGCCGTCCCGGCCTGGAATGGATGATGACCGACGCGAACCTTCCGAAGCCCGCCGTTCTGGTCGTCATGGGCGTGTCCGGCTCTGGCAAGACCACCGTCGCCGCCCTGCTGGCGGGCCGGCTGGGCTGGGAGTTCGAGGACGGCGACGACTTCCATCCGCCCGCCAACGTCGCCAAGATGCACGGCGGCACCCCGCTGACCGACGAGGACCGCTGGCCGTGGCTGCAAAGCATGGCCGCCTGGATAGATGCGACGCGCGGCGCCGGGCGGCATGGAGTGCTGGCGTGCTCGGCGCTCAAGCGGGCTTATCGGGCCATCCTGGTCGGCGGCCGGCTGGACGTGCGGCTGATCTACCTGCAGGGCAGCCAGGAGCTGATCGGCCAGCGCCAGGCGGCGCGGCAGGGCCACTTCATGCCGCCGGGCCTGCTGGACAGCCAGTTCGCCGCCCTGGAGGAGCCGGGGCCGGAAGAACATCCTGTCGTCGCCTCCGTCGAGCCGCGGCCCATGGAGGTTGTCCAGGACCTGACGTCGCAACTGGGGATGGGCTGATGGACCAGACGGAGCTGAAGCGCCAGGCCGCCGCCGCCGCGGTGGCGGAGGTGCGGGACGGCATGGTGCTGGGATTAGGCACCGGCTCCACCGCGGCCATAGCGGTCGAGCTGCTGGGCGCCCGAGTGCGGGAAGGGTTGCGGATCGTCGGCATCCCCACCTCCGAGCGCACGGCGGCGCAGGCCCGGGACCTCGGCATCCCGCTGGCGGGTTTCGACAGCTACACCTGCATTGACCTGACGATAGACGGCGCGGACGAGGTCAACACCGGCACGCTGGACCTCATCAAGGGCCTGGGCGGCGCGCTGTTGCGGGAGAAGATCGTCGCCGCCGCCAGCCGGCGGATGACGGTCGTGGTGGATGAAGGCAAGCTGGTGCCGGCGCTGGGGCGGGGGGTGCTGCTGCCGGTGGAGATCGTCGCCTTCGGGTATGAGGCCGCGCTGCGCCACCTGCGCGATGCCGGCGCCGACCCGGTGCTGCGCGGCGGGTCCGATCCCTTCCGCACCGACGGTGGCAACCTGATCGCCGACTGCGCCTTCAACGGCGGCATCCCGGACGCTGCGGCCCTGCACTCACGGCTCAAGGCGCTGGTGGGCGTCGTCGAGACCGGGCTGTTCATCGGCATGGCCACCCGCGTCATCGCCGGCACGCCCTCCGGCCCGCGCATCCTGGAGAAGACATGACCGAACTGCCGCCCGCCCCGCTGACCCTTACCCTCGACGTCGGCGGCACCGGGCTGAAGGCCGGAGTACTGGACCAGTATGGCGCGATATGCGGCGACCGCCGCCGGGTGAAGACGCCGCATCCCGCCGGGCCGGACGCGGTGATGCCGGCGCTGCTGGGACTGGCGGCGCAGGCCGGCAGCTTCGACCGGGTTTCAGTCGGGTTCCCCGGCGTGGTGCGCGGCGGCGTGGTGCGCACAGCGCCGAACCTCGGCACGCCGGCCTGGGCCGGGTTCGACCTCGGCGGCGCGTTGCAGCACGCCCTGGGCAAGCCGGTGCGCCTGCTGAACGACGCGCGGGTGCAGGGTTTGGGCGTGATCACCGGTCGCGGGGTGGAGTGCGTCATCACGCTGGGCACCGGCTTCGGCTTCGCATTGTATGACGACGGGCGCCTGGCGCCGCACATGGAGATGGGCCAGCACCCAGCGCACAAGGGCATGACCTATGACGAGTATCTCGGCGTCGCCGCGGTGCGGAAGGTCGGGCGCAAGCGATGGCGGCGGCGGGTGCAGCGGACGCTGGACCAACTGCGGACGCTGATCAACTTCGACATGCTCTACATCGGCGGCGGCGACGCCGAGCTGGTGGACTTCGAGCTGCCGTCCGACGTGCGGACCGTGTCCAACGACGCCGGCATTACCGGCGGCGTCAAGCTGTGGGACTCGCGGCTGGACGATGTGTTCGCCGAGTCCGCCGTTCCGGCCTGACCGTTGGCCACAACGCTGCACCTGGTGCGCCACGCGGCGCATGGCCTGCTGGGCCGGGTCCTCGCGGGACGTATGCCCGGCGTTCCGCTGAGCGCGGAGGGCGTGGCGCAGGCCGCCGCCCTGGCTGATGCGCTGGCCGCCCGGCCGGTCCGCGCCGTGCTGTCCAGCCCGGTGCAGCGTGCGCAGGAAACGGCGGCGCCCATCGCCGCCCGGCACGGGCTGCCGGTGCTGACGGATGCCGGGCTGGACGAGGTGGACTTCGGCGCCTGGATGGGCATGACGTTCGACACCCTGGCGTCTGACCCTGCCTGGGATGTCTGGAACCGCTGCCGCAGCCTGGCGCCGACACCGGGCGGGGAGACGATGGCCGCCGCCCAGGCGCGGGCTCTGGCCGCCGTTGCCCGGGTGCGGACGGCGGTGGGGGACGGGGAGGCGGTGCTGGTCGGCCACTCCGACTTGCTGAAGGCGGTGCTGGCGCACCTGCTGGGCACGCCGCTCGACCTGCTGCAACGGATCGAGTTGGCGCCGGCCTCGCGCAGCGTGATGGTGCTGTGGGACGGCGGCGGGCGGGTGGACGGGGTGAACCTGCCGTTATGATGGCAGGAGTTCGATTGAGGCCCGGTTGACAGCAGGACGCGGCTGCAGAGGTCTAGAGCCCGTTAGGTCTATTGCGCGCTTCTTCCGACGAGCAGCTTCGGGCCAGGAGAAATCGCGTCCAAGGTAGTTGCCGCCTCGCTCTCCAGCCACGAGAGCGAGGCTCCGACGAGATCAGGGGTTTGATGTTGCCGTGCTGTGGTTCGTCAGCCTCTCCGCAGCGCGGAACCGGGCGTATTCGTGTGCGCGCCTGCGATCCTTCCGCCAAGCCGAAGTGCCTTTGAAGCGCGCGAAGGGCGGGACTTTCGGGCGGGCAATGGCGAAGCGGCGTGCTGTTTCGGGTAGGGCGGGGGTGGAGGTGTCGCTCATGGCAAGTGATCCCGGTTGGTGCGGCACCCTATGACCACTGCATGGGCTGATGCGCAAGAGGCCGTTGCCGCCGCGGGAGCACCTTCAAACAACGTCCGCCCTGAACATCGGCCCGTCAGGCGCGCGGCAAGACGCTGGCCAGGACCGGACCTGCAGCCGCTTGGGTCCGGTGCGCTCATGAAACAGACCGTCAGCGTGCTGCGTCGCCCCTTCCCGCCGGGACAGGATGCAGGCTGCACGTCGCGTTCATCCGGTCCACGGCGCCCCAGGCATACTTGTAGCCCTCCCGGCCCCGCAGGAAATGCGCCTCCGTCCGGCCCTCCCGCACGGCGTCCTCCAGCATCGCGCCCAGCAGCAGCGTGCCGGGGCTGATGAAGGCGTGGGCGGCGTCGTAGCCGCTCAGGTAGAACAGGATGCGCCCCGGCGCGAGCAGCGCCATGATGGCGGCCACCACCTCACGCCCAGCCAGCAGCACTTCCAGCCGCAACGCTCCGGCGGCCAGCAGGCCCGGCGCTGCATCCTGATGCAGCGCCAGCACCGCCGGGTCGGCCAGCACGCCGGGTTCGCCAGCGGCTGCCCAACGGCCCTGGTGCAAGCGGATCAGCTCGGCCTGCAATCCCGGGAGCGTCAGCGCCGTCGCACGCTCCCGCATCACCCCGCCGCCGCGCTCCGCCCGGTGCCGGTTCATCCGCAGCTTCCGCAGTTGCCCGGCGGGCACGGCGTCCGCCATCGCGCCGACCGACCCCGGCAACGCCAGCACCGGGCAGGGACTGCCCCCGCCCCACCGCATCGTCCAGCCCGGCGGCGCTGTCAGGCCGTGCAGCGCCGATCCCGGCGGCACCTCGATCAGGTCGCACACCGACACCCCGTCATCCCGCCCCAGCACGGCATGCAGCAGCGGGGACGGGTCCACCCCCGGCTCCGCCAGCACATCCTGGTAGTCGGACAGCCCCGCGCCGACCGGCAGCAGCTTGCGCCCGCCCGGCCTATCCCCGCCTGGCTCGTTCCCACTAGGCTCGTCCAGGACATACAACGGCAGCACCGCCGCCAGCCGGCCGTCCCGGCGCAGCGTGGCCACCCGCGGCTGCCCCGTGCCGAAATGCCGCCACCACGGCAGCAGCCAAGCCGGCGCGGTGAAGGGCGAGAGTCCGGGCAGGCGCTCCCACAATCCAGTCCACTCCGGCGCCAGCGCAATCAGCGCGGCGTCGGTGTCCAGGACGGCGATTGCGCCAGCCGGGACAGCAATCACGCCAGCCGGTTCAAGCAGCCGCCGACACCCGCCGCTCGATCAGGCTCTCGTAGCGGTCCATGTAGGCCGCGGCCATCCGCCCGATGGTGAAGCGGCGCCGGGCCGTCTCGCGGCATACCTCCGGGTCTATGGCGCCGATCCGGCCGATGGCGTCCGCCATCTCCTCTGTGCTGTCCACCAGGATGCCGGTGCGCCCATCCTCGACCACCTCCGGCAGGGCGCCGGCGCGGAAGGCGATCACCGGCGTGCCGCAGGCCGCGGCCTCCATCGCCACCAGCGAGCTGGTTTCCGGCACCTGGCTCGGGATCAGCAGGCAGCGCGCCGCGGTCAGCAGCCGGCGCTTGCGGACGAAGCCCACGGGTCCGAGGTAGCGGCGCTCCCGGTTCAACCGGGGCGCCACCTCATCCCGGAAGTACGCCTGATGCGAGGCATAAGGAAAAACCTCCCCGGCCAGCAGCATGGGCGACCCGGCCAGCCGTGCGGCATCCAGGCCCATGTTCAGTCCCTTCTCCGGGCACACCCGCGCCAGCATCAGCGCGTAGTTGCACTTGCGTGGGCGCAGGCGACCCAGCAACTCCACCGGCACGCCGTTCGGGATCGGCGGCAGCATCAGGTGGGACGGCGGCGCCTCCCGCATCTGGCTGGCGGACACGCAATGCGTCCAGGTGTCCGGGCGCTGCGGCCACAGCGCGTCCCAAGGATAGAAGAAGGGCGGCAGGTGCAGCGTGGCCAGCACCGGCACCCCGGGCGGCGGCAGCACCTTGTTGAAGTCCAGCCCGTGCATGTGGACGAGGTCCACCTTCTCGCGCACCAGCACCTCGCCGATCAGCCGTCGCATCGCCCGCTGCTTGCCGACCCGGCAGCGCCCGTCAATGCGGCCGCCCGTGGGCGGGCCGGGGAAGGACACCAGCTCGCCCGCGACCTCCGACCCCTGGCAGGCCACTACGATGTTGCGGTGCCCGGCATCGGTCAGGGCGCGGTCCAGCGCCGTCAGCACCTGCTCGGACCCGCCTACGGAATCCGGCCCGACCGGCGCCAGAGAGTAGGCGACGCTCAGGATCGTCATGCGGCGCATGGATGCTCCAACTCTGCCAGGGCTGCGGCGGCCAGGGCGCGCCAGCGTTCGCCAGTCATGCCCCAGCCCCATTGCTCGTAGTTCAGGGTGCCAGGGTGGGGCGGCTCGCCGAAGTCGGGTCGGGCGGAGCGGAAGCGTTCGGCCGTGGTGCCGAACTCGGCGAGGATGCGCGCCTGTGTCGGGAAGCAGTCGAGCAGCGCCCGCTTCAGCGCCTGTTCCCCGTCGTCCAACAGGATGTCCGTGGCGGGCGGCCCCGGCAGGAACTCGCCGGCGACAAAGCTGCCGTCAGGCCCGGCATGGTAGCCAGCGAACTCGATCACCCGGCCTGGCGCCGCCGCATGGACCGCAAGCGCCGTCGCGTCGTGGTCGGGATGGCCGCCCTCATAGGCATGGGTGATGACGACCTGCGTCCCATGCCGCGCGAACAGCTGGGACAGGCTGCGGGCGATGGCGGGCATGGCCTTGCTGGCATCCTGGTCGGGGATGCCCAGCCCGGTCCTTGCGGCATTGCAACGCGCCAGCAGCAACGCCTGCGACAGCTCCGCCTGCCGGGCGGCGCCATAAGCCTCGGGCGAGTCGAATCCGGCACGCGCCGCATCATCCAGCCCGCGCGGCGCGCCATCCGTCACGTGCACCAGCAGCAGGTCCGTCATCAGGTGCAGGCTGGCGCCGGCGGCGAGGATTTCGTCGTCCGGATGGGCGACGACCAGCGCGATGCGGCAGTCCGTGGGGATGCGCCGGGCCAAGCTGTGCAGCACGGCCTCCACCACCGGGCTACCCGGCGTGCGCGGGTTGGCGGACCGCATCGGCGCGTCCCGGGGCATAGCGCCGGATCATCTTGGCGCAGAACTCCGCGAACTCCTCGGGATGCCTGGGGACGGCGGTGTAGTGCGGCCACTGCCCCTTGTCCTCCGGGGTGAAGCAGAAGGTAGCGGTGACCTTGAAGCCCTCCAGCGCCCGCATCTGCCGGTCGAACCATGCCTCGCAGTCCGGGCGATACCAGTCTGCCCAGCTCAGCCCGGTCCGCAGGTAGGTCACGCCCATGTCGCGCATATGCCGCACCGCGTCGTCCAGCCGGTGGTCCTGGTAGTGGAACCACTGGCAGAGGCCGATCTCGGGCGTGAACTCGTGGAACACGCGGGCGGCGCGCTTGGGGCGCCCGTGCTCGTCCAGCAGGCCCATGTGGAAGTGGCGGTAGTAGCTGCTGCCCTCGGCCTCCCGGTGCCGGGTGGTAGCCGGCCAGTCGGCAGGCAGGTCATACAGGCTGTACCAATGGATGCGCGGCGCCTGGCCGATCAGCAGCTCGGCGGTGCGGCGCAGGCCCCACTCCTGCACCTCCTCGGCGCCGAAGGTGCTGATGCCGACCTCGCTGACCCACAGCGGCAGGTCGGTGACGGCACGGATGCTGTCCAGCTTGGCCGGCCATTCATCCAGCATCCAATGGTTCCAATCCAGCGGGAAGCCGTGGACCGCCACCGCATCCAGGTCCGCCAGCGCGCCGTGGCCTTGCAGCACGCGGATGAAGTCGGGATCAATCGGGCTGATCCCGCCCAGCACGCGCGGTAGGCCCGGCGCCTCGGCGGCGATGGCCTGGCCCGCCAGCTTGGTCATCTCCGAAAAAACGGCCCAGCCCGGGTCGTTCTCGAAGTCCCAGTGCGACTTGTTGTTCGGCTCGTTCCAGATCATCGCCGCTTCGATCATGGCCCATCCTCCTTCAACGCGGCACCGCCTTTGCGCGCGGGATAAACCGCGCCGTAGCGCGCATCGGGCTGCCCGGCCCGGCGACATATGAAAACTTCGTCCTCCGGGTTGCTCTCGATGGTGAACCCGGCCGCCCGCAGCATCGCCGCGGAGCAGGCGCGGTTGGGCGCCCACCAATTGGTGTTGTCGTGCGAGTAGCTGTTCTCGATGAAGTGCAGCTTGGGATAGCCGGGATCGTCGAAGATGCCGGTTTCCCAGAACTCGTAGTCGTCGGCGAGCGGCAGCACCTGGTTGGAGCCGCGCTGCATGGATTGGAACACCATGAGGTCGCCGGCGACGTGCTCGTGGATCAGGTCGAGCGCCAGCAGCGGATGCCGCAGGTGATACAGGACGCCGATGAAGAACACGACGTCGAACCGCTCGCCCAACTGCCCCACGTCATAGACCGACATCTGCCGGAACTCGATGTCCAGCCCTTCGACCTCGGCGGCGAAGCGAGCCTGCGCCAGGTAGTCCTCGTCGAAGTCCAGGCCCAGCACCCGGGCGGCGCCGCGACGCTTCATCTCCATGCTGTAGAACCCGGCGTTGCAGCCGATGTCGAGCACCGTCTTGCCCGTGAGGTCCGCAGGCAGCGCGTCCTGAAAACGCTGCCACTTCACCATCGGGTAGTCGCCGAGGAAGTGCTCCGGCGCGGTGCGGACGCCGCGCAGCTCCATGTTGTGGAACCAGGGGCCGAGGGCGCGGGCGCGCTCCTGGATGCGCTCGGTGGTCCATTCGTCGGTGATCAAACAGGTTTCTCCAACAGGGTGCTGCCCAAGGCGGGGCCGGTGCGCTTCTCGCCGGGCGTGTGCAGGGGAGCAGGGGCGGCGGCCTGGCCGCCCAGCAGGCGCATGGCCTCGCGGTAGCCGTTCAGGGTGCCGACATCCACGTAGCTGCTGCCGCCGCGCACGCCCCAGGCCTCGCCGCCGTCCTGCAGCCAGGCGTTCACCAGCGTGCCGATGTATTCGTCGCGGCGGTCGCGCACCAGCCATAGGCGGTGCAGGTCATGCAGGGTGGCGCCGGGCATCTTGAAGGCGCCCCAAATCCAGTTGGTGCGGGCGGCGGCGGACTTGACCTGGATTTCCAGCACGCGGCCGTCGCCGTCCAGGTCCACGGCGTCGAACAGTTCCGGACGTTCGACGGGGAACAGCAGGAAGGACAGGCGGTCGTCCGGCAGGCGGCACAGGGCGTCGGCGGGGAACCAGATGGTGTCGGGCAGGCCGACGATGACCGGCTCGTCGCGGGGGATCAGCGGCAGGGCGCGGAAGATGGCGTCGCACAGGCCGACGGCCCCGGCCTGGCAGACATAGGCCACGTCCACGTCGCCCACTTGGCCTCCGTAGTATTGCAGGATGTCGCTCTTCCAGGGCGAGATCACGAAGCAGATCTTGCCGGCGCCGGCCCGCACCATGCGCTCGATCAGGTATTCGCTGACGGCGCGGGGCCGTTCGATGCCGCCGGCGTCGAGGCGGGAGCCGACTGGCAGCAGCTCCTTGCTGAAGGCGAGCGGCTGGATGCGGGTGCCGGCACCGGCCGCGGGGATGATGCCCCACATTAGGAATTGGCCACTGGGAAGAATGCTGCTTCTTCTCCCTCTCCCTCTGGGAGAGGGTTGGGGTGAGGGGGTGGGCAAGCCCTGTCCCTGGCCCGTGAAGGGCTGTGCGCCGCTTGCCCTGACCGTGCCCCGCTCCGCAGCCAAGACCCCCTCACCCCAACCCTCTCCCGGAGGGAGAGGGAGCAGAACAGGCCCTGCATCATGCCGACACCGGCGTGCTGGCGTCCTCAAACGCTTGCACCATCTGCGCCGCGCGGCGGGCGGCGCTGTGTTCGTCGAGCGTGCGTTCGCGGGCGCGCCGGGCGATGGCGGCGAGGTCGCCTGGCGGCAGGCGCAGCCCTTCCAGCGCTTCGGCTGTCGTGCCGGCCACCAGGATCTCGGCGCCGGGCGTGAAGAACTCGTCCAGCCCGGCCCACGCGTCGGACAGGATCGGCACGCCGCAGGCCGCGGCCTCGAACAGCCGGCCGGACGGGCACCAGCCCATGCGCGCCATCGCCTCCCGGGTGACGTTCAGGGTCAGGCGGGACGAGCAGTAGAAGGCGGGATGCTCCGCCGGCGGCAGGTGGCGGACGAACCAGGTGTTGGGCGTCCAGGGAAAGCCGTCGGGATACTGCGCGCCGCCGATCACGAAGCGCTCGCCGGGCAGGGCACGGGCCGGTTCGACGAACAAACGCTCCAGCGCCGCCTGCCGGTCGGCGGCATAGGTGCCGAGATAGGACAGCGCGGCCTGGTATTCGGCCCGCGGTGGCACCGGGCGGTGCAGCGCCGGGTCCACGGAGCCATAGATCGGCGCGACCCGGCGTGCGCCCAGCCGGTCCCGAAGCGCATCCAGCGCCGTCCCACCGGTGTAGCTGAGCACGAGGTCGAAGCCGCCCAAGCCCTCCGCTCCGATGTAGCCCACGCCCTCCCCAGCCTCCAGCCGGGCCAGCGTCACCGGGGTGTCCAGGTCGTAGAAGCAGCGCACCCCAGCGCAGCTGTTCTGCACCAGTGCCGTGGCGGCGAGGCCGTCCGGGCAGTACGACGTGACCATGCCCACGTCTGCGCCGGCGAGGGACCGGCGCATCCGCGGCAGCGCGTCGTCCCAATCCGCATAGAGTTCCAGGGCGCCCCCCGATGGCAGCGCGTGCAGGTCACGGTGTTCCCGGTAATAGGGCACGTCGCGTTCCCAGAACGTGACCCGGTGCCCCGCATCCAGCAGCGCGCCGATCAGCCCGCGCCACAAGGACGCATGGCCGTTGCCCCAGGACGAGCTGACGGACAGGCCGAAGATGACCAGGTTCATGCGTGCGCCGTCCGGCGGGCGCCAGCGTGCGCACCCTGTGCCGCCTCCGCCGCATAGGCCTCAAGTTCCGCCGCCCGGTGGTCTCCGGTGTGCGCGCCCAGCACGCGGGCGCGGGCGGCGTCCGCCACCTCCCGGCGCCGTGCCTCCGGCATCGAGCGCAGCACCCGCAGCACCTCCCCGGCATCCCGCGCGATCAGGATCTCCTCATCCGGCTTGAAGAAGGCGTCCAGCCCGGCCCACCAGTCGCTGATGATCGGCACGCCGCAGCACGCGGCCTCGAACAGCCGGACGCTCGGGCTGTAGCCCCGCTGGATCATGTCGGCGCGCGTCACATTCAGGGTGAATCGCTGACCCGCATAGAACGCGCGGTGCCGGTCGGGCGCCAGGTGCTCCACCCGTTCGACATTCGCAGGCCAGGCGATCTCCGCGGGATACAGCGGTCCGGCGACGGCGAAGCGCCCCTCCGGCCAGGCCTGCGCCGGCTGGCACAGCAGGACATCCACGGTGGGCTGCCGGTCCCGACTGTAGGTACCGAGGTAGCCGAGGTCCAACGTAGGCTGCGTGTCCGGGTCGGGCCGGTAAACCTCGGGGTCAGCCGAGCAATACAGCGCCCGCGCCGCCCGTGCGCCCAGGGTGGCTTCCAGGTATTGCAGCGTTGGCCCGCCGGTGAAGGACAGATACAGGTCGAAGCCGCGCAGCAGCTCCGGTGTCAAGTAGTCACAGGCGCCGGTCTCCAGCGCCGCGAGCGTCACCGGGGTGTCTATGTCGTAGAAGGCGACGGTGCCGCCGGCCAGGCGCTGCGCCAGCGCCCCCACGGCGGCGCCGTCCGGCACATAGGAGCCGACCACCACCAGGTCCGCCGCGGCGATGGCGCCGGACCAGCGTCCGGCCAACTCGTCCAGGCCGGAGTATAGCCGCGTTTCGCCCCAAGGCGGTGCCGGCATGTCGCGGTTGTCGGCATACCAGGGCTTGTCCCACTCTAGGAACAGCACCTGGTGGCCCCGCCGGGCTAGGCCGCGTACGAGGCCGCGGTAGGTCGTCGCGTGGCCGTTGCCCCAGGACGAGGTGATGGTCAGGCCGAGGATAACGATCCGCAAATGGGGTTCCTAAGCGGGGCGGGCGTGATTCGTTCAAACCCGTGAGAAGGGTCAGGGTTCCGTGCCACGTTCTCCGCCCACTCGGCAAGGGCGCCGTGCAGCCGCCGCGCGACCCCGCCCCATTCCCCCGCCGTATCCTGGTGGAACAGGCGCAGGCTGGGATACCACGGGCTGTCCTCGCGTCCAGCCATCCAGCGCCAGTCGGCTTCCGCCTGCAGCAGCACCCAGGCCGGGCGGCCGAGTGCGCCGGCGAGGTGCGCGATCATCGTGTCCACCGTGACCACCAGGTCCAGCGACGCCAGCAGCCGCGCGGCATCGGCCATGTCCATCCCGCGCTCCCCGGCCAACAGCAGCGGCGGTGCGCCGGGCCGGCCGGCGTCGTCCGCGCCGGGGCCGCGCTGCAAGCTGACGAGCCGTATGCCGGGTACCTGGGCCAGAGGCGCCAGCAGCGGCAGCGGAACCGACCGGCCGGGGTCCCAGCCGCCGGCTTGCCAGCAGACGCCGGCCAGCAGCCCCGGCCCGGGGCGCGGGCCGGGGTGCGCCTGCAGGTACGGCGCTGGACCCGGTGCAACGCGCAGCAGGTGCGCCAACTCCATAATCTCGATGTCGCACTCCGACGAGGGCAGCGGGGCGTCGGGGCGGAATGGCACCAGGCGGTCGGGGCCGGGCAGGTCCTGCAGCAGGCCGGCCAGCTCCGGCTGCACCTCCAGGGTTAGGGATGCGACGCGCTGGCGCAGCAAGGGCAGGAAACGACAGAACTGCAAGGTGTCGCCCAGCCCGTGGTAGCACCGGACCAGGACATGCTTGCCGTCCGGTGGCTGTCCGTCCCACACCCAGCGGAGATGGTAAGGCAGGTGCGGGTCGTCGCGCGTTGCCGGGTCGCGGGCTGCCAGCACCGCATCGCTGACGGCCCAGGCCGATGGGAAATCCCCGGCACGCATGGCGGCAAGCCATGTGGCGGCGGGATGCGCGGCCTTACCTGCGTCCAGGCTCCCGGTGTCGTGTTGCAACAATCGTTGAGTCAGCAAGGGTTGGGGCATAGCCTTCTGGTGTTCCTTCGCAACGCCGCATCAAGGCCCGCGTTGCCCGCCCCGCATTCCCCGCTCTGCACCAGGAGACGCCATGCCGCCTTTACGGGTGTTCCCCACGCGCCTGCGCTTCGCCGCCCTGCAGGATTTCCTGCGGAGCGAGGCTGCGGGCGGCGCCGTGCTGATGCTGTCGGCGGCGGCGGCGCTGGTATGGGCCAACTCCTCCGCTGGCGACCTGTATCGCGCCCTGCTGCAGGCGCCGGTGCTGCACGAAACGCCGCTCGTCATCATCAACGACGGGCTGATGGCGGTGTTCTTCCTGCTGGTTGGGCTGGAGCTGCGCCGGGAGATCACGATGGGCGAGCTTGCGTCGCCCGCACGCCTTGCGGCACCAGGGCTGGCGGCCCTGGGCGGCATGATCGTGCCGGCGTTGATCCTGGTGGCGCTCAACTGGGGGGACGCGACGGCGCTGCGCGGCTGGGCGGTGCCGGTGGCGACGGACATCGCCTTTGCGCTTGCGGTGCTGGCGGTGCTGGGGCGGCGGGTGCCGGTGGGCCTCAAGGTGTTCCTGACGGCGCTGGCGATCATTGACGACCTCGGCGCCATCCTGGTGATCGCGCTGTTCTACACGCACGGGCTGAACCTGTGGGACCTCGGCGGCGCCGTGCTGGTGTGGCTGGGGCTGCTCGGCTTGAACCGGGCGGGAGTGCGGGCGCTGTGGCCGTACTTGCTCGGCGGCGCGGCGTTGTGGGCGCTGGTGTTCGGGTCCGGCATCCACGCCACGCTGTCCGGCGTCGCGCTGGCCCTCGTCATCCCGATGCGCAAGCGCCCCGGCGAGGCGCAGGCCCCGGCCCAGGCGCTGGAGCACAAGCTGGGCCAATGGGTCGCCTATGGCATCCTGCCGCTGTTCGGTCTGGCCAATGCCGGGCTGCGGTTCGACACGCTGCCGCCGGGCGCCTGGACGGACCGGCTGGCCATCGGCACGGCGCTGGGGCTGTTCCTGGGCAAGCAGCTCGGCGTGTTCGGCGCCGTCATGGCGGCATCGCGGCTGGGCTTGGCGCGGCTGCCGGCGGGGGTCACGCTGCCGCAGCTTTATGGCGGCGCCGTGCTGTGCGGCATCGGCTTCACCATGAGCCTGTTCATCGGCGACCTCGCCTTCCGCGGCTCGCCGAGGGGCGACGAGGTGAAGCTGGCGGTGTTCGTGGGCTCCCTGCTGTCGGCCCTAGCTGGGCTGGCGGTGCTGGCGGCGGCAAGCCGGGTCAAGGAGCGGGAGCTGGTTCTTCCATCAGGCTGACGTGGGCGGCGACCACGCGCCATCCCTCCGGCAGGCGCACCCAGGTCTGCATCTGCCGGCCCAGCTTGCCCGGCGCGCGGCGGAACAGGGTGCTGGCCGTAGCCGTATCGTGGCCAAAGGTGGTGATGACGGTGCGGTCCAGGATGCGGGGCAGCCCGGCGGCTGGACGGGCGGCCCGGAAAGCCTTGATCTCGCCGGAGCCGTAGAGGACCTCGGCCATGCCGTAGCGGATGGTATGCGGGCTGTTCCAAAACAGGGCGTCGAGGGTGGCAACATCGTTGGAAACCAGCGCGGCCTCGTAGGCGGCAAAGGCCGCGGTGACCTCGGCGACGACATCGGGAAGGTTGACGTCGGTCATGCCGGCACTCCCCGGCGTAGTGCCAGGCGCCTTCCTTCTCCCTCCGCCTCCGGGAGAGGGTCGGGGTGAGGGGGTCTTGGCTGCGGAGCGGAGGACTGCGGATGCGTCCAGCGCAAGGTCCCTTTCAGGAACGAGCGGTGCTTGCCCGCCCCCTCACCCCAACCCTCTCCCGGAGGGAGAGGGAGAAGGAAGGCGCTCAAGCCGACAAGTCCGGACGCGGTGCCCGGACCACGCCCCTGGCCTCCAGATGCCGCGCGATGCGCAGCGCCGTCGCCTCCCGCCACGGCGCCGCGATCACCTGCACCCCGATCGGCAGGCCCGGCAGCGGCACCGGCACGGCCACCACCGGCAGGCCGATGAACGAGATCGGCTGGGTCAGCACCCCCAGCATGGCGCGGACCGGCACGGTTTCGCCGGACAGCTCCATCGTCGTCTGCCCGATCATCGGCGCCGTGCACGGGGTGGCCGGGGCGAGGATGGCGTCCCATTGCCCGAACAGGCCCAGCACCTGCTCGCGATACCACCGCCGGAACCGCTGGGCACGGACGTAGAACGCGCCGGGCACCATTGCGCCGGCGATCAGCCGGTCCCGCACGTCCGGGTCGAAATCGCCGGGCCGGGTTCGCAGCCGGTCCAGGTGCAGGGCCGCGCCTTCCACAGTGGTGATGACATAGGCTGCGGCGCGGGCGCGGGCGGCCTGGGGCAGCTCGACCTGCGCCGTGGCGCCCAGAGCGGAGGCAACGCGGTCCAGCGCCGCCAGGGCGTCTGGCCCGGCATTGGCCATGAAATGCCCGCCGGCGACGGCGATCCGCAGACCCTCGACCTCATCGGGGCCGGTTGGGTCCGCTGGCCGGCCGGTGCAGACGGGATCGGCCGGGTCCGGGCCGGTCATGGCGTCATAGGCCAACTGAAGGTCTCCCACCGTCCGCGCCAGCGGGCCGATGTGGTCCAGGCTGGACACGAATGGGAACGTGCCGGCGCGGGACAGCCGGCCATAGGTCGGCTTCAGCCCGAACACGCCGCACAGCGACGCCGGCACGCGGATGGAGCCGTTGGTGTCCGACCCCAGCGTGAACGGCACCACTCCCGCCGCGACCGCGGCGCCCGATCCGCTGGACGAGCCGCCCGTCATCCGCCCGGGATCATGCGGGTTGCGACAGGCGGCGTCATGGGCGTTCTCGCCGGTGAAGTCGTAGGCGTATTCGCCCATGTTGAGGGTGCCGACCAGGATGGCGCCGGCGCGCTCCAGTTGCTGGATGGCGAAGGCGTCCGCCGTGGCCGGGGCGCGCCCGCGGTTGATGAGGGAGCCGGCGCGGGTCGGCAGGCCCTCCACGTCGAACAGGTTCTTGACGGCGAACGGCACGCCGGCCAGCGGCCTCTGCGGGCCGTTCGTGTCATGCGCCTTGGCGAGGAGCAGCGCACGCTCGGCCAGCACGTCGGTGAAGGCGTTGATGGGCGTGGCCCGGCCGATGCGGTCGAGGGCATCGGTCACGGCCCCATGCGCCGTCAGGCTGCGGTCCAGCACTCCGGCGGCGATCTGGCCGGCTGTCATCCATGCGGTCATGCCGCGAACACCGGCGCCAGGTCGGCCTCGTCCGGCAGGGGGAACTCCGCCACCAGGCCGGCCGCGCGCAGGCTGAGTTCCAGATGGAATCGTATGGCGTCGTGCCAGAGGGGGTCGAGGGTGATGCCCAGCACGGCGGCGGCGGCAATCAGGTCGGCGTCGTCTGGCATCGCGCGGCCTCCGTAAATCCGGACGCATGTTGCAGGCGATGACGCGTGCTTGACAATGGCCTGTATAGGCGCAAGTGAATGTTCATTCGCATCCAGGGCTGTTCCAATGCCGCGGCTGGCTATCCATTCCATCCGTCACTGCCAGCCGGTTGCGGCGCGGCGGTTCAATGGCCTGATGGTCGGGCCTTGCTGTTGCTGGATTGTTGCACCGGTGTACTCGCAGCAATGACGAACTCCGCGTCTCAGCCCATGCCCGACTCCCTTGCCCCGCCCCGGCAGCGCGTCCTGGACGCTGCGATGGCCTGCTTCGCCCGCTCCGGCTTCCACGGTGCCTCCATGCAGGAAATCTGCACCGAGGCGGCCATGAGCCCAGGCGCAGTGTATCGCTACTTCCCCAGCAAGGTCAGCATCATCGCCGCCATCGCGGAGGCCGACCGCGTCCACCATGCCGCGTTCTTCGAGCGCATGGCGGAGGCCGACGACCCCGTGGAGGCGCTAGCCAGCATCGGCATAGACACGCTGGAACAGATGCTCGCTGGGCCGCAGGCGGCGTTGGCGGCGGAAACCATGTCGGAGGCCGTCCGCAACCCCGAAGTGCGCGCGATGTTCGACCGCAACATCCGCGAAGCCCGCGCCGGCGTGATCGCCGCCCTGCGCCGCGGCCAGGCGCGCGGCACGGTGGACCCGGACTTGGATGTGGAAACCGCGGTTCAGCTCGTGATGGCGATGGGTGACGGGCTGGTGGTGCATCAGGCGCTGGACCCGACCCTGACCGCCGCCCGGTTCCGCCCGGTGCTGCAACTGCTGCTGCGCCGCTTCCTGCGGCCCCAACCTCCGCAGGACGGGGCTGCACCATGATCCGCTGGATCGCCGTGGCCCTGCTGCTTGCTGCCCCGGCCTGGGCCGCCACCCCGCCGCCCGCCGACCCAATCCCGCCCGCGGTGACGGTCGTGCCCGCCACCCGCGGCGTCATCCAGGAGACCGCCGTCCTGACCGGCACCCTGGTCCCGCGGGAGGAGGTGCTGGTCAGCCCGCAAATCGAGGGCCTGGCCGTCACCGAAATCCTGGCCGAGGAGGGCGACCTGGTCACGGCCGGCCAGGTCCTGGCCCGGCTGTCGCGCGACGTGCTGGACGCCAGCATCGCCCAGAACGCGGCGCAGGCGGCCCGCGCCGACGCCGCCATCGCCCAGGCTCGCAGCAGCATGGCCGAGGCGCAGGCCACCCGCACCCAGGTGGACCTGGCGCTCGCCCGCACGCGCGACCTGCTGTCGGGCGGCAACGCCTCGCGTGAGGTGTTCGAGCAGCGGCAGGCCGCGTCCGCCACCGCCGCAGCCCGGCTGGACGCCGCCACCGGCGCCCTGCACGCCGCGGAGGCCGACCGCGCCCTGGCGGACGCGCAACGGCGCGAACTGCTGGTCCGCCTCGCCCGGACGGAGCTGCGCGCCCCCGTCGCCGGACGCATCAGCCGGCGCATCGCCCGGCAGGGCGCCGTGGTCATGGGCGCCGGCGACCCGCTGTTCCGGATCATCGGGGACGACGCCGTGGAGCTGGAGGCGGACGTGCCGGAAGTGTCGCTCGCCAAGCTGCGCCCAGGTCAGCCTGCCCGGATCGAGACGGTGGGCGGCGCCCGCACTGGCCAAGTCCGCCTGGTGTCGCCGGAGGTCAGCCGTGCCACCCGCCTGGGCCGCGTCCGCGTCGCGGTGTCCGGCGAGGGTGGGCTGGTGGTCGGCAGCTTCGCCCGCGCAACCGTCGAGGTCGCCAGGCATGAGGGCGTGCTGGTCCCCCTATCCGCCATCCTGTTCCAGCCCGGCGGCGCCGTGGTCCAGGTGGTGCGCGACGGCGTAGTGGACACCCGCGCGGTCCAGGTCGGCCTGCGCGGCGGCGGCCGGGCCGAGATCACGCAAGGGGTGCAGGAGGGGGACGCGGTGGTGTCGGTCTCCGGCACCTTCATCCGCGGCGGCGACCGGGTGACGCCAGTGGCCGACCCGGGGGCGGGTCCCGGGACTGGCAAGGGGACGTAGCGCGATGGCCTTCAACATCTCCGGCGCGGCGATCCGCAACCCGATCCCGCCGCTCGTGCTGTTTGCGGTGCTGACGCTGCTGGGCGTGGTCGGCTTCAACATGCTGCCCATCACGCGCTCGCCGAATGTGGACGTCCCCATCGTGTCCGTCGTCGTGACCCAGCCCGGCGCCGCGCCAGGTGAGCTGGAAAGCCAGGTCACCAAGAAGATCGAGGACGCCGTTGCCAACGTGTCCGGCGTCAAGCACGTGCAAAGCACCGTCACCGACGGGCAAAGCCAGACCGTCGTCGAGCTGCGGCTGGAGGTCAGCACCGACCGCGCCCTGAACGACGTGCGCGACGCCGTGAGCAAGATACGCTCCGACCTGCCGCGCGGCATAGACGAGCCGGTGATCCAGCGCATAGACATCGTCGGCCAGAGCATCCAGACCTACGCCGCGACGGCGCCGGGCAAGACGCTGGAAGGGCTGTCCTGGTTTATAGACGACACCGTGCTGCGCGACCTGCAGGGCATACGCGGCATCGGCCAGGTCGAGCGGATCGGCGGCGTGACCCGCGAAATCCGCGTGAGCCTGGACCCGGACCGCCTGGCGTCCCTGGGCATCACCGCTGGCGATGTGAACAAGCAGCTCCGCGCCACCAGCGCCGACCTGTCCGGCGGCCGTGGCGAGATCGGTAGCCAGGAGCAGGCGATACGCACCCTGGCCGGCGCCCGCACCCTGCAGTCCCTGGCCGCCACCCGCCTGGTGCTGCCCGGCGGGCGCGAGGTGCGGCTGTCCGACGTGGCCCGCGTCGAGGACAGCTATGAGGAGCCGCGCGACTTCGCCCGGCTGAACGGGGAAACCCCCGTCGTGTCCTTCGCAGTGTTCCGCGCCAAGGGGGCCAGCGACGTGACCGTGGCGGACGCCGTGGCCGAGCGTCTCCAGGCGCTGCAACGCGCGCATCCGGAGGTGACGTATTCGCTGATAGACGACAGCGTACGCGCCACGCGCGGCAACTACCTGTCCGCCATGCACGGCCTGATCGAGGGCGCGGTGCTGGCCACCATCGTCGTGCTGGTGTTCCTGCGGGACTGGCGGGCGACGCTGCTGGTGGCCGCGGCGCTGCCGCTGTCGGTGCTGCCTGCGTTCGCGGCGATGCAGTTGATGGGCTTCTCGCTCAACTTCGTCAGCCTGCTCGGCATCACGCTCGTGACCGGCATCCTGGTGGATGACGCCATCGTCGAGATCGAGAACATCGTCCGCCACATGCGCATGGGCAAGCGCCCGTTCGAGGCGGCGGTGGAGGCCGCGGACGAGATCGGCCTGGCGGTGATCGCGATCACCTTCACCATCGTCGCAGTGTTCTCCCCGGTCAGCTTCATGGGCGGCATCGCCGGGCAGTTCTTCAAGCAGTTCGGGCTGACGGTGGCCGCCGCCGTGCTGGCGTCGCTGCTGGTGGCGCGGCTGATCACGCCGCTGATGGCGGCCTACCTGATGCGGCCGGTGGCGGCGCACACGGAGCGGGACGGCTGGGTGATGCGTGCCTACACGCGCTTCCTGGCGGGCACGCTGCGCTGGCGCTGGCTGACGCTGCTGGCGGGATTGGCGGCGTTCGCGGTGTCCATCTTCTCCACGACGCTGCTGCCGACGGGGTTCATCCCACCGCCGGATGAAAGCCGGGTGGTGCTGTCCATCGAGCTGCCGCCAGGCTCCACCTTGGCGGATACCCGCGCCGGCACGGACCGGATCGCGGCGGAGTTCCGGCGCATCCCGGAGGTGACGACCGTGTTCGTGGTCGGCGGCACGACGCCGACCGGGGCGGGGGCGGAAATCCGCCGGGCCAAGGTGATCGTGAATCTGGTCGGCAAGGACGCCCGCACCCGCACCCAGAAGCAGGTCGAGGCCGAGCTGACCCGGCGCCTCGCGGCCCTCCCCGACATGCGCGGCTGGTATGTGAACGACCGCGGCGAGCGCGAGCTGACCGTCACCATCCTGGGCGACGACCCGGTGGCGTTGAACCGTGCCGTTGCCGGGCTGGAGGGCGGGATGCGCCGCCTGCCGGGCTTCGGCAACGTGGCGCCCAGCGCCGGGTCGGACCGGCCCGAAATCCGCGTGACGCCGCGGGGCGACGAGGCCGCGCGGTTCGGCGTCAGCACGGAGGCGATCAGCGACGCCGTGCGGATCGCCACCATCGGCGACGTGCCGGCGAACCTCGCCAAGTTCCGCGACGGCGACCGGCTGATCCCGATCCGGGTGCAGGTGGACACGGCGCTGCGCGGCGACCTGTCGGCCATCGAAACCTTGCAGGTGCAGGGCAACGCGGGCCTGGCGGTGCCGCTGCTGGCCGTCGCCGACGTGTCGCTGGGGCAGGGGCCGTCGAGCGTGGAGCGGTATGACCGGGTGCGCCGGGTCATGCTCGGCGCCGACCTGCAGCCCGGCGTGGCACTGGGCGATGCGCTGAAGGCGATCTACGCCCTGCCGGCGGCGCAGGCGCTGCCGCCGGGCGTCCGCATCAAGAACGGTGGGGACGCCGAGGTGATGGCGGAGGTGTTCTCGCAGTTCGGCCTGGCGATGGGGGCGGGGCTGACCATCGTGCTGGGCGTGCTGGTGCTGCTGTTCAGGAACGTGTTCCAGCCGGTGACGATCCTGCTGTTGCTGCCCCTCAGCCTTGGGGGCGTGATCCTGGCGCTGCTGGTGACGGGCAACCCGATCTCCATGCCGGTGGTGATCGGCATCCTGATGCTGATGGGCATCGTGACCAAGAACGCGATCATGCTGGTGGACTTCGCCATCGAGCGCCGGGCGATGGGCATGGCGCG
>DASWOJ010000419.1:0-3820 GCA_036398775.1 Acetobacteraceae bacterium
GGCGGAGATCGCGGTGGCGCCTATCCCGGCCTCGACCGCGGCCCGGACGGACTCGTTCGACGGCAGCTCGAGCACCACGCGCAGCCCTGACGGCGGCACCCCGAAGCCCTCCAGCGCCGCCTCGAACACCGACCGCGTGCCGGACCCAGCCTCACGCAGCACCCAGTCGCTCTCGGTCAGCCGGTCCGGCGTGACCGCGCCGCATTTGGCCCAAGGGTGTTCCAGCCCCACGACGATGACGAGCTGGTCACGCGCCACCACCCGGCTTTCAAGCGCGGGATCGTCCACGGCGCCCTCGACGAAGCCAAGCTCGGCCGAGCCGGCGTGGATCGCCGCCGCGACCTGCATGGTGTTGCCGACGGCCAGGCGGATATCAATGCCGGGATGCGCGCGCCGAAACGCCACCAGGTGCCGCGGCAGCCAGTAGCTTGCGATGGTCTGGCTGGCCTGCACGACCAGGGTGCCGCGCTTCAGGCCGCCCAGCTCCGACAGCACAAGCTCGGCCGCCTCCGCCCGGTCCAGGACGGCCCGCGCCTCGACGAGGAACAGGGCGCCAGCCTCGGTCAACTCGATGCCGCGGCCGACGCGGTGGAACAGCTTGGCGCCGTGGCGGCCCTCAAGCGCCGCGATGGAGGCGCTCGCGGCCGACTGCGCGATGTTGAGCGCCTCGGCCGCACGGGTGACGTGCTGCCGCTCGGCGACGGCAACGAAAATGCGGAGCTGCTCAAGGGTCATGCCGGGCAGCATGACGCTTTGCCGAACCCCGCGCCACGTGCCGCGATGACGCCGGGCGGTGCGCCCGGGGAGACAGCGCCGTCACTACGTCCAGACCTGACCGCCCACCGACCCGGCAGCCCCTGCCCTGCCCGCCCGCCCGCCCGCGATGAAATGCCGCCGCGTCAGGCTCAGGCTGGCGCCGCGCACGATGGCGGCAGACAGCGCCGCGCCGACCCTCCCCCGGGCCGCTCAGGCCCAGGGCCCTTCGATCAGGGACCGGGTTTCCTCGACCGCGACCTGCCAGATCGCCAGCATCTCCTCGTCGCTGCGCTGGTAGGCCCCGCCATAGTTCCCGTCGCCCAGCGTGCGGCGCACCTCGTCCGGGGACAGCAGCCGCAGCCGGTCGAGGTCGGCCATGGGCTTGGCCTCCTCCGGGCCGCGCAGGTTCGGCAGACGCGTCCAGGGAAAGTTCTCCATCCATGAGGCATGGGACGCCACCGCGTCGGTTTCCTGCACCTTCTTCAGGGTCCGCGGGGCATTCCACCAGTTGTGCACCCGCACGCGGTGGCCTGGATGGTCTGCCATCCACTCGGGCGCCAGGTTTGCCACCGGCGCGTTGCCGCCGTGGCCGTTGCACAGCAGGATGCGGCGGAACCCGGTCCGGGCCAGTCCATCCAGGATGTCGCGGACGACACGCAGGTAAGTGTCCATGCGCAGGCTGATAGTGCCGGGGTAAGCCTGGAAGTAGGGCGTGATGCCGTAGGCGAGCACCGGGAACACCGGCACTCCCAGGGGTTGCGCCGCCTCCGCCGCGACCCGCTCGCTCAGGATGGTGTCAACCAGGAGGCTGAGCTGCGCGTGCTGCTCCGTGCTGCCGAGCGGCACCACGCACCGGTCATCGTCCTGCAGGTAGCGCTCGACCTGCATCCAGTTCATCTCACCCAGCCGCATCGCGTCTCTCCGGACTCCGCACGGCCGGGAGGGCCGCGATCCTGCCAGCGTCGGCTGGGCGGGGCAGTGGAGCAAACCCCGGCGAGGGGTGTCCAGGGCGGCGTGGCCCGTCGCCGCGGCAAACCCGTTCCGCGGCCCTGCGGCGGCCCGTTCGCGTTCCAGTTTTGCCGATGCTGGCGGTATGGCACGCTGTCATGCCCCTGTCGGCGAGGCTGGTCCCACCAGGAGCCGCACCCTCCCCCCGGCATATGCTGCGACAAACCCTCAATTCAGGGGCGGCGTCCCGTCTGCGCCAGGCGCAGCCCGACGCATTCCGCCAAACAGCGGCGCGACGGGTCTCGACGCCGCCCCGCTTCCGCGCAAGGATTTCTCCGGCCACACCCCAAGGACGTGAACATGGACGCCCAATCCCCCGAGGCCGCCATCACCGGCTGGCTCGCCTCCCAGCACGACGCCATGATCGGCCTGCTGCGCGAGATGGTCGATATCGACAGCGGCAGCTACGACAAGCCCGGCATCGACGCCGTGGGCGCCGTGGCGGAACGCTTCCTGTCCGAACACGGCATCCCGGTCGAGCGCCTGCCGCAGTCCCGGCACGGCGACTGCCTGCGCGCCACCGTCCCGGTGCAGGAACCGTCCAACGCCGGCGGCAACATCGTCCTGATGGGTCACCGCGACACCGTGTTCCCCGACGGCGAGGTGGGCCGCCGGCCCTTCACCATCCGCGACGGGCGGGCCTACGGGCCTGGCGTCGCCGACATGAAGGCCGGGCTGGTGATGAACTGCTTCGTGCTCGCCGCATTCGCCCGGTTCGGCGGCAGCCCGGCCCCGCTCGTCGGCCTGTTCACCGGCGACGAGGAGATCGGCAGCCCGGAAGGCCGCCCCGTCATCGAGGCGGAAGCCCGGCACGCCCGCGCCGTCTTCAACAGCGAGCCGGGCCGCGTCACCGGCAACGTCGTCACCGGCCGCAAGGGTGGCGTGTTCATGCTGATGCGCGTGACCGGCAAGGCCGCCCATTCCGGCGGCAACTTTGGGGACGGGATCAGCGCGATCGGCGAGCTGGCGCAGAAGATCACCGCGATCCACGCGCTGACCGACCTCGGGCGCGGCATCACCCTCAATGTCGGGCTGATCAGCGGCGGGCAGAGCGTCAACACCGTCGCCCCCTGGGCGGAGGGCCAGATTGACCTGCGCTACGTCGAGCCTGCCGACCGCGAGGACGTGATGGCCCGCATCGGCGCCATCATCGAGCGCGCCTATGTGCCCGGCACCAAGTCCGAGCTGGTCATCAAGGGCGAATTTGCCCCTCTGGTGCAGTCCGCCGACGCCAAGCGCCTGTTCGACCTGTATGTTGACAGCGCGGCGGCGAGCGGCCTGCACGTCGAGGGCGAGTTCACCGGCGGCTGCGCCGACAGCGGCTTCACCGCCGGGGTGGGCGCGCCGACGATCTGCGCCGTGGGTCCCGTGGGCGGCAAGGCGCACACCGCGGACGAGTTCCTGGAGGTGGACAGCCTGGTGCCCCGTGCACAGTCGTGCGCCCGTGCGATCATGAATCTGGGACGGGCCGGACTCTGAACGCTCTGCATGTCCCCTGTCCGGGCTGCTCCTGGCCGGCCCCAGGCGGGCTGCTTTGACGAGCCGCCGCCCGAGACAAAGATGGATGCTTGCGGCGAGTTCAGCGTGACATCAGCGGGAAGGTAAGCCCGGTATGGGCTGCGGGAGTGCGGGTTCTTGGCGTGCGAGGTGACGACATGAGTGGCTTGGTGATCAAGGGTGGCCGGGTGATGGACCCGGCAAGCGGGATGGACGCCGTGGGCGACGTGGCCCTACTGGATGGCCGCATCGCCGCCGTAGGGACGGGGCTGGGCGGCGCCGAGCGGGTCATTGACGCCGCCGGACTGGTGGTGGCCCCCGGCTTCATAGACCTGCACGCGCATGGCCAGTCCATTCCCGCAGACCGCATGCAGGCCTTCGACGGGGTGACGACGACCCTCGACCTGGAGGCGGGGGTGATGCCGGTCGCAGCCTGGTATCGCCGCCAGGCCACCCAGGGACGGATACTGAACTACGGCGCCTCGGCCAACTGGGCGTTCGCCCGCATCGGCGCGATGACCGGGTCCAACGAGGAAGCCTCGCTGGAAGCGTTCGGCCG
>DASWOJ010000420.1:0-4329 GCA_036398775.1 Acetobacteraceae bacterium
GCAGCGAGACCGCCCCCCTGCCCGCCGCCTCGGCCCGGCGCCGCCCGACCGCGAGCATCGAGGGATTGATGTCCGACAGCACCGCCGGCCCGCCCCCGCGCGCCACCCAGCCCAACGCGATGTCGCCGGTCCCCCCGGCCAGGTCCAGCAAGGTCCGCTCCGGCCGCGGGTCCAGACCTTCAATGAAATCCCGCTTCCACAGCCGGTGTACGCCCAGGCTCATCAGGTCGTTCATCAGGTCGTAGCGCGGCGCCACGCTGTCGAACACTGCCCGCACCATCGGCTTCTTGTCCTCCCGCGGCACAGAGCGGAAGCCGAAGTCGGCCGTGGGGGGATCGCCGGGATTGCTGCTCATGGCCGGGGGATATAGTGGGATGCGGAGGATGCCGGAACTCCCCGAAGTCGAAACCGTCATGCGCGGCCTGCAGGCCCGGCTGCAAGGGCGCACCATCGTGCGGGCGGAGGTGCGGCGCGACGGCCTGCGCTGGCCGTTCCCGGGCGGCCTGGCAGCGGCGCTGACCGGCGCCCACGTCGAGGGTTTCCGCCGCCGGGCCAAGTATATCCTGATGCGGCTTGAGGGCGGCGCCAGCGTGCTGCTGCACCTTGGAATGTCCGGACGCATGCTGATCCGCCGCCGCGGCGCCAACGACCCGGATGCGGCCAGCCCGGCCCTGCACGAGCACGTCGAGATGGAGACCGACGACGGCTGGCTGGTCGGCTTCGTGGATCCCCGCCGCTTCGGCAGCATAGACCTGGTGCCGACGGCGGAGGAGGACGCGCACCGCCTGCTCGCCGGCCTGGGTCCGGAACCGCTGGACGAGGCGTTCACGCCCGCGGTGCTGTCCGCAGCCCTCGCCGGACGGCGCACCCCGGTCAAGGCGGCGCTGCTGGACCAGCGGGTCGTCGCCGGCCTGGGCAACATCTACGTGTGCGAGGCGCTGTTCCGCGCCGGCATCGCCCCGAGCCGCCTCGCCGCCGACGTGGCCGGCCCCGCCGCGGACCGTCTGGTGCCGGAGATCAAGCAGACGTTGCTGGAGGCCATCGCGGCCGGCGGCTCATCCCTGCGCGACTACGTGCAGCCCGACGGCGAGCTGGGCTATTTCCAGCACGCCTGGCGCGTGTATGGCCGCGAGGGCGAACCCTGCCCCGTCTGCCCCGGCCCCCCGGCCTGCCCCGGTATTCAGCGCGTCGTGCAGTCCGGCCGCAGCACCTTCCTTTGCCCGCTCCACCAGGCGGGGTAGAACTCCGCCAACGAACGGAGGACTGCATATGCCTGACATGATCCCCCCTGATATGACCGCCCCTGGGATGATCCTGGTGGAAACCCACGGCCGCGTCGGCTTGATCCGCCTGAACCGCCCGGCGGCGCTGAATGCCCTATGCGACCAGTTGATGACCGAGCTTGGCGCCCAGCTCCTCGCCTTCGATGCCGACCCGGCGATCGGCGCCATCGTCCTGACCGGCTCGGACAAGGCCTTCGCCGCCGGGGCCGACATCAAGGAGATGAAGGACCGCACCTACCCCGCCGTGCTGTTTGACGACTTCATCGGCGACCGCTGGGAAACGGTGCTGCAGGTCAAGAAGCCCGTCATCGCCGCCGTCGCCGGCTTCGCCCTGGGCGGCGGGTGCGAACTGGCGATGATGTGCGACCTGATCCTGGCCGCCGACACCGCCAGGTTCGGCCAGCCCGAGATCAACCTGGGCGTCATCCCCGGCGCTGGAGGCACCCAGCGCCTGACCCGCGCGGTCGGCAAGAGCAAGGCGATGGACATGTGCCTGACCGGCCGCATGATGGACGCCGCCGAGGCCGAACGCTGCAACCTGGTCAGCCGCGTCTTCCCCGCCGCCGACCTGGTAGCGGAGGCGCTCAAGGTCGCCGAGAAGATCGCCTCGCAAAGCGTCGTGGCCGCTGCGCTCGCCAAGCGCGCCGTCAACGCGGCGTTCGAGACGACCTTGCACGAGGGCGTGCGGACGGAGCGTGCGCTGTTCCTCCCGCTGTTCGGCACCCCCGACCAGCAGGAAGGCATGACGGCATTCACCGAGAAGCGGAAACCGGCGTTTGCCAGAAGTTGACGGCCAGCCCAGATATTCCGTGCCTGACGCATTTTGGTAACGCTGGACATCCCCAAGCTTGACTTGGAGGGGGGTGGTCAATAGAAAGCTGGCCTTCCCGGCCCGCCTTGCGTGCCCGTATATGTTGCTACTGAGAGAGTTCATGGCGAATACCGCATCCGCGCGCAAGCGCATACGTCAGACAGCCAAGCGCACTGCGCGCAACACTGCCCGCAAGTCGCGGATGCGGACCTTCATAAAGAAAGTCGAGGTTGCCTGTGCTTCCGGCGACAAGACTGCCGCTGCCGAGGCTCTGCGGGTTGCTCAGCCCGAGATGCAGCGTGCTGCCGGCAAGGGTATCGTGCATAAGAACACAGTAGCCCGTAAGCTGTCGCGCCTGTCCGCGCGCATCAAGGCGCTCGCTTCGGCTTGATTTCCTAGACGGCTAGCGCCGGCCTCAGTAACCAAATGCGTTGTATTGGAGCGGGCACAGTCATGTGCCCGCTTTTTTTGTAGTTGTACTATGGCAAAGAACAATCAGGTAGTTTTCGATTGCTCTTCAGCCGTTTTTAAACTAGCTTTCATCCCGCGGCGACCTCCTGGTCCTGCTCCCTATACAGCCCCGCCGGAGCATCTTGCTGCGGCGAACGGGACAACTCGCTCTAGGTGGCCCGTGCCGCCGGCAGGATGGTATGATGGCGTCCTACTCAGGCAGCGTCGAGTTCGAGCCGGCATTTGAGGGGCCACCCGATGCTGCCGCTGGAGATGCCGACCTGCCTGACGATGCCGCCGGGACGATGCACGCCTTTTCCGACGATGCTCCCCGCAGTCCCGACGCGCAGTTGGCCGGACTTTGGACGCGTGTGCGCGAACGTCTGCAGGGCGACGTGGGCGAGGTCGAGTTCCGCATGTGGCTTCGCCCCATGACGCTGGGCGGTTTGGATGGCGACGAGGTGACGTTGCTGCTGCCGACCCGTTTCCTGCGGGACTGGGTGCGCGGTCACTATGCGGACAAGCTGAACGAACTGTGGCAGCAGGAGGACAAGCGCGTCCGCCGTGTGGACATACGCGTCGGCGGTGCGGCGGCGCCTTTGGCCCAGGCGCCGGACCTTGCCCCCGCAACCACCCCGCCCCGTGCTGCCCAGCCGGCGCCGCGCCCGGCGGCTGCGGCCGACGCCAAGCTGGACATGGCCGCGCCGCTGGACTCACGTTTCGAGTTCGACAGCTTCGTTGTCGGCAAACCGAACGAGTTCGCCTATGCCTGCGCCCGCCGGGTTGCGGAACGCCCGAGCAGTCCCGGCTTCAACCCCCTGTTCCTGTATGGCGGCGTCGGCCTCGGCAAGACGCACCTGATGCACGCCATCGGCCTGGAACTGTCCCGCAAAGACGGTTTGCCGGTCCAGGTCGCCTACATGTCGGCCGAGAAGTTCATGTATCGCTTCATCGCCGCCATACGCAGCCAGTCCACGATGGAGTTCAAGGAGCAGCTCCGCAGCGTGGACGTGCTGATGGTGGACGACCTGCAGTTCCTGATCGGCAAGGACAACACGCAGGAAGAGTTCTTCCACACCTTCAACGCCCTGGTGGACGCCGGCAAGCAGATCGTGGTGTCGGCGGACAAGTCGCCCTCTGACCTGTCCGGGCTGGAGGACCGCCTCCGCACCCGGCTGGGCTGCGGCATGGTCGCCGACCTGCATGCCACCACGTTCGAGTTGCGCATCAGCATCCTGGAAGCCAAGGCGACCCGCGGCGGCGCCCAGGTGCCGCCGAAGGTGCTCGAGTTCCTGGCCCACAAGATCACCAGCAACGTGCGCGAGTTGGAGGGCAGCCTGAACCGTTTGATCGCCCACGCCAACCTATTCGGCCGCCCGATCACGCTCGAAAGCACGCAGGAAGTCCTGCACGACATCCTGAAGGCGCATGACCGACGCGTCACCATCGAGGAAATCCAAAAGCGCGTCGCCGAGCACTGGAATATCCGGCTGTCCGACATGAGCAGCGCCCGCCGCGCCCGCGCCGTCGCCCGGCCCCGGCAGGTCGCGATGTATCTGGCCAAGCAGCTCACCAGCCGGTCGTTGCCCGAGATCGGCCGCAAGTTCGGCAATCGCGACCACACCACCGTCATGCATGCGTGCGCCCGCGTCGCCGAATTGATGGCGGCGGACACCGAGTTCCAAGAGCGGGTCGAACTCCTGCGTCGCATGCTGGAGAATTAGCAGAACTCATCGTGACCGGGCGCGGTTGCTCCCGGACCGGCATCGGCTAAACTAGGCGGCC
>DASWOJ010000421.1:0-8598 GCA_036398775.1 Acetobacteraceae bacterium
AACACCAGCCTGATCCACATAGACTGGATGATCGGGTCGGGCGAGGTGGACGTGGACGGACTGGATGCGGCTGGCGCGGCAATGCCGGTGATGCGGGCGGGGGAGTGGGTGTAGGCGGGTCCTATCCGGCGGCGTAGCAGGGGCGGGTGGGCGGCCTCGACTCCTGCAGGGGTTTCGCGCTCGGCTGCCGTGCCGCTGCGTGCCCAAGGTGGCGTCGCTGCTCCCGACGCTTTGCGCGCCTTCCGCCAGGGCGTCACCGTGGAAGCTACCAACCCCAAGGATGAAGGAAACTAAGCGGTGACGGTTCCGGATGCAGTCGGGTTGGTTGGCGTCGCGCTCTACGTCGGTGCCTATGCCGGGTTGCAGACTGGTAGGCTGGGGCTGGCAGACGTGCGTTACACCGTCCTGAACGCCGTGGGTGGGCTGGCCGTCATCTTCTCGCTTATCTGGAGCTTCAACCTCGCAGCCTTCGTCACACAGGTTCTCTGGCTGATATTCACCCTCGTTGGATACCTGCGGTCCAGGAACGCGTGACCGGCAGCACGCCCACCCGATCAACGACGCGCTGCATGGCTCCGTCAATTACCGTGATCTCAAAACAATTACCTGCTTCGGGCAATGCCCGGTCACGACCGATGCGGCCTTGCAGGCCGTCCCGCCGGCAGCTTGCCTTCGCCAAGGCGCGGTGCATCGTCCAGCAGGGCTTCGGACGCTGGCGGCAAATTTGTCGGCCCTGTCGGCAGGCCGCCCTCTGCGTCCGTAGAGGCGCCAATTTCGACCGAACGGCCGCAAGGCAGCAGATTCGCCTGTTCCCCCGATATGCTTAAGTGCTGCGAGCCGCGCATGAATTGGAACCCCGGCAAGGAGAGAAACCAGTGGCAGGAGAGTTGACCGGCAAGGTTGCGGTCGTGACCGGGGCCGCGTCGGGCATCGGTCTAGCCAGCACGGAGGCGATGGTCGCGGCGGGTGCGCGGGTGGTGATGGTGGACCGCGACGAGGCAGGGCTGAACGCCCTTCGCAACAAGCATGGCGATGCCGTGAGCGTGGTAGTGATTGACCTGCTCGACCCGAAGGACTGCGCCACGCTGCTGCCGAGGGTCCTGGAACAGGCGGGACCGCTCGACATCCTGCATGCGAATGCGGGCATGTATGTCGGCGGCGACCTGATTGACGCGGACACCGGGGCGATTGACCGGATGCTGAACCTGAACGTCAACGTCGTGATGAAGAACGTCCATGACGTGCTGCCCCACATGATCGGGCGCGGGACGGGCGACATCATCGTCACAAGCTCCCTGGCGGCCCACTTCCCGACGCCGTGGGAGCCGGTCTATGCGTCGTCCAAGTGGGCGATCAACTGCTTCGTCCAGACAGTGCGGCGCCAGGTGTTCAAGCACGGCATCCGCGTGGGCTCGATCTCGCCCGGCCCCGTCATCACCGGACTGCTCGCGGACTGGCCGCCGGAGAAGCTGCAGCAGGCCAGGGAGTCCGGAAGCCTTCTGGAGGCCAGCGAAGTGGCTGATGTCGTGACGTTCATGCTGACGCGGCCACGCGGCATGACGATCCGCGACGTGGTCATGCTGCCCACCAACTTCGATCTGTGAGCGGCATCGCTCATTCAAGAGGTGTGGGAAAACGTCGCCGTGCGGACATGCAAGGACTGCTGATGGGCATTGCCGTGCATGCCGCCTCCATCCAGGACGCGGATGGCGCTGGTGGTCTGCCGGCTGGCCCTGCACCGGCAGAAGGCATGGCGCGTCAACTGCCACGACACGAGCCGGCGTGGCGCCTGCGTATTCCGGTGATCCCGGTCGTCGCATCTGCAGCAACGCCGGGCGGTTTGCCGGACAGGGATGCGGGCCGCTCAAGACAAAGGCCCTGAGGCAGCAAGGCAAACTGCCCATCCGCTGCCGGGCAGCATAAGTTGTCTAGACAAATCTAGCTTGTCATCCATCTTCCGCCGGGAACGCCGTGGTGTTTCACTCTCCAATGGCGTCGGCCCAAGCCGCCGGATGCCGGAGGATCCCGCCCGCATGTCCGTTGCTACCGGCGCCCCGCGTTCCACGCCCGTTCTGCCCTTGTCACCGGCCCGCCGCACCCTGGTTGGCGCCTGCCTCGCACACGCCCTGCACGACGGCTACACGGACACGATCTACGTCCTGCTGCCTCTTTGGCAGGCGGAGTTCGCGCTCGGCTTCGGGGCGCTCGCTGCGCTGCGCGGCCTGTACGCCGGAACGATGGCGGTCCTCCAGATCCCGGCCGGGCGGCTCGCCGAACGCTTCGGCGGACGCGCCGTGCTCGTTGCCGGCACGCTCCTGTCCGCCCTCGGCTATGCGCTCGCGGGTTTCTCGGGCGGCCTGCTCGGCCTCTGCGCGGCGCTGGCCCTGTCGGGCGCGGGGTCGGCTACCCAGCACCCGCTCGCCTCGGCCGCGGTCTCTCACGCATACGGCGCCGAAGCGCGCGGTCCCCTCGGAATCTACAATTTCGCCGGGGATCTCGGGAAGGCGGCGCTGCCGGCGCTCATGGCGCTCCTGGTCGCCGCGATGCCGTGGCGTCCTGCCCTTTGGCTCATGGCAACCATCGGCGTTGCCGGGGCGGCCGCGGTCTGGACGCTGGTGCCCGGCTTCGGCGGGATAGAAAGGTCGGCGCCGGAGGCAGCGAAGGGCGAGGGCCGCGGCGGCTTCTGGCTGCTGTTCGCCATCGGCGTCCTCGACAGCGGCGTGCGCATGGGGTTTCTCACGTTCCTGCCGTTCCTCCTGCGGGCGAAGGGGGCGGAGCTGCCGATGGTCGGCCTCGCGCTCAGCCTCGTCTTCCTCGGTGGCGCAGCCGGAAAGTTCGCCTGCGGCTGGCTTGGCGCCCGTCTGGGCCTGTTGGTAACCGTGCTCGCGACGGAGGTTGGGACGGCAATCGCCATCCTGGCCGTGATTGCGCTGCCGCTCGCGCCGGCGCTGATCCTGCTGCCGCTGCTCGGCATCATGCTGAACGGCACCTCGTCCGTGCTCTATGGAACGGTTCCGGAGCTGGCGCCGCCGGGACAGGAAGCGCACGCCTTCGCGCTGTTCTACACGGGCACCATCGGCTCCGGCGCCATCTCGCCGGTGCTCTACGGCATCGTCGGCGATTTTGCCGGGCCAGCCTGGGGCGTTGCGTCCGCGGCAGGAGCGGCGCTGCTCGTCTGTCCTCTCGCGTTGCTGCTTGCCCCGCGGCTGCGTGCCTCGTGAGCGCCTTCGTCCGTCATGACCGGCGTCTGCCACAACCTGCGTTCGGCCTTCCGGCCTGGCGCTCAATCCGGAGGGGTTTCGGCCCCGCTCATTGAAGGATGGCTGCTGACGGAACTTCCCGGCGTCGCGCGCACCATGCCGATGAAGGCGCGCAGCGCCGCGGGCACCTGGCGGCGCCCAGGATAGTACAGGAAGAACTGCGGCAGGACCGGGCACCAGTCCTCAAGGACCCGCACCAGCTCTCCCCGTGCGACATGCCCGGCCGCCAGGCTTTCATAGACCAAGGCCAGTCCGATCCCGTCGAGCGCCGCCCGCACCATCATCTTGCTGTCGTCAACGACCAGGGGGCCGGACACCTTCACCTCCATCCGGCTTCCGTCCTTCGCCAGCTCCCACAGGTGATGCGAACCATTGGGAAAGCGCCGCTCGATGCAGGCGTGTCCGTGCAGGTCCTGCGGCACCCGGGGCTTGTCCCGCCCGGCGAAGTAGGCCGGGGCGCCGACGACCGCGAACCGGCGCGGCGGACCCACGGGGATGGCGACCATGTCCTGCGCCAGTTGGTGGCCGGCCCGGATGCCGGCGTCGAATCCCTGGGCGACGATGTCCATCATGGCGTCGTCGGTGGCGACCTCCAGCCTGACGCCGGGGTATGCCGCGAGGAAGCGGCCCATCACCGGCTTGATGACCAGCTCGGCGGCGTTGCGCGGGACGTTCAAGCGCAGCAGTCCCGTGGGCTGGCCGCGGAAGGCGTTGATCCCCTCTATAGCCCCTGCGATATCGCCCAGGGCGGGGCCGATCCGCCGGGCAAGGTGATCGCCTGCTTCGGTGACGCGTATGCTCCGGTTCGTGCGGTTGAACAGCCGCACATCGAGCGTGCCTTCAAGCCCGCGTATGACATGGCTCAGGGCCGATGGGCTGACGCCGCGCTCAGCCGCGGCCTTGCGGAAGCTGCCGTGGCGCACGACGGCCAGGAAGGCTTCCAAGGCGGGAAGGCCTGGTTGGGACATGGATGAGTCCTTCCTCATCGTTCCGGTGAGGAGGATGCCGATGTTCTCAGCAATGGCAAGCCGGCCCAACTCCCTGGAAACTGCCGCATCGCCCGCCATTGGCGGCAGGGCGCGCAGTGCCGTGGTGCGGGAGTGTCGCGCAGGGCTTCAAATCCAAGACGGAGAAGACAAACGATGGCTGGGACATTGAGGGTCGGCATCATCGGCGCGAGCGCCGGGCGCGGCTGGGCGAAGGTATCGCACGTGCCTGCGGTGCAGGGGCTGGCCGGGCTGGAGCTTGCGGCGGTGGCCACCAACGATCAGAAATCGGCCGACGCGGCGGCGGCGGCCTTCGGCGTCAAGGGCTACGCCGACGCCCAGGCCATGCTCCGCGACCCGGCGGTTGACCTCGTGGCGGTCGCCGTCAAGGTTCCCGACCACCGCAAGCTGGTCCTGGGCGCCATCGCTGCCGGCAAGCACGTGTATTGCGAATGGCCGCTGGGCCGCGGCCTTGCAGAAGCGCAGGAGCTGGCGGACGCCGCCGGGTCCGCGGGGGTGCACGCGGCGGTCGGGCTGCAAACCCGGGCCAACCCCGCGGCGATCCGTGCGCGCGGCCTCATCGCGTCCGGCGCGATTGGCCGGGTGCTCAGCGCCCGGGTCCTGTCCACGACGATGGCGTTCGGGCCGAAGGTAGAGGCCGCAATGGCGTTCGGCGAGCAGGAGGAGAACGGCGCCACCCTGGTGACCATCCAGGGCGCCCATACTCTCGACCTCGCGATTGCGACCCTCGGCGGCCTTGAGACCGCGGCCGCGCTCGCCACGACGCAGTTCCCGCACATCCAGCTTGACGGCGGCGCAGCCCAGCGGCGTTCGACGGCTGACCACATCCTGGTCCAGGCGCGCGTCGCAGGCGGTCCCGCCCTGTCGGTCGAGGTGGCAGGCGGCCGTCCGCCCGAGGCAACGCCGTTCCTGTTCGAGGTGACAGGGGAGGAGGGCGTCGTCACGCTGGAGGGCGGCGCGGCGCGCGGCTTCCAATCAGGCCGCTTGCGCCTGCTGCTCAACGGCGCGGAGCAGCAGGTGGACGAGGGCGAGGCGGCTGCCATGCCCGACACGGCGGCCAATGTCGCCGGGACATACGCTGCATTGCGGGACGACATCCTGAACGGGACGGCCACCGCGCCCGGCTTCGACCATGCCGTCCGGTTGACGCGGCTGATCGGTGACCTGATGGCATCCTCACGCGGCGGCGCCCGGGTATCGTCCGCAGACTGGCCCGGGCAGCAGTAAGGCAGCGGCGCGGTCCGGCCCTACCCTGAAGCCGGGCGGACGACACCCCCGCATTGGCAAGGGCGCTGGACCATCCGGATCGGATGCAGTCACGTCCAGGAGCGCAGGCATGACGCTTTCGTGCGTCCGCAATCCCGCCGCCGCCCCGGTCGTTTGCCCCCGGACGCGCATCGGCGCGCGGGCAACCCCAGGAGAAACAGCATGAGCGGAAGCGCATTGGCGTCGCAGATCAAGGAGCATATGCCGGTCGTCGGCAGCGACGGCGGGCACGTCGGAACGGTGGACAAGCTGGATGAGGACCGGATCAAGCTGACCAAGCAGGACGACCCAGGCGGCCGTGCCCTGCATCACCATTACCTGCCGGTCAGCGCCGTGGCCGCAGTGGACAAGGGTGAGGTGCGCCTCAACATGGATGCGCACCGGGCCAGGGAACTGGCAACCATGATTGGCGCCTCCGAGCCTGCGCCAGGCATGGGAAGCGCAAGCGCCGGCTGAACCCAGCAGCCCAGGAAACGGGAGGCGCCTAACTCAGGCCCTCCCGCAATTGCGGATTGTCGAACACCGGGTTGCGGTGCCGGTGCAGAGCCAGGTTCAGCGCCTCTGCCAGGTCCCGCTTTTCTGTCTCCCCCAATTCCGCCCCGACTTCCATGCGCATTCCGCGGTTGGCCAGCCATAATGCCGGAGTACGGCCCTGCCGCTCCTCCAGGCTGGCCCGGAGCCAAGCCGGCTGCAGCGTCCGCTCCGTCCGGCGTCCGGCATGATCGGTCCGCACGATCCGCAAGCCGTCGTCCGACAGCAGCAGCATCTCGCTCGCCCGCGTCGCCCGGGCGTTGCGGCGCATCAGCAGGACCGCCACCGTGATCTCCGCCGCGTCGAACCCCACCGCCGGCCAGGCGCCGATGAGCCACAGTCCAAGCGACACGCAGCTGCTCACGAGCACGATGAACCCCACCAGCCAGCGCAAGCCGGTTGGGCCTAGGCTGCGGTGCGGGATGATGACAGCCTCAAAGGCGATCGGGGCGGGGGCAGCAGTCTCCATGTCCCAGCATGTGGCACCAGCGCCCGCCTTGTCAGCCCGGCCGGTGCAGGCATTATCACCGGCATGGCCGAACCCGTGAAACGCATCCGCAAGACGCCTCCCATGACCCTGGTCCAGGTCCGCGGCTTCATCGCCGCCCTCGGCAGCGCATATCCGGACGCGCAGACGGAGCTGGACTCGGAGTCGCCCTACCATCTCCTGTGCGCCGTCGTCATGTCCGCGCAAACGACCGACGCCGCCGTGAACCGCGTCGGCCGCACCCTGTTCGCCGCGGCGCCGACGCCCGCCGCGATGGTGGCGCTGGGTGCGGAGGGTGTGGCCGGGCACATACGCAGCATCGGCCTGTTGCAGGCCAAGTCGAAGAACGTGGTCGAACTGTCCCGCCTGCTGATCGAGCGGCACGGCGGCGAGGTGCCCGGCGACCGCGAGGCGTTGGAGGCGCTGCCCGGCGTCGGCCGCAAGACCGCCAACGTCGTGCTGAACGTCGCCTTCGGACAGAGTACGATGGCGGTGGACACCCACGTCTTCCGGCTGGGCAACCGCACCGGCATTGCGCCGGGCAAGACGGTGCGGGCGGTGGAGGACGGGCTGGTCAAGCGCATCCCCCACGACGTGCTGCGCCCGGCGCACCACTGGCTGATCCTGCACGGCCGCCGGGTCTGCAAGGCGCGGCGGCCGGAGTGCTGGCGCTGCGTCGCGCGGGAGTGGTGCCGGATGCCGGCCAAGGTGTCCGGCCCCGGCAGCAGCCAGGGACTGCCGGACGAGGCCATGCCGGAGGATGCCGCGGGAACGTGAACGCCTGCGCCTTGCGCCCGAATCGGCGCGGCGTTTAACCAATACGGATGCTGCATCTCGCAAAGCTTGCTGTCGGGATACGAGACGTGGCGCATCTGCGTGAGGTCCAGGCGGCCCGCGCCGCCGCCCGTCCGCCGTTGCGCCACCAGACCCGCATGTTTCCCCGGCGCACCGCGGAGATCACGGACGGCGGCAGCATCTACTGGGTCATCCGCGGCGCAATGGTCGTCCGCCAGCGCGTGCTGGACGTGCAGGAGGACAGGTGGGACGACGCCACGCGCTGCGCCGGGCTGGTGCTGGACCCCGAACTGATCGCGGTCGAGGGCAGGCCGGTGAAGGCGTTCCAGGGCTGGCGCTACCTCCTTGCGGCCGAAGCGCCGGCGGATGTCGGCCCCGACGGCCCGGCCCTGGGCGCCGACGGCCTGCCGGATGGTCTGCGACGGGAGCTGCGGACGCTCTGCCTGTTGTAGCGCTACAATGAGTTAAGCTGACATCAACAACGCGCTTGCAACAATCCAAGGCCAGGGATTAGAGAAGTCAGGCATGTAGAGCCGACTCCTCAAGCACTCCGTCAACCCTGGCCCAGGAACCTGCCCGATGAACCTTCCCAGACTGCTGGCCGCTGGCGGCATTCTGCTTCTCCTTGGCGCAGCCGACGCTTCCGCTGCTGCCCGTCGTGACCGCCACCACCCAGGCCATCGTCCGCGGGTCAGCACGGCGACCTATACGACCCCTCTTCGTCCACCGTCCCGCGTCCTACGGATGGTTGGAGGTTCCACAGCACCCACGCGGACCGCACGCGCTGTTCGCCTTGCCCAGGCCGGACACCACCACTCGCTGATGCGCGGCAGCTAGGGGCGCCGTGCAAGGCCCGTCCCATCCCTGTCGGCAACAGGACGTCCGGATGCGCCGCGCCTAAAGCGGTTTGCGTCCGAGCCGGACGCAAACCGCTTTAGGTTATTCGTTTGCGAGCAGTTACTTGCAGCCGGGTCCGGCCGCTTCGCGCCGGACCCGGCTGCAAACTGCTCTAGGCCAGACGCGTCGGCGCGCCGCAGCAACGAGCCAGGATAACCAACGCCGGCGCCAGGCGACGGAACCCGTGAAAGCGCGGCGAAGCACCTCGCGCGCCAGAAAGGTCCAGATAGGAAGCAGTGCCTTGCCTTCCTCCGCGCACCCAAGCCTTGTCCGATCCACCGGCACGGGGCACCTTGCGGACCGCACCAGATCAGGGCCGTCCCGCGACATGCGCCACCTCCTCCGTTTCCTGGCC
>DASWOJ010000422.1:0-4910 GCA_036398775.1 Acetobacteraceae bacterium
CGGCGAGTGGATCAGCAATACTTTTTTATTAAGGAAAGGTTGATGCATCCTGCTCCCTCTCCCTCCGGGAAAGGGTTGGGGTGAGGGAAATAGACGGCAGTGCCGCCGCCCGCATCCGGACAACCCCAATACAGGAAGGGCCGGCGCACGCGGCTTCCCTCACCCCGGCCCTCTCCCGAAGAGAGAGGGAGAAGAACCTCTATCCCCGCGCTGCCCGCGGCGCCTTCCTGCTGGCGTAGCTGCGGCCCGGCCGGGCGCCGGAAGTCCGCAGGTCGGACCCGGCGGTCGCCGGCTCGATGCGTGCCTCGCCTTCTCCCGCATGCCGCGTCGCCTGGGCGAAGCGGTCAGCAGCCTCCGCCGTGATCTCGAACCGTGTGTCGGTGTCGAAGATGCGTATCGCGCCGATGTCCGCCTTGGTCACGCCGCCCAAGCGGCAGATCAGCGGGATCAGCCACTTCGGGTCGGCGTTTTGCCGCCGGCCCAGGGTCAGCCGGAACCAGGCCCCGCCCTCGGCGGTCCGCTGCGGTTCGCGCATCTCACGCACCGCGCCGCCGAACCGGCCCGGCACCGGCTCCCGCACCGGCGGCGGGGCGTCGAACTGCTCCTCCGGCGCCGGGTGGCGGCTGCGGTATTGCCGGACCAGGGCCGCCGCGATCCACTCCGCCGGGCGACCGTCCAGCAGCAGCTTGCCCAGTGCCAGGTCCTCGTCGGTCGGAGCCTCCGCAAGGATCGGGTCGGCCAGCAGGCGTTCCTGGTCGCGCTCGCGGATTAGCTCGGCGCTCGGCGGATCGCTCCAACCCGCGTCCACGCCAGCCGCCCCCAGCAACTGCTCGGCCCGGCGGCGCTTCGGATAAGGCACCAGCAGCACCGACACGCCCTTGCGTCCTGCCCGCCCCGTGCGGCCGCTGCGATGGAGCATGGTGTCCTTGTTGGTGGGCAGGTCCGCGTGGATCACCAGGTCCAGGTCCGGCAGATCAAGCCCGCGCGCTGCCACGTCCGTCGCGACGCACACCCGGCTGCGCCCGTCGCGCAGGGATTGCAGGGCGCCGGTGCGCTCGTGCTGGCTCAACTCGCCGGACAGGGCCACGGCGTCGAACCCGCGCTCCATCAGGCGGCCATGCAGCCGCCGCACGCCCTCCCGGGTCGCGCAGAACACCAGGCTGGCGCGCGACTCGAAGTAGCGCAGCACGTTCACCGCGGCACGCTCGGCATCGTGCGGCGCCATCGTCACGGCGCGATACTCGATGTCGCCGTGCGGCTCCCGCCCGCCGCCCGCATCTATGCGCAGCGCGTCACGCTGGTAGCGGCGCGCCAAGCTTGCGATCTCCTTGGCGATGGTGGCGCTGAACAGCAGGGTCCGCCGCTCCGCCGGGGTGGCGTCGAGGATGAACTCCAGGTCTTCGCGGAAGCCGAGGTCCAGCATCTCGTCGGCCTCGTCCAGCACGACGGCACGGAGCTGCGTCAGGTCCAGGCGTCCGCGCTCCAGATGGTCGCGCAGGCGGCCCGGCGTGCCGACGACGATATGGCAGCCCCCTGCCAGTACCCTTTGCTCCGCCCGGCTGTCCATGCCGCCGACGCAGGTGGCCAGCCGCGCTCCGGTGTCGGCATACAGCCATGCCAACTCCTCGCGCACCTGCATCGCCAATTCGCGCGTCGGTGCGATGACTAGGGCCGTGGGAGCGCCGGGACGGCCAAACCGTTCCTCCTCCCCAAGCAGCGTCGGCGCCATGGCCATGCCGTAGGCGACGGTCTTGCCGGACCCGGTTTGCGCCGACACCAGCAGGTCGCGTCCCGCGGCGTCATCCACCAGCACAGCAGACTGGACCGCGGTCGGCTCCTCGTAGTTCCGGGCGGCCAGGGTACGGTTGAGGGCCGGGTTGACGGTGGGGAAGGGCATTGTTCTACCAGTTCAGCCGCGCACGGGAGAGCCGCGGGACATCGGAGCATACGCCATAACCCCGGTGAACCGCGACCGTTGCCTCCGCAGGGCTGTCCGGCGGCAATATGCTCGTCTCGTTCCGCCCGGCTGAGCGCGCAAACCAAGGAAAGCTGCGTGAGCTTCGCCTGGCCCGTCGCGGAAGACGTCCGTGCTGTCCCGTTCGATATGCGTCCGCCGTCCTTCCTCGCCCCAGCCATCCCGGAGCGAGAAGGAAAGCCGGCCTAAGCGTCGGCCGCGCTCGACCTAGGCGTCGGCCGGGCTCATGGACTTGATCAGGTCGAACACGCGCTTGCGCACGGAGGGGTCCACGATCCGGTAGTAGGCGCGCACCAGCTCAAGCGTTTCGCGCCGGTTCATCGACTCGTCGGCGCCGAATCCATCCTGCTGCTCGGCGAAGCCGCCGGCGGCGCGCGTGGTTTGATGGGTTCCGCGCATGCCCGCCAGCGGCTCGGGCATATCGTCGTAGAAGAAGGCGATCGGCACGTCCAGCACACGCGACAGGTCAAACAGGCGCGAAGCGCCGACCCGGTTCACCCCCCGCTCGTATTTCTGGATTTGCTGGAACGTCAATCCCAACGCCTCGCCAAGCCGTTCCTGCGACATGCCCATCAGGGTGCGGCGCAGCCGGATGCGGCCTCCCACATGCACATCAACGGGACTGGCCCGGCTTTCCTTCTCTCCGGATACGGACCCGGTCGTATCTGCCATGTTGCTTTCCACCTTGGACCACTCTGAAAGGCTGAATATGAGGTTAATGTTGCAACCATAGAGTGTCGGAATGGCCGGCGCAATGCAAGCATCATCTCATAATATGGACCGAAGGTGGTGTTTATAGTGATCGCGCCAGCCCAGATCGCCGGCCAGCCGCAGCCGCACCAACCAGAAGCAGCGACAGCAGCCCAGGCAGCACCAGGCCCCAGCGGGAAAACGAGGTTGGCGGCCGGGCCGCCGGAAGCGGCAGCACAAGGCTGCCGGCAACGCCGACAGTCAGGCGCCCCAGCTCTCGCCCGCGGCTGTCGAACCCGGCTGAGATCCCGGTGTTCGCAGCGCGCATGATCGGCAGTCCTTCCTCCACCGCACGCAGCCTGACGCCCGCCAGGTGCTGCCGCGGCCCGGTCGAGTTGCCGAACCAGGCGTCGTTAGTGATGTTGACCAGCCACCGCGGCCGGTCCGCCTGGTCCACGATCTGGGCCGGGTAGATCGCCTCGTAGCAGATCAGGGCGCCGAACGGCGGCACGCCGGGGATGCGCAGAGTCTCCGGACCGCGGCCGAAGGCGAACCGGCCGGGCACGACCTGGATGCTGAACGGAACCCAGCTCGGCGCGAACTCGCCGAACGGCACCAGGTGCCACTTGTCGTAGATGCCGGTGATGTCGCCCGCTCTGTCCATCGCCACCAGGCTGTTGCGCGGCAGGTTGTCCGGATCGGCGGAGGGCGCGCCGTTCGTGAAGGTGATGCTGCCGACGATGGCACCCAGCGCGGGCCGTGCTGCTTCGGCAATATACTCCCGGGCGCCCGGATCGGATTGCAGCAGGAACGCGCTGGCGGTTTCCGGCCAGATCACCACGGCCGGGCGGCCCGCTGCCTTCGCCATGCCCTGGCGCGTCAGGTCCAGGTGGCGGTCGAACCCGGCCAGGGCGGAGGCGCGGTCCCACTTCTGGCCCTGGGCGATGTTGCCCTGCACCAGCACTGCCACCAGGTCCGAAGCCGGCGGCTCCGGCACCTGCAGCCGGATCAGGCCCAGCCCGCCCCAAAGCACCAGGGCTGCCAAGGAACCGGCCAGGGCACGGCGGCCCAGCACGGGCGACGCCGCCAGCAGCACCGTCGCCAGCGTCAGGCCGGGGGTGCCGACCCAAGCCGCGGGTTGGATCATCACGTCGCCGACCCCGCCAGGGATGGCCCACACGCTGCCCCACGGATTCCAGGGGAACCCGGTGCCGACGAACTGCCGCGCCAGGTCGGCCAGCGTCCAGGTTCCGGCAAGCATCGCCACCCGGCGCCAGCCCGGCGGAGCGAGCCGGGCTAGCCCGCAGGGCACCGCTATGAACAGCGCCAGCAGCGCCGAGAGCGCCGGCACCGCGAACGGCACCAGCCACCAATACCGGGCGGACTCCAGCATGATCGCCTCGGTGATCCAGTACAGCCCGAAGACATGGTGCCCAAAGCCGAACCAGAACCCACGCCGTGCCGCGCCTAATGGCCCCTTGGCCGCGCCGACCAGCGTCAGCAACCCCGGGACCGACAGCAGCAGCACGGGGATGAGGTGGATTGGCGGCAGGGCCGCTGCTGCAAGCGCGCCCAGCAGCGCCGCCGCCGCGTCCGCCTGCCAGCCGCTCAAGCGGCTCAGGCGCGCAAACAGGGTCACGGCCGGGCGCGTGAGAAGGGTCACGGCCGGACCAGTCGGTCCGGCGGCACCGGGCGGCCCTGCAGGACTGCGGCAATGCATTCCGCCGCCATCACGCCCATCGCCACCATGCTGTCCGCCGTCACCCCGGCGACGTGCGGCGTCAGCAGCACGCCGGGATGGCGACGGAGCGGATCGTCCGGCGCAGGCGGCTCCGGCGCCGTGACGTCCAGGCCGGCCGCAGCCACCTGGCCGCTGTCCAATGCTTCGAGCAGCGCGGCCTCGTCCACCAAGCCGCCGCGGCTGGTGTTGACCAGGATCGCGCCGCGCGGCAGCAGCGCCAGCTCGGCCGGGCCGATCAGGCCGCGGGTGGATGGCAGCAACGGCAGGTGCAGCGATAGCACGTCGCTTGCGGCAAGGAGCGTCCGCAGGTCCGGGGCGCGCCGGATGCCGCGCAGGTCGCGGTTGCTTGGCGTATAGGCGGCCACATCCATCCCGAAGCCGGCGGCAAGCTGCGCCACCGCCTGGCCGATCCCGCCGCAGCCGACCAGGCCGAGGCGGAGGCCGTGGATGTCCCGCACCATCGTCGCCGCGCCGCGCCACCCTCCGGCCGCCACGCCGGCGGAC
>DASWOJ010000423.1:0-5818 GCA_036398775.1 Acetobacteraceae bacterium
GGGAAGCCCTGGCGCAACGGCCAGGACTGCCCGTGATCTATACAACCGGATACCAGGAAATCGCAGGCCTGCACCGTGACGGTCAAGACCGGGAGGTCACGTCCCTGACCAAGCCGTTCACCGTCGGCGACCTGGCGAAGACGGTGCGGGAAACGATTGATGGGGCAGTTCTTGAGGACTCGCTGCATAGGGCCTCAGAATGACTTGACGATGCGCCGGGATCACCGTTTCAATGATGTGTGCGCAACGATGCCGGCGCCAATGGTGCTGCCCTGCCGATGCGGGCGGCGCGGCGATCCAGACACTCAGGGGGCGGCCAGCACCTGGCGAGCCGCCCCGCAGTGCCGGCGGTTTACAGGGCGCCGTTCCGCGCCGTCCAGCTACCCGTAACCGTATAGCCGGGCCGGATTGGCCACCAGGATCTTGCTGCGGATGGCCTCGTCGGGCACCCACTCCGCCAGCAAGTTGAACAGCCGTCCATCGTCCACGTCCTGCGCCGGGGCAAGGTCGGTGGGTTTGCGGCCCGGCACCGGGGCGCTGTCGGGATGCGGCCAGTCCGATCCCCAGACGATCCGGTCCGGATTGGCCGCCACCAGCGCGCGGGCCAGCGGTGCCACGTCCGTCCAGCCCGGCGCCGTGGAGGCGCGGTATGCGCCGGAGATCTTCACATACGCCTGGCCCGACCGCACCAGGTCCAGCACGGCGTCGAACCCCGGTTGTTCCACCCCCAATGCCGCCTGCGCCCCGGCGAAATGGTCGAACACCACCGGCACCGGCAGCGCCGCCAACTGGTCGTGCAGCGGCGCGATCACCGCCAGGCGGGAATACACCTGCAAGTGCCATGGCCGACCCGCCAGTTGCGCCATCACCCCGCCCAGCCGGTGCGCCAGGGCCGCCGGGTCGAACTCGCCGGCCTGCTCCAGGTTGACGCGGACGCCGCGGATGCCCTGGGCGTGCATGGCGTCCAGCTCCGCCGGCTGCGCGTCCGGCCCGATGACGGCGACGCCGCGGGTGCGCTTGGGGCCTAGCCGGCGCATCCCTTCCAACGTCGCCCGGTTGTCCGTCCCGTAAACGCTGGGGGTGACGATCACGACGCGGTCCAGGTGCAGGGCGTCCTGCAGCGCCAGCAGCGCCTCCGGCTCGGCCGCGGGCGGGGTGTAGGCACGGCCGGACCAGTAGGGAAAGGCAGCCGGATCAGGGAATACGTGGACATGGGTGTCCGTGGCGCCCGGCGGCGGGGTGAAGCCGGGGGGCGTGCGGACCGTCGGCGCCTCCGCCGAGGCGTGCGCTGGGCCGGCGCGCAGCAGGGTGGCGGGGATTGCGGCAGCAAGCGCAAGGCCAGCGCGGCGTGTCATCATGGCCGATACCTCCCAAAGTTCGTTTTGACGGGATTACGGCACGGGCGATGCGGCGTGTCCAGGCAGGGCGGGCGACCCAGGCTGGGACGGCATTGCCGGCCCTGCTGCGCGGAATGCTCCCGCCTTGGTTTCGCATCGGCCCAATCCTGCACTGCTGCCATGTTCCTGCCCGGCACCACCCTTTCCGGCGTTGCATCCATCGCCCAGGTGTCCCTGCTGGTCGGGCGGCCAGGGGCTGGCTGCGACGGGACGTGCAGCCGGATACGTTCCGCATCTGCCTGATGGGGGGTATGGCGCCGCCGGGGCCGCACTTGGCGGTGCGCGGCCTGGCGTGACAGGTTGAAGCGCCCTGATGGAGAACCCGGCATGACACAGCTCTGGCGCCTGTCCGCCACCCACTTGGCCGCCCGCATACGGGCGCGCGACGTATCCGCGCGTGAGGCCGCTCAGGCCGCGCTGGACCGCCTGGATCAGGTGAACCCAGCCCTCAACGCCGTCGTGGACCATCGCCCGGCGGAGGTGCTGGCGGAGGCGGACCGGGTGGACGCGGTCATCGCCCGCGGCGAGGACCCGGGCGTGCTGGCCGGGGTGCCGATGACGGTGAAGGTCAACCTGGATCAGGCGGGCTGGGCCACCACCAACGGCTTGCGCCTGCAGCGTGACATGATCGCGCGGCAGGACAGCCCGGTGGTGGACAACCTCCGCCGGGCCGGGGCGGTCATTTTGGGCCGGACCAATGCGCCGGCATTCTCCCTGCGGTGGTTCACCAGCGGCGGCGTGCACGGACGGACCCGCAACCCGCGCAACCCCGCGCTGACGCCCGGCGGATCGTCGGGCGGGGCGGCGGCGGCGGTTGCGGCGGGGATTGGGCACCTGGCGCACGGGACGGACATCGGCGGCAGCATACGCTATCCCGCCTATGCCTGCGGCGTGCATGGGCTGCGCCCGACGCTGGGCCGGGTGGCGACCTGGAACGCCAGCGGGCCCGACCGCGGCATCGGGCCGCAACTGATGGCGGTGTCCGGGCCGATCGGGCGGACGATCGCGGACCTGCGCGCGGGCTTGCAGGCGATGGCGGCGCCGGATCCGCGCGACCCCTGGTGGGTGCCGGCGCCGCTGGAAGGCCCGCCGGCGCCGCGCCGGGCTGCGCTGTGCCTGCGGCCGGGAGGGCTGGCAGTTGTGCCGGAGGTCGAGGCGGCGCTGCTGGACGCCGCCCGGCGCCTGGAAGCGGCGGGGTGGACCGTCGAGGCCGTGGAGGACACGCCGCCCATGCACGAGGCGACCGAGCTGAACATCCACCTGTGGCTCGGCGACGGCTTCGCCGGCATGGCCGCGCGGGCGGCGGAGGAGGGCGATCCGGCCGCAATCACCCTTCTGGAGCACCACCGCGCCACGGCGGAGGCGCTTGCTCCCGACGCGATCCCGCGTGCGCTGGTGCGCCGGGCCGGGCTGGTGCGGGAATGGTCGGTGTTCCTGGACCGGCACCCGGTGCTGCTGCTCCCGGTATCGGCGGAGCTGCCGTTTGCCGACGACCTGGACCAGCAGGGGCCGGCGGCGATGGCGCGGGTATGGGCGGCGCAACTGACGCAGACCGCGCTGCCGCTTCTGGGCTTGCCGGGGCTGAGCGTGGCGACGGGGATGGCTGGCGATGCGCCGGTCGGGGTGCAGTTGATGGCGGGGCGATACCGGGAGGATTTGCTGCTGCGCGCGGGGGAGGTCATCGAGGCCGGCGGTGTCCCGGCGGCGCCGGTTGATCCAGCACTGGCATGAAGCGGGCGGGTCAATTTGGGACGCGTGTATCTGGCAAGAGGGCTTATGCCAATCAGCCCGCACGCTTCTGCAGCTTCGGCCCGAAGCCGGCGCGCAGCATAGGGCCGTCGTTTGCGGCTCTATGGGCCGGGACAGGCGAGGGCGGCCTGGCTGCCTCCCTCACCCCGGCCCTCTCCCGGAGGGAGAGGGGGCAGAGGCTTAGTGCCCCAGCGCCTGCACGATCTCGTCCGTCATCTTCTTTGCGTCGGCGAACAGCATCATCGTGTTCGGGCGGAAGAACAGCTCGTTCTCCACCCCGGCATACCCCGACGCCATGCTGCGCTTGATGAACAGCACGGTTTTGGCCTTCTCCACGTCCAGGATCGGCATGCCGTAGATGGTGCTTTTGGGGTCGGTCTTCGCCGCCGGGTTGGTCACGTCGTTGGCGCCGATCACGTAAACCACGTCGGCGGTGCTGAACTCGCTGTTGATCTGCTCCAGCTCGAACACGTCCTCATAGGGCACGTTGGCCTCCGCCAGCAGCACGTTCATGTGGCCCGGCATGCGGCCGGCAACGGGGTGGATGGCATACTTCACCTCCACGCCCTCCCGCTTGAGGGTGTCCGCCATCTCCCGCAACGAGTGCTGCGCCTGCGCCACCGCCATGCCGTAGCCCGGCACGATGATGACCTTGCTCGCGTTCTTCATGATGAACGCGGCATCGTCGGCGTTGCCGGCGCGAACCGGCCACTGCTCGCCGCCTGCACTAGCGCCCGTCGGCCCGGCGGTGCCCGAGTCCGTGCCCCAGCCGCCGAGCAGCACGTTCAGGATGGAGCGGTTCATGCCCTTGCACATGATGTAGGACAGGATCGCGCCCGACGCTCCGACCAGCGCGCCGGTGATGATAAGCGCCAGGTTCTGGATGGTGAAGCCGATGCCGCAGGCCGCCCAGCCGGAGTAGCTGTTAAGCATGGACACCACGACCGGCATGTCCGCGCCGCCAATCGGGATGATGATGAGAAAACCCAGGACCAGCGCCAGCAGCGCGATCAGCCAGAACAGCGCCTGGCTGCCGCCCAGCACGAACAGGACGACCAGCACCACCAGCAGGATGCCCAGCGCCGCATTGAGCTGGTGCTGGCGCGCGAACAGGATCGGCGCCCCACGCATCCGCCCATCCAGCTTAGCAAACGCGATCAACGAGCCGGAGAAGGTGATGGCGCCGATCGCCAGGCCCAGCGACATTTCTATGAGCGACTGCCGATGTATCGCCCCTGGGACGCCGATGCCGAAGGCGGCCGGGGCATTCAGGGCCGCGGCGGCGACGAACACGGCTGCTAGGCCGACCAGCGAGTGGAACGCCGCGACAAGCTGCGGCAGCGCCGTCATCTGGATGCGCCGGGCCACGACCACGCCGACGCTGCCGCCGATGGCGATGGCCAGCACGATCAGCGCAAAGCCCGAGCCGGACATGCCGCGTTGGAATAGGGTGACGCCGACGGCGATGGCCATGCCGGCCATGCCCATCTGGTTGCCGACCCGTGCGGTCCGCGGCCCGGACAGCCCGCGGAGGGCCAGGATGAACAGGACTGCTGCAATGAGGTAAAAGAACGAAGTCCAGGAGGCGCTCATGCTACTTGCTCGTCCCCTTGACGACCGTAGGCTTCTTGCCCGCAAACATCGCCAGCATCCGTTGGGTGACGGTAAACCCGCCGAAGATGTTCACGCTGGCCAGCATCACCGCGATGAAGCCGAAGATGCGCGCGGCCACGCTGTCCGACAGCCCCAGCGCCAGCATGGCGCCGACCACGATCACGGAGCTGATGGCGTTGGTGACGCCCATCAGCGGCGAGTGCAGCGCCGGCGTCACGTTCCACACGACATAGTAGCCGACGAAGCAGGCCATCAGGAAGATCGCCAGCAGGAACATGAACGGCTCGACCGCCGTGGCCGTCGGCTCGACGACAGCGATGACGTTGGTGCCATACGCCTGCAACTGGTTGGCCAGGTCCGCCGCGTTCTCGGCGATGCGCGCGGCCTGGTCCGCGAAGGGATTCGGATTCATCGGGGTAGGGCCTCGCTTATGCCGCTTGAGCCGGCTGGAACTGGGCGTGGACGACCTGGCCGCCACGGGTCAGCATGACCCCGCGCACGATCTCGTCCGTTTCGGGCAGGGCGGGCTTCTTCGCGTCCTTGTCCCAGAACGTGGTCAGAAAGGTCAGCAGGTTGCGGGCATACAAGCTGCTGGACGCAACCGGGATGCGGCTGGGCCAGTTGACGTAGCCGACGACCTTCACCCCGTTGGGGGTCGTAGTCATCTGGCCCGGCACGGTCGCGGCGCAGTTGCCGCCGGCCTCCGCCGCGAGGTCCACCACCACGCTGCCGGGGCGCATCGAGTCCACCATCGGCTGCGTCAAGATGACCGGCGCCTTGCGGCCCATCACCAGCGCGGTGCAGATCACCAGGTCGTTCTTGGCGACGGTGGTTGCCATCAGCTCCGCCTGCTTCTGGCGGAAGGCATCGGTCATCTCCTTGGCGTAGGCGCCGGTCTGGGCCGCGGTTTCCGCGTCCTCCACCCCGACATAGGTGGCGCCGAGGGACTTGATCTCCTCCTTGGCGGCCGGGCGCACGTCGGTGGCGGATACGATGGCGCCCAGCCGGCGGGCGGTCGCGATGGCCTGCAGCCCGGCAACGCCGGCGCCGATCACGAA
>DASWOJ010000424.1:0-3282 GCA_036398775.1 Acetobacteraceae bacterium
CCCTCGCTCCACTGGCCGCCGCGCGGGTCGAAGATGCCCTGCAGCTCCTCCGCCACGAACGCCACCTCGCCGCCCCGGCGGAACACCGCCGAGATCATCCGGGTCAGCGCCACCACCCAACTGAAGTGCTCCATGTTGGCCGAGGAGATGAACACCTCGAACGGCCGGCGCACCCCGTCCTCCTCGATGTCGTTGATGGTGATATACAGCGCGTGCTCGCTGGTCGCCCAGCGCAGCTTGTAGGTGCTGCCGGTCAGCTTCTCAGGGCGCTTCAGCGGCTCGTGCGGCGCCTGCGCCGGGGCGGCAGGCACCACAGGCGCCGGGGCAGGGGTGGTGGACAGCACGGAGCCGGTGATGGCGTTCGGCCGGTAGGTCGTGCAGCCCTTGCAGCCCTGGCGGTAGGCGTCCTTGTAAACTTGCTGGAACGACTCGAAGTCTATGTCCTCCGGCACGTTGACTGTCTTGCTGATCGCGCTGTCCACATGGCGCTGCAGCGCCGCCTGCATCTTGATGTGCTCGGCGGGCGTCAGCGTCTGCGCGGTGACGAAGGTGTCCGGCAGTACCGCATCGGTGCCGAAGCGGGTGCGATACAGGCGGACGGCGTAGTCCTCGACCAGCTCCTCCCGCTTGCTGCCGTCCCGCTCCGTGACCTTGCGGGTGTAGGAGTGGGCGAACACCGGCTCGATCCCCGAAGACACGTTGTCCGCCAGCAGCGAGATCGTCCCGGTCGGCGCGATGGAGGTCAGCAGCGCGTTGCGTATGCCCTGGCGCGCGATGGAGGCCTGCACGTCCGCGTCCAGTTCCTGGACGCTCTCCCCGGCCAGGTAGGCGTCGCGGTCGAACAGCGGGAAGGCGCCCTTTTCCGCCGCCAGGTCCGCCGATGTCAGGTAAGCCGCCCGGCTGACCAGCCCGGCCCAGCGCCCGGCCATCTCCGCCGCCTCGTCCGAGCCGTAGCGCAGACCCACCATCATCAGCGCGTCCGCAAGCCCGGTCAGCCCCAGGCCGATGCGGCGCTTGGCGTAAGCCTCCTGCCGCTGCTCCTCCAGCGGGAAGCCCGAGGCGTCAATGGTGTTGTCCATCATGCGGACGGCGACCCCGACCAGTTCGGCCAGTTCGGCCTCGTCCAGGTGCGCCGCCGGCGTGAAGGCGTCGCGCACCAGCCGGGCCAGGTTCACCGACCCCAGCAGGCAAGCGCCGTACGGCGGCAGCGGCTGCTCGGCGCAGGGATTGGTCGAGTGGATGGCCTCGCAGTAATACAGGTTGTTGCGGGCGTTGATCCGGTCGATGAACAGCACGCCGGGCTCGGCATAGTCGTAGGTGGCGCGCATGATGCTGTCCCATAGCGCCTGCGCCTTAACGGTGCGGTAGGTCTGCCCGGCGAATACCAGCGGCCAGTCGGCGCCCGCGTCCACCGCCGCCATGAAGGCGTCCGTCACCAACACCGACAGGTTGAAGTTCCGCAGCCGCCCCGGCTCGCGCTTGGCGGCGATGAACGCCTCGATGTCCGGGTGGTCGCAGCGCATGGTCGCCATCATCGCGCCGCGGCGGGAACCGGCGGACATGATGGTGCGGCACATGCTGTCCCACACGTCCATGAACGACAGCGGGCCGGACGCGTCGGCGCTGACGCCGCGCACGACGGCGCCCTTGGGCCGCAGGGTCGAGAAGTCGTAGCCGATGCCGCCGCCCTGCTGCATCGTCAGCGCAGCCTCGCGCAGGTGGGCGAAGATGCTGCCGAGGTCGTCCTCGATGTCGCCCATGACGAAGCAGTTAAACAGCGTCACCCGCCGCCCGGTGCCCGCGCCGGCGACGATGCGGCCGGCGGGCAGGAACTTGAAGTCTTCCAGCGCCTGGTAGAACCGGCCTTCCCATAGTTCGGGCTGCTTCTCAACGGCGGCGAGGGCGTGGGCGATGCGGCGCCAGGTATCCTCGACCGTCTGGTCCACCGGGGTGCCGTCGCCGTCCTTGAAGCGGTATTTGTCCGACCAGATCTGGCGCGAGATCGCCGCAAGCCGCTCATGCGCCGGAAGGCGCAGGTGTTCCGCCATCGTGTCCATCGAGGTGCCTCTTGCTCTTGTCGTGTGCCTTGCGCGTCCGAATCGGGGGCGCTCGGGTAGGGGCTGATCTTACACCACGAGGGCCGGCCAGCCCGGGACCCGAACGCGAAATAGCCGTTTTTTCTGTTGCACGGCTTAGCCCATACCGCCAGCAATCCAGGCGATGCAGCTACTTATGGCATGAAATGCGGTCAATACCACAACATCTTGTGTGGTAAGCTGGCAACGCTTGGTCAGCTTCGCTTTGAGCGCGACGATGTGAGGGATCGTCGCCCCTTGCGGCCCCCCGATCAGCGGTCCCGCGTGCGCCCCGCCTTGCTCAGCATATCCAGGTAAGCCTGCCAGCGTTCCGCCTGCTCCCGGGCTAATTGATGAAGCAGCGCCCAACTGAAGATGCCGGTATCGTGGCCGTCGGTGAAACGGATGCGGACGGCATAGCGGCCCACCGGCTCCACTGCCGCTATGCCTACCGCGCGCTTGCCGGACACCAGCTTGCGGTCGTTCGGGCCGTGGCCCTGCACCTCGGCACTGGGGCTTTCGACGCGGAGATACTCGGCAGGCAGGACGGCCGTAGCGTCGTCGGTGAAGGACACCTCCAACTCAGCCGTTGCTCGCCGAACCCGCAACTCGGCAACGCCCGGAGCGGGCGGGCTGGCGTGACTGGGCGTGTCACTCATCCAGGTGCCGCGCCTCGTCCGGCAGCATGATCGGCACGCCGTCACGGACGGGATAGGCCAGACCGGCCTTGACGCTGACCAACTCTCCGGCAGCGCGGTCGTATGTCAGCGGCCCCTTGGTCAGCGGGCAGACCAGGATGGCAAGAAGGCGCGGGTCCAGGTTCGGTGGGCCGGCGTCGTCCCCGGCCATCAGCTTGCCTGCCGACCGCGGCGCCCCGGTTCTACCGTGTGAGCCCCCATACGCAGGAGTGTCAGCAGGGTCGAGGCACGATCCGCTGTGTTCGGCGCTTCCAGCAGCGCTTGCTTTTCCGCCGGGTCGAACGGGCAGACCATTGACAGGGTGGACACCAGCGCCTCGTCCGGCATCTCGTCAATCGCCTCCCAATTGGCGTCGAAGCCGCGGGCGGCGAAGTAGGCGCGCAACGCCTCGACAAGCCCATCGCGGTCGAGTTCGGCTGATGGCGCCGCCGCGTCCAGGTCGGCACGGAAGCGGGCAAGGTCCGCGCGCACCCGGCGGTAGCCACGGCGCATCTCCAGTTCGACCTTGA
>DASWOJ010000425.1:0-34464 GCA_036398775.1 Acetobacteraceae bacterium
GGGGCAGCGGGGCGTCGGGGATCATGGGGCCGGTCTTGCCGGCTGGCGCCGAGGGCAGGGTGGGCGTAATCCCGAACGCTTGCAGGGCCGCGTCCAGGTCGAGCGTGCCGGACTGCAGCCGGGCTTGCAGGGAGTGGGCGGCGGCCAGGCCCAGGGTGGCTTCGCCTGCGATGTCGCCCTGGTCCGACCGCAGCGAGGCGTCCTTGAGCCGGATCGAGGCGGCGTTGGCCGGGACCGTGACATGCCCGTCCAGGGCGACCGCCGTCAGGGCGGGCAGGGCCGGGGTCAGCACGGGGCGCAGGGCTGCCAAGGCGGGGGTCCGCAGCGTGGCCGCGGCGTCCAGGCCGTCGAAGCCGAGCTTGTTGATCCCCAGGGTGCCCTTGATAGCCAGGCTGGCGGACCCCGGGCTGGGCGCTGGCTTGCCGCCGGGCGGCGCGACCTGGATCTTGATGTCCACGGGCAGCGTGCCGCGTGCGTCGGGATGGATGGGCACACCGACGGCGCCAGTGGCCGTGAAGGGCTGGCCGGCATATAAGCCTGAACTGGATACCACCGCGGGGCCGCCGGCCTGGTCGAGGGACACCGAGGTGCCGGCCAGCTTCAGCCCCGGCAGGCGGCGGCTGAGATCGGCGCCGGCGAAGCGCAGGCGGGCTGGGCCGATCACCGGGAGGTCGCCGGGCTGCGGACCGTTGAGGATGCGCGCCGACAGGGTGGCCTGGTGCAGCGGCGGCAACTGCATCTCCGGCAGCAGGGCGTTCAGGTGGTCCAGCGCGCCTGATTGCGCCTCGACCTGCAGGTCGTAGTGGCCGGCGACGTCCATCGTGCCGGTTGCGGCGGCGGCGGTGTCGAAGGCGGCGAGATCGAGCCGGGTGCTCCAGGGTCCGGCGATGCCGGCGGTTGGGGTGGCCGAGGCGTGCAGGCTGAAGGGCTGGTTGTCGCCATAGACCATCACGGCCTCGACATCGAGCGGACCCTCGTCGGCCGGGTGCCTCAGGTCGAGCGAGCGGATGCCCAGGACCTTGGTGCGCGCGGGCAGGCGCCAGGTGACCATGCCATCCTGTACGTGGGCGGCACGGATGCGGAGCTCGAAGGGGGTTCCGGGCGCTGTTGACGGCGGGCTGCTTGGGCGGCTGGGTGGGTCGAACACCCAGTTCGGTTGGCTGCCGACCTGCTCGAACAGGATGTTGGGGCCGATCAGGGTCAGCTTGGCAATCTCGATCCGCCGGCGGAAGAGCGCCGGCAGGGAAAGCTGGGCCTCGATCCGCTCGGCGCGCGCCATGTCGGGGCGGGTGCCGCCGGGCAGGTTGGCCAGGGTGACGTCGTTGACCTCGATGGTCGGCCAAAGCGACCGGCTGAGGCGGATGGGGCCGTTCAGGCTCAGGGTGCGGCCGGTCTTGTCCTGGACGGCGGCGGCGAGGGTTTGCTTGAAGCCGTTCGGGTCGAGGAGGGCGGCGGCGGCGGCGATGACGGCGATTGGCAGCACGACGGCTGCCGCGATGGCGATTGCCCACCAGGTCCGTCTTCTCACGCCCTTGCTCCCTCACGGTTCCGGCAGTTGCCGGTGTGGAGATACCACGTGCAGCGCCGGAGACACCCCATGCCGGTTGCGGGCGTTGGCATAGGGTCCGGGACGGCGGCCGGCGGTTGCCACCTTGGGGCAGGGCGCGGATGGTGGTTTCCATGAGCGCATCCATCCCCCATGACGGCTTGCCGGCGGGAAGCCGCATCTGGGCCGTGCTTACGACGATGATCGGCGTGGGCATGGCTTCGCTGGACACCAGCATCGCCAATACCGCGCTCCCCAGCATTGCGGCCGATGTCCATGCCACTCCTGCCGGGTCCATCTGGGTGGTGAACGCCTATCAGCTCGCGCTGGTGGCGACGCTGCTGCCGTTTGGTGCCCTGGGGGAGATACTCGGCTACCGGCGGGTTTATGCGGTGGGGCTGGCGGTGTTCACGGCGGCGTCGCTGGTCTGCGCGCTGAGCTGGTCGCTGCCGACGCTGACGGCGGCGCGGGTGCTGCAGGGCCTGGGGGCCAGCGGGATGATGAGCGTGAACACGGCGCTGGTGCGGTTCATCTTCCCTAAGCGGATGCTGGGCCGTGGGCTGGGGATCAATGCGATGACGGTCGCGGTGCTGACGGCGCTGGGGCCGACGGTGGCCGCCGGCATCCTGTCGGTTGCGGCGTGGCCGCTGTTGTTTGCGGTCAACGTGCCGTTCGGCGTGGTGGCGGTGGTCCTCGCGCTGCGGGTGCTGCCGGAGACGCCGCGGGCGGCGCGGCGGTTCGATTGGGCGAGCGGGGTGCTCAATGCCGCGGCGTTCGGGCTGCTGGTGTTCGGCATCGGGGAGATCGCGCACAGCGCGTCGCGGTTCGTCGTGCTGCTGGTGCTGGCGGGCGCGGTGGCGGCCGGGGCGGCGCTGGTGCGGCGGCAGCGCAGGCTGTCGGCGCCGATGCTGCCGCTGGATTTGTATCGGCGGCCGATGTTCGCGTTGTCGTCGCTGACCTCGATGTGCTCGTTTGCGGCGCAGGGGTTGGCTTATGTGTCGCTGCCGTTCCTGTTCCAGACGGTCATGGGGCATTCGGCGGTGGAGACGGGGCTGCTGCTGACGCCCTGGCCGGTGATGACGGCGCTGATGGCGCCGATTGCCGGGCCGCTGTCGGACCGGTTTCCGCCGGCGTTGCTGGGCGGCGCCGGGCTGGCGGTGCTGTGCGCCGGGCTGGCGATGATGGCGGCGCTGCCGGCGGATGCCAGCACGGCGGGGATTTGCTGGCGCCTGGCGGTCTGCGGCACGGGCTTCGGCTTCTTCCAGTCGCCGAACCTGCGCGCCATCATGTCCAGCGCCCCTCCGGAGCGCAGCGGCGGCGCCAGCGGCACGGTGGCCACGTCGCGGCTGCTGGGGCAGTCGCTTGGGGCGGCGCTGGTCGCGCTGTGCTTCGGCCTGTCGGGGCAGCATGGCCCGGCGCTGGCGCTGGGGCTTGGCGCGGGATTCGCGGGCACGGCGTGCGTGGTCAGCTTCTCACGGCTGCTGGCGAGTCCGGTTACGTGACCGTGGCGGGACGGCCCAGCATCTCCGGATGTTCCGTCAGCAGCCAGTTGCAGTAGGAATCGGGCCGGGCGGCGTCGAACGGGTCGTCGAAGTGGGCCATCAGGTCATGGCGCACGCGATACAGCCGGCGGGCTGGCGTGGGGATGGCAGCGCCGTTGCTGAAGCGTCCGAAGTGCCAGGGGAGCGCCGCGGCGGGGTGGCTGGCGTGGCGCTTCAGCTCACGCTTGTACCATTCCACCAGCTCGAACACCTCGGAGTTGTCGCCGGCGTAGCGGTCGAGCATGACGGCGCCGATGCCTCCGACCTTGGTGAAGTGGAAGAACCGCAACGGGAGGCCGTTCGCGCGGATGGCGCCGTCGCCGGGGATGGTGATTTGCCGGGTGCTCAGGTTCCAGCTTGCGACGTTGCAGCCGGGGTGGCGCAGGATGGACACGCCATCGAACAGGCCCGGCACGAGATCCACGTAGCGCTGGTCGGTGAAGATGCCGCGTTCCGGCGCGTCATAGCAGGCCCGGTGCAGCCGTGCGGCCCACCACGCGGCGAAGGCCCGGCCAGGCCCGTCGCTGCGCACGGCGATGAAGCCGAGGTTGTAGGCGCCGTAGAGCAGCGAGGTCATCTCGTTGTCCTCGATTGCCTTGTCCGCCAGGTTGGGCGCGGTCTGGTGCGGCGTGAGCACGATGGACGATGAGTCCAGGGCCTGCAGCGCCTCCTGCAGGGGGCTGAAGACGGCGATATCGGGGTCGAGGTAGATGACGGCGTCATATCCCTGGGACAGCAGGCGCGCCAGCATCGCGCCCTTCACTGCCGTGCATGCCTCGACCACGTCGTGCCTGAACAGCCAGCCGGGCAGGTTGGGGATGCCCAGCTCCTCGACGCCGACGACCTGGTCGAACTCCGGCAGCAGCCGGGCCAGGGGCAGCCCGCCGGGATGGCGGTCCACCACGGCGGCGGCCAGCGCCCAATCGGGATGGTGCCGCCGCAGCGTGTCCACCAGGATCATGGCTTGGGCGGCATAGGCGAAGGTGAAGCTGGTGCAGCAGCAGACGCGCATCAGGCGGCGCCGGCGGGAGCTGTCCAGGCGGCGCCGGCTGCGTCGGGGTCATCGTCCCCGGGAAGCGCGAGCGCGGCGGTGGCGCCGAGGAGGCGGACCTGTCCGACATCGGCGCCGGCGGCATCGCGGCGGCGGACATCTAGGATGGCCTCGGTGCTGGCCAGGTAGGCCGCGACGTCATCAACTCCCGCGAACACCTTGCTGCGTCCGGTTTGCCGCACGAGGTTGGCGACGTTGCCGCTGCATTCGAGGGTCAGGATGTCGGCGCCGGCGGCGAGCGCCTCGCTGGCGACGATGCAGAAGGTTTCCGGCCAGGGCGACAGCACCAGGACCAGGTCCACCCCGGCGGCCATCATCGCGGCCGTCATGGAGTCCGGGTCGGCGGGGGTGACCCGGACCGGCACGTGCCCGACCCCTGGCAGGCCCGGGTCGCCGCAGGAGGAGAGGTGCAGCAGCCGGTAGGCCCCGCTCCGCCGCAGCTCCGCAGCGATCTGCACGAAGGCGTGCCATCCCTTGTGGGGTACGGGGTGGCCGGCGAAGGCGACGCAGATGCGGTCTGCCGGGCTTCCGTGCCCAGGTCCGCCGGCGAGCCGGCGCCGGGTTGCCGTAATGTCGGTCCGCAGCACCGGCGCGACGACGGCCGAGCGGTGCGGCAGCCCTGCCCTGCGCTGCCAGAGCGCCAGGGCGGCGGCGGATGGCGCGGCCACGTGGAACGGGATGGAGCGGAACAGCGCGTGCACCGAGGCCAGGTGCGCTGGCCGTTGGCCGCCGTAAACGCAGATGCCGCAGGCGGCGCTGCCAGGCGGCGGCGCGTCACAGAACGAGGCATCGTTGCGCAGCAGGTTGTGGCCGACACAGATGGTTCCATAGTCGTGGACCCAGAACACCGCGGGCGGCGCCTGGTCTCGGGGGGCCTGAAGGCAGGCATACAGGGCAACCAGCACCGCGACGCTGTGGCCGAACAGGCAGTGCACGACGAAGCGGCGCACGTCCGGCAGGTCTGGGGCGAGGGCCTGCAGCGCCGCCAGCAGTTCCGTCCCGGTCGCGGCGCCCAGGTATGCGCCATTCATGGTGGCGTGCAGGTAGTGCGGGCCGGGGCCGTCTGGGGCAAGCGTCATCATCGGGACCGCAGGGGCGAGATGCAGGTAGGCTTCGCCGCGCGCGTTGAACGCCGCCTGCTCGTCCGCGACCAGGACTTGGATGCCGCCGACGCTTTGCAGGTAGCGGTCATGGCTGACGGCGACGGTCAGCCCTCGGGCGCTGGACAACTGTGCGCGCAGCTCGTGCAGGAGGATGCTGGGATGCAGGTGCACGACGCTGCCGGGCCCGGTTGGGGGGCCGTGGGCGCCGGGAACGCGGGCGGCGGCGACCGCGCTCCGGGCGGCGGCGTTGCGCCGGGTGGTCGTGTGGCCCTGGGCGCGTCCAAACCGGAGGAAGTAGGAGAACGGGTCGCTGCCGGAGTCGTCCGCCTCCTGGTAGGAGGCGCGGTAGTGGGCGGGATCGAACCAGTGGGCTGGCCGGCGGCCTTCGAACCTGCCGCTCCGGACGTAGTGGTGGAGCGGGTCTATGGCGGCGTCGCACACGTCCTGGTTGGTCAGCAGATAGTATGACGCGTCGAAGTCGGGGCGGATCAGGTCACGGATTTCCCGTTCCCGTTGCGTGAGGTCCAGTGGATGCAAGGCCGTGACGCCGTCGCGCCGCCATAGCGGCGCCAGGACGGTGCTCGATCCAGCTTCGTTTCCGCCACGCCGGGGCGGCGGACGGACGCGGGCGCCGCGTGGGTTCCGATCCGGGGCCGAGCCTGGCGCCGCGCAGCCGTGAGGCGGCGTGGGCAGGTCTGTCAGCCCGGCCTGCACCTCATTGCCGCCGTCAGGCTTGGCTGTCCTTCGCCGACTTGATCTCTCCATATGACGCTCCGTCCGGGGAAGCCGGACCGGCAGGGCACGGTTGCGTTCTGCCCTGCCGATTGTATGGTGCATTCAGGCCGATGTGCATATTTTTGCAACAAGTATCATTTCCTAGGTTTTAGGCCCCGGGGCAAATGGCGCGATTGAAGGGCATGCAGCGGAGGGGAAGACAAACCGAAGCGGCTGGCAGTCGAGCGTGCGTCAACGCGGCGGCAGTTGCCGAACCGAAACGCTTCCAATGACCCTGACAGTTGTTACATACTCGGTTGGATTGCGGCGCACCGGGCACGGACGTGATGGTCCCGCCGGGGTGGCGTGCTAATTGCCCGCCGCAGGCCGCCCGGGCCGGCTTGACGTTCACCTGGAGGGTACAGCGGGTTGCAGCAGCAGGACATCACCATCCACCATCCCGATGCTCCCTACAGCCTGCCTTCCTTGGAGCGGCGGCAGTTGGACGCATTCGCCTGGCTTGCGGTCACGACGCATGGCGCCGAGGCTGCGATGATCGTGGTGGAGCAGGACGGCGGCCTTGCGCCGGCCGGTTCTTCCGGGCTGGACGCGGAGGGGGTCCTGCCATTGATCGAGTTGTGCCGCCGCCTGCGTACGGGGCCGGAGACGACGGTGGCCTGCGAGGTCGCGGCCCCGCACGGGACGGGGCTGCCGCCGCGGCTGTTCGCAGCGGCAGGGCTGGTGTCGGCGACGGGCGAGGTGATGGGACGGCTGTGCGTCCTGTACCGGTCTGCGCAGGGCGACCTGCCTCCTGATGACCGGCGGTCGCTTGGGCTGCTTGCTGGGCTGATTGCCGACCACCTCGTGCAGCAGCGCCGGGATGCGGAACAGCAGGCGGCGTCGCAGCGCGCGACGCGGACGGAACGGATGCTGCATCTGGTTGCCGAAGCCGCATCGGTCACCGATGCCCTGACCGACGTGCTGAGCGAGTTGTGCAGCCACCACGGCGCGGTCATCGGGCGCATCTGGCGCCTGACATCGCCGGGCGACCAGATGCAGGAGGTCAGCCGGTTCAATGCGGATGACCTCGATGCGGATTCGTATTACCGGCGTCCGCCTGCGGCACCGGTGCGGTGGGGCAATTCGATGACCGCCGACGCCATACGCCGCAACCAGCCGCGCGGCTTCAGCTATGCCGAGGTTGTGAACCCCGAACGCTACGTCCTGATGCAGGCTGCGGTGCAGGCGGGCCTGCGGTGCCAGATCAGTTACCCGATCTGGGTGCAGGAGGAGCGGTTCGGGGTGTCCCTGGCATTCAAGACCGATCGGCGGGACCTGCCGGACGTCATCACCGACATCGGCGCGCTGGCGAATGCCATACGCCCGGCCCTGTTCCGCAAGGTGACGGAGGACAGGATGCGCTTCCTGGCGCATCATGACGACCTGACGGGGCTGGCCAACAGGCTGCTGCTGCAGGACCGGATGAAGAAGGCGTTCGCGGTCACTGCGGGTGGCGGACCCGGCCTGGCCCTGCTTCATTTCGACCTCAACAATTTCAAGCAGGTGAACGACGCAAGCGGGCATGCCGTCGGCGACCGGCTGCTGGCCGCAGTGGCACGCCGCCTGTCATCGAGCCTTCGGGAAGGGGATACCATCGCCCGCATGGGATCGGACGAGTTTGCCATCATCCAGCCGCATACGGGGCATCCTGCGGCTGCCGCCAGCCTTGCAGGCCGGGTCGTCGAGACGTTGGCGGCGCCGTTCGAGATTGACGGGCAGCGGATCAAGATCGGCTGCTGCATCGGCGTCGCCCTGCATCCCGGGGATGGCGACACCCCGGACCTGCTGTTGCGGAATGCGGATACCGCGCTTTACCGGGCCAAGGAAACCGGCCGGAACCGCTATGCGCTGTTCGAGCCTGGCATGGACACCGGCCTGCGCGAGCGGGTGCTGATCGAGGGCGAGATGGCCGATGCGCTGGCCCGGCGGCAGTTCACCCTGGCCTATCAGCCGCTTTGCGATGCGGCGACGCTGCGCATCGTCGGGTTCGAGGCGCTGCTGCGCTGGACCCACCCGACCCGGGGGCCGATCGAGCCGGAGTTCTTCATCCAGCTTGCCGAGTCGTCCGGGCTGATCGTGCCGTTGGGCCAGTGGGCGCTGGAGGCCGCCTGCGCCGAGGCTGCGGGCTGGGACCCGTCGGTGCGGCTGGGCGTCAACCTGTCGCCCATGCAGTTCCGCCAGCCGGACCTGCCCCGGCAGGTGGCCGACATCCTGGCCCATAGCGGCATGGCGCCGCACCGGCTGGACCTGGAGGTGACGGAGGGCATGCTGCTCGACGAGACCGGGCTGGTGCTGGACACGATGGGCGCATTGCGTGCACAGGGCATCGGCATGACGCTGGACGACTTCGGCACCGCCTATGCCAGCCTGAGCTATCTCCGTCGCTTCCCCTTCAACCGCATCAAGGTGGACAAGTCGTTCGTCGCCGACATCACCACTGACAAGGAGACCCTGGCCATCGTGCAGGCGATCCTCGCCCTCAGCATCCGGCTGAACCTTTCTGTGGTTGCCGAGGGTGTGGAGACATCCGAGCAGCTTGATGTGCTGCGCGGGCTGGGATGCCGGGTGGTGCAGGGGTTCTTGACGGGGCGGCCGATTTCCGGCGACGAGGTGGCGGGCCGGCTTGCCGAGCAAGCGGCGTAGCCTGATTCGATTGCTGAGGACGCTGGGATGAGACAAGGTGCGCTTTCGCGATTCAAGGTGCTGGACCTGACCCGGGTCCGCGCCGGTCCGACCTGCGTGCGGCAATTCGCTGACTTTGGGGCGGATGTCGTGAAGGTGGAAACGCCAGGCGCCGGGGATGGCGGGCTAGGCGGGCCGCGGCTGGGATCGGATTTTCAGAACCTGCATCGGAACAAGCGCTTCATCACGTTGGATTTGAAGCATTCCTTGGGGAAGGAGGCGCTGTTCCGCCTCGCTGCCGGGTCGGACGTGCTGGTGGAGAACTTCCGGCCCGACGTGAAGGACCGGCTTGGCATCGGCTACGACGCCATGCGGGCGGTGAACCCGCGGCTGGTGTATGCCAGCATCTCTGGCTTCGGCGAGGATGGGCCGTATCGGATGCGTCCGGGTTTCGACCAGATCGCCCAGGGGATGGGCGGGCTGATGTCGGTCACCGGGGCGCCGGGCGGCGGGCCGATGCGGGTGGGCATCCCCGTGGCGGACCTGACCGCCGGGCTGTTCGCGGCACAGGGGATCATGGCGGCGCTGCTGGAGCGCGAGGCGTCGGGATTGGGGCAGTGGGTGCAGGTCAGCCTGTTGGCGGCGCAGATCGCGATGATGGATTTCCAGGCGGCGCGATATTTGATGGAGGGCGAGGTGCCGGGCCAGGCCGGCAACAACCACCCGACCAGCATTCCTACGGGGGTGTTCGCCACCACCGATGGATATGTGAACATCGCCACGTCAGGCAATGCGATCTGGGCGCGGCTGGCGGCTGCGCTGGGCTTGGAAGCGCTGGTGGACGACCTGCGGTTCGATACCGGGGGCGCCCGGCAGAGGAACCGCGACGAGCTGAACCGGCTGATCGAGGACGTGACGCGGACGCGGAGCAGCGCCGGCTGGGTGGAGGCGCTGGAGGCGGCGGGGGTGCCTTGCGGGCCGGTTTACTCGATGGACCAGGTGTTCGCTGACCCGCAGGTGCGGCACCTCGGCATGGCGCCCAAGGTGCCGCATCCGGAGCTGGGGGAGGTTGCGCTGGTGGGCCAGGCGATCAAGCTGAGCCGCACGCCGGCCGAGCTGCGGACCGCGACGGCGGCGTTGGGCCAGCATACGGAGGACGTGTTGCGGGAATTGGGATACTCGGCCGGCGAGATCGCGGCGATGCGGGCGGAGGGCGCGGCGTGATGGCGGATGACGAGCTGCTGTATGAGGTGCGGGACGGCATTGCGCGGGTCACCTTCAACCGGCCGCAGGCGCGCAATGCCCTGACGTTTGCGATGTATGAGCGGCTGGCGGCGGTGTGCGCGGAGGTGGACGCCGACCGGTCCATCAAGGCGATGCTGCTGACTGGGGCCGGCGAGCGGGCGTTTGCGGCGGGGACCGATATTTCGCAGTTCCGGGCATTCAGCACGCCGGAGGACGCGCTGGAGTATGAGGCGCGGATTGACCGGGTGCTGGGGGCTGTGGAGCGGTGCCGGGTGCCGACCATTGCGGCGATTGCCGGGGCGGCGACCGGCGGGGGAGCAGGGATAGCGGCGGCCTGCGACCTTCGGATTGCGGCGGCGAATGCGCGGTTTGGGTTCCCGGTAGCAAGGACGCTTGGCAACTGCCTGAGCATGAACAATTATGCTCGGTTATCGGCGTTGATTGGGCCGGCGCGGGTCAAGGATTTGGTGTTCACCGCACGGCTGATCGAGGCGCCGGAGGCCCATGCGATTGGGTTGGTCAGCGAGGTGCTGCCCGACTCCGAGGCGTTGGCGGAGCGTGCCACGGCGCTTGCGAGGCTGGTGGCGTCACATGCGCCGCTGACGCTGCATGCCACCAAGGAAGCGTTGCGGCGGCTGCGCGACAGTGCTGGCGGGGTCGAGGACAAGGACCTGATCCTGATGTGCTACATGAGCGCCGACTTCCGGGAGGGCATGGATGCCTTCCTGACCAAACGCACCCCGGTATGGCGGGGCGAGTAGGGCGGCTGCGGCTGGCCCCGGCGTGCGACCGGGGATGGCTTCTCTCAGCTTTCGTAGGCAGCGAAGGTTGCAGACCCATGTGATTACGGCATTTGGCGGGTAAGCCAGGCCGGATGAGCGGCAGGCTGCATGGGCCGGTCATTGGTGCCGCTTGTGCTGGCCATGTCTTCCGCATAGGCGGGCCAGATGTGGAGCGCACCCTACCTTCTCGAGTGCGGCTGCGCGGATTTACCCGTTCCGCGGGTTGCCGAGGCTAATCTCGCCGGCTCCGTCAGATCATACCGTGCCGGCCCGTTGCGGCGGCCGGACACGCTCCTGTGGCTGAACGTCCTGTCTGGCACGCGCCGCCCTAACCAGGGCGGGAAACCGGCTGGCTGCGCCGACAACGAGGGTGCTCACAGCTTCCGGCACTTCACCTGCAACTCGTGATAGCCGGTCTGAAATTGCTTACTCGCCTGGACGGGCGAGCCTTTGAAGCCTTAGGGCGCTGCGTGTCCGGCTGATAATGCTCTTGCGCTGGATATTCGACGGGCCTTCCCTGCCCGCCTGGCGGGAGCGTTGGGCGGAGCTCATGGGCGGCAGGCCCGCCGCGTTGCCCAGGCTCGTATGCCGACCGATGCGGCACAACGCTTCGCAATGTTCCCTAACATAATGCGGTACGGCTGCGAACATTGTTAGCAGTCTGGAGGGAAGAGTGCTAAGACGCGGCCCAGGGGCCGGCGGCTGGCTGCAGCAGCCAGTTTGTTTCCGCCCCGGTTGGAGCTACTTCTATGAAATTCCGTCCCTTGCATGACCGGGTCGTGGTGCGCCGCATCACTCCGGCTGAGAAGTCCGCTGGTGGGATCATTATCCCCGACACGGTCAAGGAGAAGCCGATGGAGGGCGAGGTGATCGCCGCCGGGCCGGGCGCCCGCAACGAGCAGGGCGCGATCGTTGCGCTGGACGTGAAGGCCGGCGACCGCGTGCTGTTCGGCAAGTGGAGCGGCACCGAGGTCAAGTTGGACGGCGAGGAGCTGCTCATCATGAAGGAAAGCGACCTGATGGGCGTCATCGAGGGCGCCGCGCCCGTCGCCAAGGCCGCGTAAGCCGAAGACGCATAAGCCAAAGACGCATAAGAAGGAATTAGGACATGGCAGCCAAAGACGTACGCTTCGGCGACGACGCACGGAGCCGCATGTTGCGCGGCGTGGACATCCTTGCCGACGCGGTGAAGGTGACGCTGGGGCCGAAGGGCCGCAACGTCGTGATTGACAAGAGCTACGGCGCTCCGCGGATCACCAAGGACGGCGTTACCGTCGCCAAGGAGATCGAGCTTTCGGAGAAGTTCGAGAACATGGGCGCCCAGATGGTGCGCGAAGTCGCTAACAAGACCAACGACGTTACCGGCGACGGCACGACGTCAGCCATCGTGTTGGCTCAGGCAATCACGCGTGAGGGCGGCAAGGCCGTTGCCGCCGGGATGGCGCCGATGGACCTGAAGCGCGGCGTGGATAAGGCGGTTGCGGCCCTGGTGGCCGAGCTGGCGCTGCGCACCAAGAAGATCACCACCGAGGCCGAGACGGCGCAGGTCGGGACGATCTCCGCCAACGGCGAGGCCGAGATCGGCCGGATGATCGCCGAGGCCATGCAGAAGGTCGGCAACGAGGGTGTGATCACCGTCGAGGAAGCCAAGGGCATGGAGACCGAGCTTGAGGTCGTGGAGGGGATGCAGTTCGACCGCGGCTATCTCAGCCCGTATTTCATCACCAACGCGGAGAAGATGACGGTTGACCTTGAGAACCCGTATATCCTGATCCACGAGAAGAAGCTGTCGGGCCTGCAGGTCCTGCTGCCGCTGCTGGAAGCGGTTGTGCAGTCGGCGCGTCCGCTGCTGATCATCGCCGAGGACATCGAGGGCGAGGCGCTGGCCACCCTGGTCGTCAACAAGCTGCGTGGCGGGTTGAAGGTCGCGGCCGTCAAGGCGCCGGGCTTCGGGGACCGCCGCAAGGCGATGCTGGAAGACATTGCCGTGCTGACGGGCGGGCAGGTCATCAGCGAGGACCTGGGGATTAAGCTGGAGTCGGTCACGCTGGAGATGCTGGGCCAGGCCAAGCGGGTGCTGATCGAGAAGGAGAACACCACGGTCATCGAGGGCATTGGCGGGACCGAGAACATCAAGGGCCGCGTCGAGCAGATCCGGGCGCAGATCGAGGAGACGACGAGCGACTACGACAAGGAGAAGCTGCAGGAGCGGCTGGCGAAGCTGGCGGGCGGCGTTGCCGTCATCCGGGTCGGCGGCAGCACCGAGGTCGAGGTGAAGGAGCGCAAGGACCGGGTTGACGATGCGCTGCATGCGACGCGTGCGGCCGTCGAGGAGGGGATTGTCCCGGGTGGCGGCGTTGCCTTGGCCCGTGCGTCGCTGATCCTGGCGCAGCTCAATGCCGACAACGAGGACCAGAAGTTCGGCATCGAGATCGTCCGCAAGGCGGTGCAGGCGCCGCTGCGGCAGATTGCGGCCAATGCCGGCGAGGATGGTGCGGTGATTGGCGGCAAGGTGCTGGAGAACTCCGAGTATGGGTTCGGGTTCGATGCTCAGTCCGGCACTTACTGCGACCTGGTGGCGGCGGGGATCATTGATCCGACCAAGGTGGTGCGGGTTGCACTGCAGAACGCGGCGTCGGTGGCGGGGCTGCTGATTACGACCGAGGCGATGGTTGCCGAACGGCCGGAGAAGCGGGTGCCTTCGATGCCGGCTGGCGGCGGCGGCATGGGCGACATGGATTACTAAGGGCTTCTCTTACGTTTGAGGAGGGCCGAGTTGAGGGGGTCTTGGCGGCGACGCTGGGATCCCCTTCGGTCCAGGTGGCCGATGCTGTTCGGGGTGAAGGCGGCACATGCGGCCTCCCTCACCCCGGCCCTCTCCCGTAGGGAAAGGGAGCAGCGGAGGCTACTTGGCTTCGGCTTCTTCGTGCTGCTCGGCGGCGTGGGTTAGGGCCTCGCCTAGCGCCTGGATCTTTTCGGCGCCCTTGCCTTCGGTCTTCTTGGCGATGGCGACGGTTTCCTTGCCCAGCTTGGCGACGAGCTTGCGGATGGCTTCGCCGTTCAGCTTGTCGGCGTGCAGGTGCTTTTTCAGGGACTCCAGGTCCTTGACGATGGTCTTGGCGGCGGGGCTGTCCACCTTCTCAAGTGTTGCTTCCCAGCCTTCGATGTTCTTGGTCGCGGCGGCGACGGTGAAGCCTTTTACGCCGTCGGTGATGTGCTTGATGGTTGCGTCGAACTGCGGCATGTCCCGCTCCTGTAGGGGCACGCCGCGGGATGGCGGCGTGCCGGGTCAGAAGGCGTCAGGGCTTCATTGGTTCCATCCGCGTGGCCGGCTGTAGCGGTCACTTCAGACTACATGGCCGTATTGTCTCCGGCGCTGGCGCCTTGGCTGGCGGTTCGAACACCGCAAGGTATTCTGATCCGCCCTCCATCGGCAGCGTTGCGACGCGGCGATAACCGACTGCATTCAACTCACAGTCCAGCAGGGCTGGCGGCGTGCCATGTTCCTGGGTGGCGCGGGTAGTATCAATGATCGCCACGCGGGCGCCGGGGCGCAGCGCCGGCAGCAGGTTCACCATCAGGCCGAACGGCTGCTGTATCTCATGATACATGTGGACCAGCAGGGCCAGGTCCACCGAGGCTGGCGGCAGGCGGGGGTCGTGCGCGTCGCCCAGGCCGATTGACACGTTCTGCAGGCGGGACTGCGTGACGCGCCGCTGCAGCCCGGCCAGGTATTCCGGCACGACATCCTCTGCCAGCACCCGTCCGGTTGGGCCGACCCGGCGGGACAGGCGTTCCACGTAGTATCCGCTGCCGGCGCCGATGTCGGCCACCGCCATGCCGGGCTGAATATGCAGGAAGTCCAAGACCCGTGCGGATTCCCCTGCACGCTCGCGTTGATCCTCGCTGGCCCAGCGATCCGAGATGATGGATGCGACCTGGCGGGCCGGCGGGGGAAAACGGTTGGCGGGCAGGCCAGGTGGGCCGAGCGGGCCGACCTGCGCCTGGGCAGTGGCGGCAAGCATGGCGAAGACGGCGGCTGCGATGAACCTCATCGGCTTGGTCCTAGCGAAGCAGGCGCAGCAGTGCCTGCCCGGCTTCGCTGGCGAGTTCCTTCCGGTCCAGCGTCCCGTCCTTGTCCGGGTTAGCGAGCAGGAACGCCCGTTCGACATAGGCCAGGTATTCCGCCTTGTTAACCTTGCCGTCCCCGTTCGCGTCGGCCTGCCGGAACTCCTGGCCTTTCAGGACCGGCGCGGCTTCCCGCTCGTCGAGGCTGTCGTCGTTGTCGGGATTCAGCTCGTCGAAGTGGGCGGCTGCTGCGCTCTTCACCTCTGCCAGGTCGAGCGTGCCGTCCTTGTCTATGTCATAGGCGAGCATGGGATCGGACTGCCGCTCTCCCGGGCGGCGGGTGACCGGTCCGGGGTCGGTCTGCGCCAGCAGAACTGGGGGCGTTGCGGCCTTTACCAGCGGAGCAGCAGTCAGGCCGGCAAACGTGACGGCTGCAGCAAGCAGGACCTTGGTTGTTGTCATGGGTGCATTCCTGTGATGTCCGCACCTTTACGCCGGTGCAGCCGTCCGGTTTGCAGGGAAGGCTGGCGGACTCCCCTCCGGCATCAACGGCATCGCCGGACCGGGCGGGATCAGGCGACAGGATGATGCAATTAACTGCCCGTCGCAGGGCGTCTTGGAAGCGGGAAAGGCCGGCCTGACACCTGCGGTGTGGAGGCCGGCCATATTGGTTTCGGTGTAGTGGAAGCTATCCCCGGCGTGCCGGACGCAACGCGCCGCTTGGGATGGCGTGGGTGGTGATTTCGGCTGCCGCGACTTCGCCCCTGATCAAGTCAGCCGACGTCACTGCCTTGCTGCCCAGCATCGCGATCACGCCATAGACCACCTTGGCGACGAGATCGAGGACGGTAAGGCCCGCCGTCGCAGGCGTGGGCGCAAGCAGGCCAAGCCCGTCGGGGCCGGCCAGCACGAGGACGGGATAGATCAGCCACAGCACCGTCAACAGGATGGCATTGCGGACATAGACATCGCGCCGGACCTGGTCGCGCGCCCGGGCTTCCTCCATCAAGGGGCCGAACAGCACCCACAGCACCGCGAGGAAGGCGACGCAGCTTGCGGCATACCAAACCCACTTGATGAACGGCACCTGCGACGCGCCGAAGAACAGGCCGGTCACGATCATCACCACGTCGGATGTGAGCAGCCCGGCAACGAGGCCGACCCGCCGCCGTGCGCCGTGCAGAGCGGTCATGGTCAAGCCCAGCAGCAGCGCCGGGGTGGTTACGGACCAGTCGAGGTAGCGGGCGAACAGGAAGACCCGGCCGCTGGACAGCGTTGCCTCGCCCTGGTGGACCGCCATTGCGAAGTAGGAGATCGCGGCGAACAGCGGCACGAAGCCATGCAGCAGGCTGTGCCCCTCCTCGTCCTGGGTCCGCCGCCCGCCGGCGGCGAACAGCACCACCGACCCAATCAACATGCCGACCGCGCCGGTCCAAAGCCAGTTCGTCTCGTTCATCCCGTCCATTCCTTTATCCATGCCAACTTGCGCGCCGGAGGTCACGCCATTGCGCCAGCCGGGTCAACATTGGACGGAATGCCCCGGCTTTCCTAGATGGGCAGGCGCGGCAAGGTGCGGGATAGGCACCTTGCCGTCAGGCGTTGGCGGTTAGGCTGCCTTCATCGTGCCGAGGTATTGCTGGACGATGCCGGGGAGGTGCTCGCCGAGCCAGTCGCCCATCTCCATCTCCTCGGTCTGCGACTGCTTCAGCACCGCGGCGTCGTCGGCCATGCCGGCGAACTCGGCCGTTGCCATCAGCGCCTTGTAGGAGGCGATCTCGTAGGCCTTGAAGCCGATGGCCGCGAGCACGTTCTTGATGGCCTCGTCGTCGGACGTCATGTGGATGACGCCGGACACCTTGCCGACGAGGTTGGTCACGGTCTCCTTGGCGGTGGAGGCGGAGGTGCCGTGCTTGGAGAGCAGGCCCTCGAGGCGGGTGGCCTGGGTCTTGGAACGCTCGAGTTCCTGCTTCATGCGGGCGTGGAGCAGCGGATACGGCTCCATGCGGCTGAGCTGGCCTTCGATGGTCTCGACGGCCTGGCCCTCGACGGCGTGCTGGTTGCGCAGGCCGGTGAGGTAGTATTCGGTGACGTCGCTCATGATTGAACCCCTTCCAGGTGTCACGCAGCAACGCACGGGTTCTGCCGGGGATTTCCGTCCAGGGTGATTAGGTTTGTTTGAACTAGACCTCTACCGGGCCAAGCCGGCTTCACTGGGTCAAGCGCGCCGCCGCATGTCAGGCAGGAGCACCGCAAGCAGGCCGAGCGCCGGCAGGTAGGCGCAGATGCGATACACCGTCGTGATGCTGGTGAGGTCTATCAACTCGCCCAGCGCGGCTGCGCCGAGGCCGCCCAAGCCGAAGGCCAGGCCGAAGAAGAGGCCGTTGATCAGGCCGACGTTGCCGGGGATCAACTCCTGGGCATAGACGATGATGGCGGAGGACGCTGAGGCCAGCACCAGGCCGATGATGACGGTCAGCACGGCGGTCCCGGCCAGGTTGGCATAGGGCAGGGCAAGGGTGAACGGCAGCACGCCCAGGATCGAAAACCAGATCACCCGCTTGCGCCCGATCCGGTCTCCGATCGGGCCGCCCACCAGGACACCTGCCGCAAAGGCGCCGAGGAACAGGAACAGCAGCAACTGCGACGCCTGGACCGATACCCCGAAGGTCTCGATCAGGTAGAACGTATAGTAGGTGTTCAGGCTGGCGACGTAGAAGAACTTGCTGAACAGCAGGGCGACCAGCACGGCGATGGACCCGGCGACACGGGCACGCGACAGCCCGTTCGGCCGTACGGCGACGGTGTTCAGCGTCCGGCCGCGTGCCGAGTACCACCGGCTCACGCCCCACAGCACAGCCATTGCCAGCAGCGCCACTGCGGAGAACCAGGCGATGCTGCCCTGGCCGAAGCGCAGCACGACGAAGGCGGCTGCCAGGGGCCCCAGCGCCGCCCCGGCATTGCCGCCGACCTGGAACACCGACTGGGCCAGGCCGTAGCGCCCGCCGGAGGCTGCACGGGCCACGCGGGCGGACTCTGGATGGAAGACAGACGATCCCAGCCCCACCAGCCCCGCCGCCAGCAGCAGCAGGGCGAAGCTGCCGGCGGTTGACAACAGCAAAAGGCCGAGCAGGGTGCAGCCCATTCCGACCGGCAGGGAGAACGGCAGCGGCCGGCGGTCGGTGTACAGGCCCACCACCGGCTGCAGCAGCGATGCCGTCAACTGGAATGCCAGGGTGATATAGCCGATCTGGGCGAAACTGAGAGCATACTGGGTTTTCAGGATCGGGTAGATGGCTGGCAGCAGCGACTGGATCAGGTCGTTCAGCAGATGGCAGAAGCTGACTGCGAGGAGGACTGGGAACACGGTGCGCTGCAAGGGCGGGGCAATCAGGGCTTGGCTCATCGTGGCGCTCCGTTCGGCATGTGGACACGGCGGGGCGCCGCACATGCGCCAGTATGTGCGATGGAGGCACACTTGTCGCCATACACCGTTTTGACAGCCCACCTATGCCGGGCATACCTCCGTGCCCGGCATAGGTGGGCGGGTCAGGCCACGGCGCGGATGCCGTCCGCTACCCGGTCCAGCGTCCGCTCCGTCAGCGCGGCCATGCAGAAGCGGCCGTCGCTGACGCCGTAGATGCCGAACTCGGCCTTCAGCCGGTCCATGCGCGCCGCATCCAGGCCAGAGTAGGAGAACAATCCGCGCTGATGCAGGAAACGGCCGAAGTCCCGGGCGTTGCTGCCAGCCAGGCGCGCGACCAGGCCTTGCCGCATCCTTTTGATCCGGTTGCGCATGCCGTCCAGCTCCGCCTCCCAGGCTGTTCGCAGCGCCGGGTCGCCCAGGATTGCGGACACCAGCAGGGCGCCGTGGCTGGGCGGGGTAGAGTAGTTGGTGCGTATGGCGACCTTCAGTTGGTCGCCGACCAGCCGTGCCTGGGCGGCGTCGGCGGCAACGACCGACAAAGCGCCGATCCGTTCGCCGTAGAGGGCGAAGGACTTGGAGAATGAGGTTGCGATGAACACCGGCACGCCAAGCCCGGCCAGGAGGCGTGCGGGTTGACTGTCCGCCTCCAGCCCGTCGGCGAATCCGGCGTAGGCCATGTCGAGGAACGGCACGAGGCGGCGGTCCTGGATCAGCCCGGCAAGCTCCTGCCAGTCCTCGGGGCGCAGGTCGGCGCCGGTCGGGTTGTGGCAGCAGGCGTGCAGCAGGAGGACAGTGCCTGGCGCCATGCCGGCGACGGCGTCCCGCATGGCCGGCCAGTCCACGCCGCCGGTGGCCGGGTCGAAGTAGGGGTATTCCGCCACCTGCAGACCGGCGCCGGCGAAGATGCTGGGATGGTTGCCCCAGGTCGGGCGGCTGAGCATGACGGTGCTGGCGGGCGCGAGGCGGCGGATCACGTCGGCGCCGAGCTTGAGCGCGCCGGTTCCGCCCAGGCTTTGCACCGTGACGATCCGGTCGTTCGAGTCGGCCAGCAAGGCATCGCCGAAGACCAGGCGCTTGGCGGCGTCGCGCAGGGCGGGCAATCCGTCCGGCTGCAGGTAGCCCCATGAAGCGATGCGGCTGGACAGCATGGCTTCGGCAGAGTTGACGGCCTGCAAGATCGGGATGCGGCCGTCCTCGTCGTAGTACATCCCGACGCCCAGGTTGATCTTGTCCGGCCGCGGGTCCGCGCCGAACTCCTGGAAGCCGGCCATTATAGGATCGAGGGCTTCGGGTTGCAGGTTATCGAACAAGGACATGGCGCAGCTCCGGGGTGGCCAGGCAGGATGCGGCTGAGGCGGGCCGGCTGCAGCCGCGGGACCGGCGCTTGCAAACGGGTCAGCAGCGGGCCGTTCCGTTAAACGGGCGTTCATGACAAATCTCTAAGCCGTTATACGTGCCTATGCCCGTATCCTATCATGGCGTTATGTCAATGATCTTGCCAAGCAGCCGATGCCCCGGCGTCTGCCATGCCGCGCTGTCCCGCCGGGAGGAGGGCGGCACGCTCCGGCCTTGTCCAGGCCGGGCGGGCCGAAGGCGCGCGGCGGCTGCGGAAACATTCTACGTTATAGGCTCGTTCACTCGCGGCAGAGCCTTGCATCAGCGAGGGTGCGGACACTTCATGCTACAGTGCCAGGGCGGCAAGGTCAGGACTGGGTCGGAATGGCGTTGATTGTGGTTGTTGACGACCGGATCACCAACCGGATGATCTTTTCCCAGCTTGCTGCGGCGATCCGGGATGGGTCGGAGGTGGTTTCGTTCGAAAGCCCGGCGGAGGTCCTGGCCTGGGTTACCGATCATCGGCCGGACCTGATCATCACCGACTACAAGATGCCCGGCATGGATGGGGGCGTGTTCATCGAGCGCCTGCGGGCCATGCCCGCCGGCGAGGACGTGCCGATCATCGTAATTACCGCCTATGAGGACCGGGACTTCCGGCTCCGCGCGCTCAAGGCGGGCGCAACCGATTTCCTGCAAAGCCCGGTTGACCACCAGGAGTTCATCACCCGTGGACGCAACGTGCTGCGGCTGGGGGAGCAGCAGCGTTTCATCCGCTCGCGGGCCGACACGCTGCAACGCGACCTGGAGCGCAGCGAGCAAACGTTGGAGACGGCGATCCGGGACAGCCGGGCGCGGCTGCTCCAGGTGATAGACACGATCCCGGCCGCGATCAGCGCCACCGACGCCGAGGGACGTTGCGTGTTCATGAACAAGTATGGCCTTGCCATCGCGGCGGTGCTGGACCAGGGCGCGACCCCGACGCAGAGCGCGGTTGACCAGGAGGTGCTCCGCAGCAGCCAGCCAGTCCTTGGCTATGAGGAGGAGGTCGCGGACCAGCAGGCGCAGCGCCGCACCATGCTGACCAGCAAGTTTCCGCTGCACGACGTTGACGGCGGCGTGCGCCACGTGCTGACGACGTCGTTCGACATCACCGACCGCAAGCGGGCAGAGGAGGCCATGCGCTACCTGGCCCACCATGATCCGATGACCGGCCTGCCCAACCGGCTGTATTTGCAGCATGTGCTGCAGCGGGAGATCGGCGGGTTGACCAGCGGCGGCAGCGGGTTCGCGCTGCATTTCATTGACCTCGACCGCTTCAAGACCATCAATGACGGGTTCGGGCACGACCACGGCGACGCATTGCTGCGGGAGACAGCGGTCCGGCTGCGCCACCTTGCCGGACCCAAGGATACGATTGCCCGGCTGGGCGGGGACGAGTTCGCAATCGTGCAGGCGGGGATTGCCGGGGCCGACGACGCACAGCGCATGGCCAGGCAGGTCATCCGGGTCATTTCCGAACCGTTCGACATCGAGCAGCACCGCGTGTCCATCGGCGCGAGCGTCGGCATGACGATGGCGCCCCGGGACGCCGCGACGTCGGAGCAACTGCTGAAGAACGCCGACCTTGCGATGTATCGCGCCAAGCAGGAGGGGCGGGGGCGGGCGCGCTTCTTCGACCCGGAGATGCAGACGGCGGCGCGTGACACCGTCCTGCTCGAGATCGCGCTGCGCGAGGGGTTGGAACGCGGCGAGCTTCAACTTTGGTATCAGCCGCAGATGGACGTGGTGACCGGGCAAGTGGTCGGAGTTGAGGCGTTGCTGCGTTGGTACCGGTCAGGCCATGGCGTGACGTTGCCCGGCGAGTTCCTCGGGCTTGCGGAGGACACCGGCCTTATCGTCGAGATCAACCGGTGGGTGCTGGGCGAGGCGTGCCGGCAGGCGGCGGACTGGGCGGAAGCGGGCACGCCGGTCCGCGTCGGGGTCAACATGCCAGCCGAGTCGTTCAAGGCGGAGGATGTCGAGGCGCTTGTCCTGCGCACGCTTCAGCGCACGGGGCTGCCGCCGGGCCTGTTGGAACTGGAGTTGACGGAGGGGACGCTGATGGCCAGCCAGCACCAGGTTGCTGCAAGCCTGCATGCCCTGCGGCGCATCGGCGTACGCGTCGCGGTTGACGATTTCGGGACGGGTTACTCGTCCTTGGCATACTTGCAGAAGCTGCCGATTGACCGCCTCAAGATAGACCGTTCCTTCGTCCAAGGGTTCGAGGCGGACCTGGATGGGTCGGCCATCGTCAGGGCCGTCATCGGGATCGGGCGCAGCCTGGGCATGGAGGTCGTCGCGGAAGGGGTTGAGACTCCAGGCCAGCTCGACCGGGTGCGCGAGGCAGGCTGCCAGTTTGCCCAGGGTTATCTCCTTGGAAGGCCGATGCCGGCGGAGCAGTTCCAGCGCGATCACCTGCCCAGGGTATCTGCGGCGGCCGTGCAGCTCGCATGAGCGGTTCTGGCCGTACGGCCGCATTCGGTGCGGCCATCCTGGACCGATTGCTCCGCAGCGGGGACGGGGAACATGAGATGCTGGGCAACCGCCTAGCGATTGGCGCCCTGGTTTCCGCCTACACCCTGGCGTTTGTTGCGGGAGACGGCGAAGCGGGGAGCCGCCTGCGTCTGCTCTGCGGCGTTTACTGCTCCGGGGCACTGCTGCTGCTGCTGCACCCGTTGCTTCGGCCTGGCCCATCGCGGGTGCGCCGCGTTGCCGCCGTGTTCATGGACATCGGGACATTGTCCTATAGTTTCTACCTGGGGGGCTCCTCGGCATCGCCGCTGTTTGCGATCTACCTGTGGATTATCCTTGGCAACGGGTTCCGTTTCGGCCTGCCGTGGCTCTATCTTTCCACGGGGGCCAGCGTCCTCGGGTTTGGCGTCGTCGTGTTCTGCACGCCGTACTGGTTGGGCAACCTGCCGCTTGGGCTGGGGCTGCTGGCGGGCCTGCTGGTCATACCTTTGTATGCAGGGCAATTAATCCGGAAGCTGTCGGACGCCAAGAAGCAGGCCGAGGAGGCAAGCAGGGCGAAAAGCCTGTTCCTGGCGAGCGTGAGTCATGAGCTGCGCACGCCGCTGAACGCGGTCACCGGCATGACCGGCCTGCTGGCGGCAACGTCCCTGACGGCGGAGCAGCAGGAGATGACGGGCACCATAGATGCCGCGTCCCGCACCTTGCTGTCGCTCATAGACGGCATCCTGGACCTGTCCCGCATCGAGGCCGGGAAGATGCCCGTGGCATCCGCCCCCTTCGACCTTGCCGAAGTCCTTACGGGGGTGATGGACCTGGTCGCGGTCCGTGCGCGCGAAAAGGGTTTGCTCACGGCCCTGCATATCACGTCCCGCAGCCCGCTCGACGTGATCGGCGACTCACGCCATCTCATCGAGATCCTGCTCAACCTGGTCAGCAACGCCGTCAAGTTCACGCCGTCCGGGGTCGTCATCCTGGCGGCGGACGTCGCCCCTTGCGCCGGGTCCGGCTTCGAGCTGCGGATCGAGGTGACCGATACGGGCATCGGGGTCGCGCCTGAAGCGCAAGAGCGCATCTTCAACGACTTCGTTCAAGCGGACGGGACGATCATCAACCGCTTCGGCGGCACGGGACTGGGGCTTGCCATCACCAGCCGGCTGGTGGCACTGCACGGCGGCAAGATCGTGCTGGAAAGCAGCGAGGGGCAGGGCAGCACGTTTGCGGTGACGCTTCCCATAGACGTGGCGGACCCTGTGGCGCGGCAGCCCGACCATGCCCGGATCGAGGTTGAAAGCGCTGCGATGCCGACACTGCGGCCGCTGCTGCAACGGCTTGAAGGTTTTGGATGCACGGTAGCTGGGCCGCACGACCCTGCGCTGCGGTTTCCTGCCGCTGGCCCTCGTCTGCGCGTGTCCTGTCGGGCGGGCGACCTGGACAGCGGCGATACTGGCGGCATCCTCATGGCCGAACCGGGTGATGGCTTGCCGGCAATGAGCCTGCGCCAGCAGTTCGCGACCATCGTCGCGGCTGATGCGTCAGACGAGCGTCTTCAAGCGGCGCTGCGCATCGCGGCCAGGAGTCCTTTGACGCCAACCCTGCGGGATCAGGCGGTTTGGGTCCGCGCGTGCCCGTTGCACGTGCTGATTGCCGACGACAACGCCGTCAACACCCGCGTCCTGGACTTGGTCCTGCGCCGTGCCGGGCACACCACGGTCATCGTAGGAGATGGCGAGCAGGCGCTGCATGCGATGGATGAACAAGACTTTGACGTAGTCTTGATGGACCTGAACATGCCGGTCATGACTGGCATTGACGCGGCGAAGCTGTATCGCTTCGGCGCGATTGGCCGTCCGCACCTGCCCATTGTCGGCCTTACGGCCGACGTGACCAACGAGGTGCAAAGACGCTGCCTGGATGCGGGGATGGACCGTTGCCTGCTGAAGCCGATCGAGCCGGGGGTCCTTCTCGACGCCCTGGACGCCCTGACCGGGGCGGCGGAGGCGGTGCCCTTGGCGGCAGCGCGCAGTCCGGCGGCGCGCAGTCCGGCGGCGGCCAGTCCGGCGGCGGCCGTGACGGACATCGCTGCCCATCCCCGGTTCCGTTCCGGCGCAACACCGGCGGTGAACATGGCGACCATTGCTCAGTTGCGCGAGCTTGGGGGAGACGACTTCCTTGAAAGCCTCATCTGCGACTTCCTAGCCGACGCCGGCCGCCTTCGGACATCTCTGGCCAGTGCCACGCAGTCCGGCGACATGGCCGCAGTCGCCGCACAGGCCCACGCGCTGTACAGCGCCTCGGGCAACATGGGGGCAGAGCCTATGCGGCAAATCTGCCGCGCCCTGCAAGGCTTGTCACGCGCGGACATGGGGGGAGAGGGCCAGCACATGCTTGATGCGTTGGCAGCGGAGCTTGCCCGTGTCAGGGATGCGCTTGAGGCCGTTCGGACGGACCATGGATTGCACCATTCGGTACCATTAGGGACAGTCAGGGCGATTCGGACATCGTTTCTGCAATGATGCGGCGGCGCACAATGTTGTTTGGCTTATCCTGCCATCGTCAAACGCTGCTGCAACGTGTCGCGTTGGAACCGAGAAGCCGCTTTGGGTTCCTGACGATACTGCAGCATGGCCGGCAATGCCTTGCTAGGGCCAGAGCAGATGGCAGCAGACATTTTGCTGTCCGATGCTGCTCTGACCCTTGCATATGGTTAACTGTTTTCATGACGGCCCGCCAAGGGGCGGAACTGAAATACTAACGGCTGTAGACCGATACGTTAACTCTCCAAAAAACAAATGAGGTTTTAGCGATTGCTAACTGCAAATGTCCGGAGTGAACCCGTCCATCAGTGCGGCGTTGTACGAAGCGGCAGTTTACTCGGCAGCATGCATGACCTGCTTTGGGCGAACGCGGTTTTGCGCTGCCGCAAGCCGGCGCATCCTCCGCAGATCATCTTCCTTAAGGCTCAGCGCGGCTTCGACCCAGATGTCCGTCACCCGGATCAACTCATCCCTCGTGACTGGATTTACGGCGTTGCAGACATGCCGCATAGCCCGGCGCGAGGCGTAGTGCCGGTCCAACTCACGGATATGCTGCCTGACGGTGGCGATGCCCTGCCCATCCTCGGCGAGCACGTCAACGAGTCCGAGCTCATACAGCTCTTCTGCGGTATGAACCTTGCCGCTGAGGATCATCCGCTCGGCCGCGGCGGGCGTCAGCCGGCGCGACAGGAAGTTGTATGCGCCCATCCCCGGGAAGAGATTGAACAGCACCTCAGGCAGGCCGAGCCGGGCGCTGCGCTCTGCGACGATCACATGTGCCGAAAGCGCTGATTCGAAACCGCCGCCGAGCGCCTGCCCCTGCACCAGCGCAACCGTCGTCAGGCCCTGCCCATAGCCATCGGAATGATTGAAGACGATGTCCACGCAGCCGTGTGCATAATCCCGCAGCCGCGCCCGGTCCTGCTGCTGGATGCTTTCGGCGAACAGGCGGAGATCGCCTCCCAAGTTATAAACGCCGGGCATACGGGACGCCAGCACGACGGTGCGTATCAGCGGGTACGGCCCGGACTGCTCAGGCAGGACTCCGGCCCGGATGGCAGCCTGCGCCCTTGTGAGATCGGCCAGCAGCGCCGGCGAGACATGCGGGTCGCTGGTGGAGGACATATAGCACCAGAGCGTACCGATGCTTTCGTCGAATTCGAGTTCCAGCGCGCCAAATGCGCCGTGACGGGTGAGGTTCTCCGCCCGCCAGGGCAGCTGTTGCGGACGGCTCTGCTTCTCGCCATGTTCAGCAATGATATTAACATTTGAGGAATGGGTCATGTTGGCTCCATATTCACCCGATGAAGGACGCGCCTTTTGCGGCCTAATCAGAGCGGGATAGTCTTAGCCTAGGTGCAAAGCGGAGAACTTGCCCCATTAATCTTTACCGGCAACGGTGAATCTTCATGAGACGTTAGGACTGGGTGGGAACGTTGGTTAATGCGGCTCCCAAGGCGGATGGTTCCCGGCGTTCGAAGATTGTTGAAATCTCACGGAGTCCACAAAGCTGTCTCGAAGTTGCCGGTTAACGGGCAATGACCACTTCGCCACACTCAAAGTCTGTTTTGATCTGGTTCATTTCGCCTTGGCGCCGGTCGGCGTCGGGTTGTCCGGAGCCTCAATTCAAGACAGCCCCACGGCGTGGAGAAAGGCTGTTGCGCCTTGCCAGGCGTCATGCGGCGGCGAGTGCGCCCATATCCACCGGCTGATCAGGCTGATACGCGCCTGCTTGCCCGGGCGAAGCACATTTGGGCAGTCGCCGGCGTTTCTCGGCAGGCATGACGGCCACGGCCAGCAAGCGTGGAGGGGATCGTCAGTGGCAAGAACGTTGAGGCGATCCGCGCCAGCCGGCCTACGCATCTGCGGCCCAGCAACCGTGCTGGCAGCGCCCTAGGCGCGCGGGCTACGCACCGAGAGGCGCTTGTCCGGCTGCGCGTTGAGCATGGTTAGCCGGGAGCGGGCATCAACGGGACCAGGCGCCCAGGCAGGCCGGCGAAGGAGCCTGCCGGGTCAGGTCCTGAGCGGATGCGGCCCTGTACGGGTCCGTGCCGGCTATTCCGCCGGGTTGATCGCCGGGGTCGTTGCGTCCTGCCGCACGCTGACGCGGACCCGGGCCACCACCGCATACAGCGCCGGCACGAAGCAAAGGGTCAGCACCGTCGCACCCACCAGGCCGCCCATGATCGCGATGGCCATAGGTCCCCAGAACACCGAGTAGGCCAGGGGGAACAGCGCGAGGATCGCGGCGGCGGCCGTTAGCAGGATGGGCCGGGACCGACGGACCGTGGCGCCGACAATGGCCTCTGCCGGCGGCACGCCTTCACGGATGTCGCGCTCGATCTGGTCCACCAGGATGACCGAGTTGCGCATGATGATCCCGGCCAGGGCGATGCACCCCAGCGTCGCCACGAAGCCGAACGGCGCCCCGGTCAGCAGCAGCGCCGCGGTGACGCCGACCAGGCCGAGCGGCGCGGTCGCCACGACCATCAGCACCCGGGCGAAGGACTGCATCTGGATCATCAGCAGCGACAGCATCGCCACCAGCATCAGCGGCATCACCTTGTTGATGCTGGCCGACCCCTTGGCGCTCTCTTCCACGGCACCTGCGGTCTCGATGGCGTAGCCCAGGGGCAGCGACGCCTTGACCGCAGCGAGCGCCGGCAGGATGGCGGCGGTGGCATCCGGCGCCTGGATGCCGGGCATGGTGTCGGCGCGGACCAACAGCATCGGCGTGCGGTCACGGCGCCAGGCCACGGGCTGCTCCAGCCCCCAACTGACGGTTGCCACCTGGGCCAGCGGCACGGCGCGGCCGTTGACCGATGTCACCGTCACGTCGCCCAGCCCGCCGATGTCGCGCCGTTCGGACGGGATGGCGCGGGCGACCACCGGGATCAGGTCGGTGCCTTCACGGTATTGGGTGATCGTAGCGCCCTGCTGCAGGGTTTGCAGGGTGTTTGCCACGGCCTCGCTCGACAGGCCCATGATGCGGGCCTTGTCCTGGTCGAGCACCACCGTCGCCTGCTTGCCCATCTGGCCCCAGTTGTCGCTGACGTTGCGGACCAGGGGGCTGGCGCGCATCGCCCGGCCTACGTCGGCGGCGATGCCGCGCAGCCGCATGGCGTCGGGGCCGGTGATGCGGAACTGCACGGGGTAGCCGACCGGCGGACCCAGCTCCAGCCGCGACGGGCGCAGGCGCACGTCGGGGAAGTCGCCGCGGTCCAGCGAGGCGTTGAGGACGCGCAGCAGTGCCTCCCGCTCGGGGATGCCGGCGGTGTTGACGACGACCTGGGCGTAGTTCGGCTGGTCCAGCTCCGGCGAGAACGCGAGGAAGAACCGTGGCGTGCCGGTGCCGGTGTAGGCGGCATAGGAGGTGACGCCGGGCTGATGCTGCAGCAGGGTTTCCAGCTGCGCGACCTCAGCCGCGGTGGCGGCGAAGCTGGAGCCTTCCGGCAGGCGCATGTCCACCAGGACCTCCAGCCGGTCGCTTGCCGGGAAGAACTGCTGCGGCACCCGGGTGAAGCCTGCGACCGAGGCGGCGAACGCCGCCACGGTGAGGGTGATCACCACCCAGCGGCGGCGCACGCACCAGCCGACCAGCCGGGCGAAGACGCGGTAGGTCCACTTGTCGTAAACGTCGTGTCCCTGGGGGCGGCGCTTTTTCGTGGGCAGCAGGGACGCGCCGATCAGTGGCACGAACAGCACGGCGACGAACCAGCTCAGGATCAGGGACAGCCCGACCACCCGGAAGATGTCCTGGGTGTATTCCCCCGTGCCGCTCTGCGCGAGGCCGACCGGCAGGTAGCCCGCAGCCGTCACCAGCGTGCCGGTCAGCATCGGCATCGCCGTGGAGGTGTAGGCGAAGCTGCCGGCGCGGACGCGGTCCCAGCCCTGGTCAAGCTTCACCACCATGGTTTCCACGGCGATGATGGCGTCGTCCACCAGCAGGCCGAGGGCGATCACCATTGCGCCGAGGGAGATGCGCTGCAGGTCTATGCCCAGCAGCTTCATGCCGATGAACACCCCGGCCAGCACCAGCGGCACGCTGATGGCTACGACGATGCCGCTGCGCCAGCCCAGGCTGATGAAGGTGACGACCAGGACGATGCGCAGCGCATCCATAAACGAGCCTTCGAAGTCGCCCACGTCAACCGCGACGACGGCGGACTGGTCGTGCAGCCGCCCGACCTCCACGCCGAGGGGCAGGGTGGGGAGCACGGCGGCCATGCGCTCCGCCACCAGGCGGCCGAGCAGCAGCATGTTGCCGCCGTCCGCCATGCTGATGCCGATGCCCATGGCGGGATGGCCGTTGTAGCGCATGGTGCTGGCTGGCGGGTCGGCCACGCCGCGGCTGATGGCGGCGATGTCGCCCAGGCGCAGCAGGCGGCCGTGGGCGGAGATGGGCAACGCCGCCAGCGCCTCCGCGGCGTGCAGCGCCGGGCGGGTCCGGACGTGGATGCGGTCGTGGGCGGTGTCCACGAAGCCGCCGGCAACCACGCTGTTCTCGCGGCGCACCGCGTCGAACAGTTCCGGCAGGGTCAGGCCCAGCTCCGCCAGCTTGCGGTATGACATCTCGACATTGATCTGTTCCTGCTGCTGGCCGACCAGCAAGACCTTGCCGACGCCGGGGACGGACAGGAGGCGCTCGCGCACGTCTTCGGCGACGTGCTTCAGTTCCGGCAAGGTGAAGCCGTCGCCGGTCAGGGCATAGACGATGCCGAAGGTGTCGCCGAACTCGTCGTTGAAATAGGGTCCCTGCACGCCGTCCGGCAGGGTGCCGCGGATGTCGGCGACCTTCTTGCGGACCTGGTAGAACAGGTCGCCCACGATCTTCGGCGGCGTGTCGTCGCGCAGGGTCACGCGCACGACGGCGTGGCCGGGCTGGGTTTGGCTTTCGGTGTGGTCGAGGTGGGCCAGGTCCTGCATCTTACGCTCGATGCGGTCGGTAACCTGGCGGGACATCTCGTCCGCGTCGGCGCCGGGCCAGTCGAGGACGATGACCATTTCCTTGATGGCGAAGGCGGGGTCCTCGGCCCGGCCAAGACCGAGGTAGGCCCAGATGCCGGCGGCGGCCAGCACCAGCATGGCGAACAGCGTCAGCGCACGGTGCTGCAATGCCCAAAGCGACAGGTTGGGGGCAGCCAGGCCGCCCTTCACCGTGCTGCCCCGGCCCATGCGGTGACGGCCATCTCGGGGTTCAACTGTCCCACTCCCGCGGTCACCACCTGCTCGCCTTCGCGCAGCCCGGCGCCCACGAGGACGCTGCCGTCGGCGCCATAGCCTGCGACATCAACCTGGCGCAGCGCGGCGCGCTGCCGGGCGGCGTCCAGCACCCACATGGCAGGCGCGCCCCCCTTGTCGGTCAACGCGGTCGCCGGCAGGCGGGCGACCGGGACGCTGGCCGCGCCGAAGGCGACGGTTGCGGTCATGCCAAGGGTCAGCAGTCCCGTCGGCGCGTCCGGGATGGCGACCTTCACCCGGTAGGTGCGGCTGGCTGGGTCGGCCAGTGCGCCGATTTCCCGCACCCGCCCGTGCAGCACCTGACCTGGCGCCGCCCATAGGGTGATTGCGGCGTCGCCCGCGGCCCTGACCGCGCCCAAGCGGTTTTCCGGCACGTCCGCCACCACCTCGATGCCGTTCAACTGCGCGACGGTTGCGACGGTCTGACCGGCGGCCACGACTTGCCCAGCCTGGACCGGAACGTCAGTGACGATACCGTCGGCTTCCGCCTTCAGGTCGCCGTAGGCGCGTTGGCTGCGGGCCAGGGCGAGCTGCCGGGCCGCTTGCAGCACGCGGGCGTCGGCCATCTGGCTGGCCGCGGTGCGCTTGTCGAACTCGGACGGCACGTAGGCCGGGGAGGCGCGGCCCAACTGGCCGTAGCGGCCCAGCTCGGCCCGTGCATTGGCCAGGTCTGCGGAGGCTGCTTGCAGCGCCGCTTCCGCAGCTTGCTCCTGCAGCGTCATGTCGCCCTGGTCCAGGCGGGCCAGCACCTGTCCGGCTTGGACGCGGTCCCCCGGCTCGACCAGGCGCGCCGTCACCTTGCCGGGGACGCGGAATCCGAGGTCGGCCTGGACGCGCGCCTGGACCGTGCCGGAGAACACGAGCTGCGACGGAACGGGCTGCACGGTTACGGTGGCGACACGGACCGGCCGCGGCGGCTCGCCAGCGGCGCATGTCAGGAGGGACAGCAGGGCGAAAGCTGGACCGGCGCGCATCATGTCAAATCCATCCGCACGCCCTGCTCCTTGACATAACAGCGTTCAGTTACCGACGGCCAGTTTGGATAGCAGCTCGGGATGGGCCTGCCGCATTGTGTATCGCAGATGGGGGGCTGCCGCCGTTCCGCCAGCCGACTGTGGCAATACACCACACCTATACCCGTTCAATCCACTGTAATGATTGAATTTGTTGTAAGTTGTTAACGACAATGCCTGTTTGCCGTGGACGGGACTCCCTCGACCGGCTGCCGCAGGAACCCGCGGATGGCTGAACCCTGCGGGTCAGCACGGTCCCGTGGCGCCGGACTGCGCGGCACCGGCCTTCAATGTGCTGCATCGCCTGATCCGGCAGCCAGACGTTGACCGCCGCCCCGGGCGGTCATGGACAGTGCGCCGCCGACCGCCAGCGTCACGATGACACCGAGCGGCACATACCAAGGGAACGCAAGCGCGTAGGTACGGACCACGGCCGTCATGACCAGGATGGTGGCGAGGAACGCGGCAACCGCGTCCCGCTCGCGCGCCTGGGGCACCACCAGGCCCAGCAGGAAGGCTCCCAGCAGCGCGCCGTAGGTGTAGCCTGCGATTCCCAGGCCCAGCAGCACCACCTGGCCCTTGGTGTCGGTGAACAGGCAGGCGAATCCGGCCATGACGATGGCCCAGGCCAGGGTCAGCAGCCGCGACAGCCGCAGCGCAGCCGCTTCGTCCCTGCCGCGCCCGATGGCGCGCCACAGGTCCGCGACGGTGGAGTTGGCCATCGAGTTCAGCGCCGAGGACAGCGACCCCATCGTGGCCGACAGGATGCCGGCGATCAGCAGGCCGGACAGCCCCGGCGGCAGCTCGTCGAGGATGAAGCGGGGGAACAGGTCGTCGGAGGAGCGCAGGCCCAGCTCGGCGACCGACTTGCCGCCGAGGTGGACCCACAGCAGCGCGCCGACCAGGGAGAACAGCGCGAACTGCGCCATCACCACGACGGCGCTGCCGATCAGCGCGCGGCGCCCGTCGGCCAGGGTTTGGCAGGCCAGCACCCGCTGCACCATGAGCTGGTCGGTCCCGTGCGACGCCATGGAGAATACCGCGCCGCCCAGGATGGCCGCGACGGCGTTGAACGGGCTGGTCAGGATGGGCGCCGACAGGTTGATCACCTGGAACTTGCCGGCGGCGTAGGCCTGGCCCAGGCCGCCGAGGCCGACCTCGCCCAGCAGCACGGCGATGCAGACGCAGGCGCCGCCGACGTAGAGCGACATCTGGATGGCGTCGGTCCAGATCACCGCGCGTATGCCGCCGACGTAGGTGTAGAGCACCGTCACCAGCGACAGCACGGCGATGACCGCAACGTAGCCGGTCGGCAGGCCGATGGCGTCCAGCAGCAGCTTGATCGGGATGGCGGATGCGAACAGCCGCACGCCCTCGGCCAGCAGGCGGGTGACCAGGAAGGTGACGGAGGCGACCGCTTGCAGCCTCGGGCCGAAGCGTTGGCCTAGGTACTGGTAGGCGCTGACCAACTGGCCCTGCATGTAGAGCGGCAGCAGCAGCCAGGCCGCGAGCGAGCGGCCCAGCAGGTAGCCGATGGCTAGCTCGACGAAGCCGAATGCGCCGAGGTAGGCGACGCCGGGGACGGAGATGACGGTGAGGGTGCTGGTCTCGGTTGCGACGATGGAGAAGCATACGGCCCACCAGGGCAGGTCCCGCTCGCCGACGAAGTAGGCGGCGGCGCTGGATTGGCGCCCGGACAGGCGCAGGCCGACCGCGGCGATGGCGACCATGTAGATCACGATGACGGACAGGTCCAACGGGCGCATGGGCCTTATTCCTTCGTCCCGGCTGGCGGGGCGTGCGGTGCGGGGCGCGCGGTCACAGCGTTTGCGTCACTTTGCGGAGGCCGCGCGGGGCGTCCGGGTCCTCGCCGCGGGCGACGGCAAGGTGAAGCGCCATGAGCTGGAACGGCAGGATTTCGAGCAGGGGGGACAGCTCCTCCGGAGTGCCTTCGGGAAGGATGCAGTCGGCACCGGCGGCGGCGCTGCCGACCACGAACAGGTCGGCGCGGGTGCCGCGCACGCGCTGCAGCACCTGGTCCATCGCGGCGCCGGCGACGCCGCCGGGCACCACGGCCAGCACGGGGACGTGCGGGTCCAGCATCGCCAGTGGGCCGTGCAGCAGGTCGGCGCCGGAGAAGGCCTGGGCGGCGACGTAGCTGGTTTCCATCAGCTTCAGCGCGGCTTCGCGGGCGGTCGGGTAGGCGTAGCCGCGACCGGTCACCACCATGCGGCTGGCGAAGCGGAGGCGGGCGGCCTGGGCCTGAACCGCCGGGTTGGCGCTGTGCAGGAGGGCGTCGGCGGCGTCGGGGAGCGCCAGGGCGGCATTGCCGGCGCCGCCGCGCAGGTGGTCCACCAGCAGGTAGAGCGCCAGGAGTTGCGCGGTGTAGGACTTGGTGGCGGCGACTGCCTGCTCCGGCCCGGCCATGACGTCCAGGTGCAGGTCTGCGGCCTGGGCGAGCGGCGAGGCGGGATTGTTGGTGACGGCTAGGGTCAAGCCGCCGCCTCGCCGACCTGCCTCGACAGTGCGCAGCAGGTCGGGGGAGCCGCCGGACTGGCTGACCGCCACCAGGAGCACGTCGCGCATGTCGGGCTGGGCGCCGTAGGCGGTCATGGTGGAGGGGGACACGAGGCCGGCGGGGCGGCGCAGCACGATCTCGGCTAGGTACTTGGCATACAGCGCGGCGTGGTCGGAGGTGCCGCGGGCTGCGAACAGCAGGAAGCGCGGGCGGGCTGCCGCGATGACGGCCGCCACCGCCGCGATGGCCGTCCGGGCCGCCAGTAGGCGACGCCACACGGCGGGCTGTTCCGCGATCTCTGCCGCCATGCGGGCGCCGGGGGTCGGCAGGGATTGCGATGCGAGGGCCACGGGGCAGCTTTCCCCGGAGATCCGCGGGATGCAAGGGTTTCGCCTGGCCTGGCGCGCTTGGCCCGTTACCTGCCATCGTGCCTGCGGCGCCGGACGCCCGATGGCCGGCGCGTTCGTGCCAGGAGCGGCGAGATGAAGCTGATCAGCGCAACCCCAAGTCCTTATGCCCGGAAAGTACGCATTGCGCTGGCTGAGAAGGGCATCCCCTTCGATCTGCAGACGGAGGTGCCGTGGAACGACGATACCAGCCTGCCGCAGCACAACCCGCTGGAGAAGCTGCCGGTGCTGATCCTGGACGACGGCTCGACCGTTTGGGAAAGCAGCCACATCCTGGAATGGATCGAGCGCAAGCATCCGCGGCCGCCGCTGCTGCCGCCGGACGACGACGGCATCCTGGCGCATAAGCGGATGGACGTGCTGGCGACCGGGGTGTGCGACGCCTTCCTGCTGGTGTTCTTCGAGCGGATGCGGCCGGACGGGCAGCGCAGCCAGCCGTGGATCGCGCGGCAGATGCGCAAGGTTCACGGCGGCATCGCCGAGATCGCCCGGGTGGTGGGCGGGCAGGCCCATGCGGTTGGCGGCGCGTTTGGGATCGCCGACATCGCGGCCGGGAGCGTGCTGGGCTACCTGGAGGTGCGGATGCCCGAGCTGGACTGGCGCGGCACGCATCCGAACCTCGGACGATACTTGGACGGGCTGATGCGGCGGCCGTCGTTCCAGGCCACGGTGCCGTATCCGCAGGCCATCACGGGTGCTGTCGTTTGAGGGATGTTGAAGCCGTATGCTGCTGTGGCCCACGGACA
>DASWOJ010000426.1:0-21847 GCA_036398775.1 Acetobacteraceae bacterium
TGCGAGCGCCGCAGAGACCGTCATGCCGTGCCTAGCTTCCGGGCCAGCAGGCCGCCCAGGCCGCTGAGGTGCACTTCGGCCTGGGACGTATGACGGTGGGCGCCGTTCAGCGTGTTGCGCGGCAGCGCGTGCAGCCTGGACCGGTCCGCTGCGCCCACCAGGCCCCGCCGGGTCGTCGCGGCCGTGGCAAAACCGGCCTCACGCGCCAGGCTGAACTCCCGTTCGCCGCAATCGCCCCGTTGTCCATAGGGGAACGCAAAGTGCCGGACCGGCAGCCCAAGGCGTTCCTGCAGGCGTGCCCGGCATCCCGCGATCTCCCGCTGGGCACCCTCCAGGGGCAGGGACGACAGGCGGGCGTGGCTGACCGTGTGGCCGCCGATCTCCACGCAAGGGTCGTCCCGCACCGCTTCCAGCATGGCCCATGATACACCGTTTTGGTCGTGCAGCGCCGCGGGATCGTGGCCGTTGAGGGCGCAGAACCGACGGTAGCGCAGCTCGGGCATGTCAGGTTCCCAGGCCGCGGCCAGGCGGGCAAATAGGCGGCGCTTCGCCGCGGCATCTCCGGCTTCGGCGGCCGATCCGTCCTCCAGCTTCACCTGGTCGCGGTCCAGCAGAATTGTTTCCAACCCGGCTTGCCACAGCGTCATCGTCCCATCCGGGATGCCTGTCGCCACGAACAGCGTGACCGGGACGCCGCGTGACCGGAATATCGGTGCCGCAATCTCCATCGTGTCCCGGTAAACATCGTCAATCGAGATGTTGACGAAGCGGCGTCCCGTGCCGGTGCGTATCCGGGCCAGCGCCTCGTCCATCGTGACCACGTCCCAGCCGGACCCGGTCACGTGGTCCAGAAGGCGCCCGAGGAACGCCGCATCAATGTGGAACTCACGGTTCGGCAGCCCGGCCCAACTGCCCGCAGGCGCCACGCGGTGGAACAACAGCAGGCATCCCTGCCCAGCGCCGATGAGGCGGGCAACGGCCGTCAGCCCGCCGGCATGGGCCATCCGCATGGCAAGTGCGCCAGCCCAACTGCCTAGTTTGATCGTCATCACCGTCCGCCACTCCGCTGAACCGGCCATCTCCGGTGCTTAGAATTGAAGCGGACTCGCGCGTTGCTGGCTATCAGACTTGCTAATTCGCAGGGTAAAATTGACGCTCAGCCTGTACTCTCCGGGAACTCGATGGTTTCCACCATGGGACGATGGCGGACAGCCCGAGACCGCGGCCCATGCCAAGGCGCGTACAGGGCTGTGTCTGCGTTCTCCGGCCCAAGCTGATCTGCGTCATGGGATGGTATGGCAACCCGGGGGCACCTGACGGCGAGGCGAGGCGACCGGTCTGCGCCTTTGGTGAGCCGTTGTGCTGAGACGTATGGCGCTGGTTGACCCCAAATGAACCAGTTATGCTGCCATGCCGCATGATGGGACAGCCGAGGCTTGGGGCCTAATAGGCAGCATCCAGCAAGAAGCGGACATTCGGGGCGCTGACGGGCATCAACCCGCAAGGCATTGTGCTGCCTGCGCTCAGGCCTGCGCGAAACATTCCGTCTGGGCTATGCGGTCAGGCCGGCTGGGCACAGCTATCCTATGACCCAGTGCGTCACGGTGCCGACAACGCCCCAGCAACCCAAGGCAAGAGCCAGCATCAGCGTCATGCTCAGGGACCGCGAAACTGGCTCGCGTTCAGTCACCCATTCTTGGAACCTAGTCATATCCAAGCCTCCCATTGCAGGGCTTCTCCGCCCTATTCAGCCGATGCAGCCCTGCCGCCGCCCTGCGCCGTCCGGCTTTGGCAGCACGGCTGCGACCGTTGTTGTTGCCGAGATTTGTCGTACCACGGCAATACTCTGCAACTGTTTGTGATAACTTATCACGTTGATGATTGTCAGAAATTATCAGGCGAGTGTTGGTGTTGGTTTGCCGCCCCGCAGCGAGCAGGCCTGCAAGGCCTGTCATGGCGATGTCTCAAGGCCGCTTGATCCAGTTGTTCGCTTCATCGGTGCAGGGACTGCAACCGGTTTGCCCAGGCTTGAAGGCCGGCACATTCCTTTGGATGGCGCAGCCTGATCCCGCCGGACCCCGGTCATGCCTGGTTGGCCCGAGGGGGAAGCTGGCCGGGCTGGGCAGGGGCATGCAGCGTCCGGGATCGTTGGTCGTACGGCACCCTGAACAGCCGCGCGGATAGGGTCAGCGGCGGCCAGCGCCAAATCCGGTTGACCCGGACAGGCGGGAAATGGATGGGAGGCGGATGCCGTGGAGGACCGTTCCTGCCAGCCCGCTTTCGCCGACTGTCCTTGACCTGTTCAGCGGCATCGGCGGCCTCAGCCTCGGTCTGCACTGGGCCGGGATGCGGACAGCGGCGTTCTGCGAATCGGACCCGTTTGCCCGCTCCGTCCTGCAACGGCACTGGCCCGGCGTGCCGGTGTACGACGACATACGCACCCTCACTGCCGCCCGGCTGCGGGACGACGGGGTGCCGCTGCCCTGGCTCGTGTGCGGCGGTTTCCCCTGCCAGGACGTCAGCCTTGCCGGCCGTGGCGCCGGCATCGAAGGGGCGCGCACGGGCTTGTGGTCCCACATGGCGCGCCTGGTCGCCGAGTGCCGACCACGTTGGGTGGTGGCTGAGAACGTCCCTGGCCTGCGAAGCCGCGGGGCGGACCAGGTCCTGCACGACCTGGAGTCGGCGGGCTACGCCTGCTGGCCGCTGCTGGTGGGTGCTGTCCATGCCGGCGCCCCGCACCGGCGTACGCGCGTGTGGCTGGTGGCCCAAAGCCTTGCTGCCGACACCGGTGGCGCGGGACTGGAAATGGGGGAGCGCTGCGCAGCAGGGCCGGCGCCGTGCCTGCCAGTTGAGCGACGTGGTGGCTGGCCGGCTGAGCCCGGCCTACGCCGAGTGGATGATGGGCTTCCCGCCGGGCTGGACCGATCCGGGCGCGAGCGGATAGTGCGGATTCGCGCCTTGGGAAATGCTGCAGTGCCGCAAAACGCAGCCATGCTGGGCCGGGCATTGCTGGCAGCCGGCCCGTTTCGGACAGCAACAACAAGGAATGACGGCGCTTGTGACGGTATGTGACGCATTTGTAACCGCACCTGCTTGTCAATGCGGCAAACAACATTAATGTTTGATTACCTCAACACTATCCTACAGTCGGTGATACCTGCCGCTCCTCAAGGTGCAAGCATGATGCCGTCCTACCAGCCCGGTGTTAAAACTACCCTTACCGTGCTGCCCAGGAATGGGGACCGGCTTTTGGATCAAGCTGGGCACGCGGTGCCGAGGGTTCCAACATCGCCGGAAGGCTTTGATGCCCGCATCGTGGCGATCAGCCGCGCCGCAGCGGCGTTGTTCGCGGCGCCGGCGGCCTTCGTGTCGCTGCTGGATCGGGGCATCCCAGGGATGCCGATAGCCTCGTCTGGACCTTGGCAACGGCTTGGCGAGGCGTTGAGCGGCTCATCCATCCTGTCATCTCTGCTCGATGCCCCGGGCAGCACGATGGTCGTTGACAACGCGGCCCGAGATCCCCGGTTTGCCGGGCTGCCGCTGGGCGCTGGGCCGGACCAAGCCCGGTTCTTCATCCTTGCTAAGTTGCTGGACGGCGACCGACGTTTGATGGGCGTCCTGTGCGTCGTGGACCACGCGTGCGGGGATCAAAGGACCGGCCCGCTGTCGCAGGCAAGGCTCGACCAGCTTGCCAGCCTGGCCGACGCGGCGGCAGCGGTGCTGGAATTGCGCCGGACCGAGGCGGCGTTGCATCACCGCGCGACGCATGACCCGCTGACCGGGCTGCCGAATCGGGCGTTGCTGCAGTCGCGGGTTGCCGACGCGATTGGCCCGGCGGAGCCGCGGCGCTGCGCCATGCTGACCATAGACCTCGGCCGGTTCAGCCAGGTGACCGACCTGGCCGGCCATGCCGGCGGCGAGGCGCTGGTGCAGCAAGCCGCGCAGAGGCTGCGGGCCATGACGACGGTACGGAGCGTGTTGGGACGGCTGAGCGGCGACGAGTTTGGGTTCCTGGTGCCCGGCGCCGGCGGCGGCAATGCGGCCCAGGCAATGGCCGACGAGGTGCTGGATCTGCTCGCACGTCCCTTTGTCATTGACGGCGTGCCCATCTTGATCAATCCGTCCATTGGTATCGCCTGTTGCCCGGACGACGCGGCGTGCGCCGATACCCTAATGCGGCGGTCCGCAGATGCCCTGTACTGGGCGAAACGGCGCGGCCGTAATCAGTCCTACCGGTTCGATGCCGGCCTGCAACGGCAGGTGATGGACCGTCACCTGGTGGAACGCGAGCTTCGCTCCGCCCTAGCCGGCAACGCTTTCACCCTGGACTGGCAGCCCTTCGTCGCAACGCGGACGGGCCAGCTGCTGGGGTTTGAGGCTCTGCTTCGCTGGTCGCGCCCTGGCCATGGCCCGATGGCGCCGGACGACTTCAGAAAGGTCGCGGACGCCTGCGGCCTGGGGCCGGCGATTGACCGCTGGACGTTGGAGGCCGCCTGCCGGGCTGCCGTTGTTTGGCCAGAAGGGCACTTGGTGTCCGTGAATCTGTCGGCCGGCTGCTTATGCAGGACCGGTTTGCAAGAGATGGTGGTGCAGGCGCTACGGGATAGCGGCTTGGCGCCTGAGTGCCTGCAATTGGAAGTGGGATCTCGCGCCTTCGCTGCACCAGGCCGGGATGCCGTGGCGCAGGCGGCGGCGCTGCGGCGGCTCGGCGTGCGTTTGGCCCTGAACGACTTCGGCGCCGGGTGTTTCGTTCTCAGCCAAAAGAGCGACCTGCCATTCGACAAGTTCAAGATCAACCGCCTGCTTCTGCAAGGGATTGGCATGAGTGGCCGGGCAGCGCTGGTGGTCAAGGCCGCACTGCAGCTTGGGCGCGCGTTGGGGGCGACGTTGTGCGCCACCGGTCTGGAAACGGCGGAGGAGTATGCCTTCCTGCTGGCCCACGGCTGCGACGAGATGCAGGGCACTTATGTCGCCATGCCGGGGTCGGTTGCGGTGGACCCAGGCTTTGGCCGCGCAGCCTTGCTGGTGGAGTTGAAGGTCAACGGCATGAGGGACCCGCTCGGCGCAATGCGCGGATTAGCCGCAGCGGCCGCAGCATCATCGGTGCTTTGGTTTGGGGCTATGCAATTGATCCGGCTGCTGCATTAAGACAGAGTGCGGAAAAGTCTGCACGTCCGGAGGCTGGGTCTCGGCTGCACGAGCTTTGCGGAGAGCTCTCTAGCCCATTAAAGATTCTTGGTGTCGGCTCGCGGGATTGAACCGCGGATTTACTGATTGCGAATTGGAGCAGCGAAGAGGCCGAATTCAGGCCCAGCTCGCTTGGATATTTGTCAATGCTTTGTTCTGATTGGCATATTTGTCAACTTCCATCAATTGATGACATAAGCCTTTTCCAGGCAATGATTCCGCCTTATCTGTAAATTTTCCTATTACCGGGCGTCCCGCTGGTGCCGGGTATGGCAGGTGATGTCCAGCCATTCAGAGGATCAGCCATGCCGAGGACCACTGAGGAAATCACCCGCCCGACGCTGAGATGGCTTGCGGCGATGGTGGGCAAGGAGGAGGCCTAGGTCGGCGACGCGCGCTGCCCCTGCTTGTCCATACGCGTGCGCAGGACGGGCGCAGCATGGACCTTGCAGGGTCGGCTGGTGGGGAAGCGGAGCACCTGGCGCGTCGGGTCCATTGCCGACCTGCAGGACCCCAAGGCGGCGCGGAACCGCGCGGACGCGGCGAAGCGGCTGCTGTCCCGCGGCATCAACCCAGCGGGCTGGCTGAAGGAGTAGCAGGCGGGCGGCCCCATCCTACGCACCGGCGACAAGGAGAAGGACAGCCGGCTGTGGCCCGATGCCGTCGCCGAGTTCCTGAAGGCCAAGGCGAAGAACCGCAGCCCGACGACCGTCGTGGATTGCCGCAACGCCCTGAACGCCCCCGACGTGCGTGGCATGTTCGACGAACGGTGGTCCGCCGACAGCGTCCGCACCCCCCAGGCGGACAGCATGTCCGGGCGCATTATGCGCGCGACGGCAGGACCTCGGCACCCCCGCCCTTGGCTGGCGGGGACGGCCATGATCCCGAGGACGGTCCGGACCAACATGCGGCATCGCTCGCGAGCCTTGCATGTGCCGTATCTTGCGGCTGAGGGCGCCACCACGTCAGGCGGGTTGCTGCGGATGGTAGCACTGCCCGCTGTCAAGGCTCCCGGTGAGCCACCGCGCGAACACCCGTGCGATGCCGGATGGATCGCCGCCCGACGCCTCTCCTCGACGCGCTGCTTCCATGCGTGCCAGGGTAGGCCGGCCCCCACAAGGACCTATCGCGATGCTGTTCTCAAACGGGGCTGACCTTGAGCGCGTGGCCGTCATCGGCCCATTGACCTGCCTGGCGCTGTCCATATACCGGCCCGCCTTCGAGGATTTGGCAAGGGCCGATCCGACCTACCTGCTGCACAGTGGCCGCCACCTAGACGGGGCGCTCAGGACGCAGCGCGTCACGGCCGTGGTGCTGGAAACCGACGGGACCCTGCCCGTCGTCTCCGGCGGTCGCGTCGGCGCGGGCGCCGTGGACGTCTGCGGCGTTCCCGCGGCATGACCGGCCTAGGGGCGCCTTCATCTCGGGCCGTGGCACGATGACGCCCGACATCTGGCTTGTCGTGCTGTGCACCTTCGGCCTGCTGGTGGCGCTGGGCGCCACCACTGGCGTCGTGAACGAGCTGCTGTGGGTGTCGGAGCCGCTGGCCTGCGTGCTGGCCGGCGTGGCGCTCGGCCCGGCCGGCTTCGGGCTGCTGCGCTTGGATCCGGCAGCGAACCCGCTGCATGCCGAAATCCTGCGGGAGGCCGCGCGGGTCACGCTGGCCATAGCCGTCACCGCGGCGGCCATGCGGCTGCCGCGGCACTGGCTGCGGGGGAACTGGCGCGGCCTGGCGGTGGCGCTGCTGCCCGGGATGCTGCTGATGACGCTGGCGGGCGCGCTGGTGGGGGCGGTGACGCTCGGCCTGCCGCTGCTGCCTTGCCTGATCCTGGGCGCTGCCATCGCGCCGACGGACCCTGTGCTGTCCGCGCCCATCCTGACGGGACGGCTGGCCCAGCGCGCCGTCCCCGATGATTTGCGCCACGCCATGACGGCCGAAAGCGGCATCAACGACGGGCTGGGCCTGCCGTTGGTGATGCTGCCGATCCTGCTGATCCGGCAAGGCCCGGCCGAGGCGGCGGGGGACTGGCTCGTGCACGTCCTGGCCTGGGAGATCGGCGGCGCCGTGCTGGTGGGCGCCGCGGCTGGCTGGCTCACGTCCCTTTGCATGGCGTGGTCGCGCAAGCGGCCGGATTCGGAGAAGGCGTCGCTGCTGACGGTGACGATCTCGCTCGCGCTGGCCACCACGGCAGGGGTGCGGCTGCTGGGCGGGGACGAGATCCTGGCCGCCTTCGTGGCCGGCGCCGTGCTGAACAACGCGAACCGGCTTTCCAAGGTCGAGGAGCACCACGAGCGCTTCACGGAGGCGCTGGGCCGCTTCTTCGACCTGCCGGTGATGATCCTGTTCGGCGCCGCGATCCCCTGGGCCGCCTGGGGCGGCCTGGGCTGGGCCGGGGCGGCGTTCGCGGCCGGCATCCTGCTGCTGCGGCGCGTGCCGGCCTGGCTGCTGCTCGGCCGGCTGATGCCGTGGACGCGCCCGGTCCGCAGCGCGCTGTTCGCCGGGTGGTTCGGCCCCATTGGTGCTGCGGCCCTGTTCTACGCCATGATGATCCAAGACGAGACTGGCTCGGCGGCGCTATGGCCGGCGATCAGCCTGGCCATCGGCGCGTCCGTGCTGGCGCACGGCGTGACCGGCACGCCGTTCACCCGCCTGTTCGGGGGCGAACTCACGACCGGGCCGCCGGAGGACGCCAAGGCGGACGCGCCGGAAGCAGAGGAGGCCAGCACGGGATGACCAACCGCATCGAGGACTACGCCCTGATCGGCGACTGCGAGACCGCGGCGCTGGTGGGCCGCGACGGCTCGCTGGACTGGCTGTGCTGGCCGCGGTTCGACAGCCCGGCCTGCTTCGCCGCCCTGCTCGGCGGGCCGGAGCACGGGCGCTGGCTGATGGCGCCCCAGGACGGCGCGGCGCGGACCAGCCGCGCCTACCGCGGGGATACGCTGATCCTGGAAACCCGGTTCGAGACGGACGACGGCACGGTGCTGCTGACCGACTTCATGCCGTTGCGCGGAGCCAACTCCGACGTGGTGCGCCGGGTGACGGGACTGCACGGCCGGGTTGCCATGAGGCTGGAACTGGTGGTCCGCTTCGACTACGGCCGGACGGTGCCGTGGGTCAGCCGGCTGGACGACGGCTGCCTGCGCCTGATTGCCGGACCCAACATGCTGGTGCTGCGCTCGGACGTGGCGCTGCGCGGCCACGACCTGGCTACGGTCGGCGAGTTCGAGGTCGCGGCCGGGCAGACGCACGACTTCGTGCTGACCTACGCCATGTCGCACTTGCCGGTGCCGGCGCCGGTGCATCCCGGGCACGCGCTGGACGACACCGACCGGTTCTGGCGGGACTGGGCGGGCCGCTGCACCGCCGGAGGCCGCTGGGGCGAGGCCGTGCGGCGGTCGCTCATCACTCTCAAGGCGCTGACCTACCGGCCGACCGGCGGCATCGTCGCCGCGCCGACGACTTCCCTGCCGGAGTGGATCGGCGGCCAGCGCAACTGGGACTACCGCTTCTGCTGGCTGCGCGACGCGACCTTCACCCTGCTGTCCCTGATGGAGGCCGGCTACTACGACGAGGCGCGGGACTGGCGGGACTGGCTGGTGCGGGCCGCCGCGGGCAGCCCGGCGCAGCTGCAGATCATGTATGGCCTGTCCGGGGAGCGCGACCTGACGGAGCGCACCCTGCCGTGGCTGCCGGGCTACGAAGGCTCGGCCCCGGTCCGCGCCGGCAACGGGGCCGCCGGGCAGTTGCAGCTCGACGTGTTCGGCGAGGTGGCGGACGCCCTGCACACCGCCCGCCGCGGCGGCCTGCTGGCGGACGACGCGGCCTGGGCGCTGGAACGGGCGCTGACCGCCCACCTGGAAGCCATCTGGATGCAGCCCGACGAGGGCATCTGGGAGGTGCGCGGCGGACGGCAGTGCTTCACCCACTCCAAGGTTATGGCCTGGGTGGCGCTGGACCGCGCGGTGAGGTCGGTCGAGGACTCCGGCCTTGCCGGCCCGGTGGAGCGCTGGCGGGCCGTGCGCGACCAGATACACGCCGAGGTGTGCGAGCGCGGCTTCGACCCGGCGCTGGGCAGCTTCGTGCAGTCCTACGGCAGCAAGGCCGTGGACGCGAGCCTGCTGCTGATACCGCTGGTCGGCTTCCTCCCGGCCAAGGACCCGCGCGTGACCGGGACGGTGAACCTGGTGCAGCGGCGCCTCAGCCGGGACGGCCTGCTGCTGCGCTATGACACCAGCAGCCGGGACACCAGCGGCAAGGACGCTGGCAGCGGGCATGACGGACTGCCGGAGGGGGAGGGCGCGTTCCTGGCGTGCAGCTTCTGGCTGGCCGACAACCTGGTGCTGCAAGGTCGGCATGCCGAGGCGGAGGCGCTGTTCGGGCGCCTGATGTCGCTGCGCAACGACGTGGGCCTGCTGGCGGAGGAGTATGACCCTGCCGGCCGGCGGATGCTGGGCAACTTCCCGCAGGCGTTCTCGCACGTCGCACTGGTGAACACCGCCCTGAACCTGACGCGGGCCGCCGGGCCGGCAGAGCACCGCGGCAGCAGCACGCCGCCCGAACCCGACCCCGGATCGGACGCCAGGGCCGTCGCGGAATGACGGGCGGCGCGGCAACGGAAGGCAAGCAGGGAGGCCAGGGCCTCGCCGCCGCCCTGGCCTCACTCAAGCTGCCGCTAGGGCTGTTGCTGCTGGTCCCGGTGGCGCCCGTGCTGAAGCACCTGCTGGGCGCGTCGCCTACCTGGGTATTCCTGGCCGGCGCCCTGGCGGTGGCGGTGCTGGCCGATTGGGTCCGCCGGTCCACCGAGCACGTGGCCGAGCACGTCGGCTCGGCCATCGGCGGGCTGATGACCATCAGCTTCGGCAGCCTCGCGGAGGTGATCCTCGCCGTCTTCGTGCTGGCGGAGGGCAAGGTGGAGGTGGTGCGGGCGCAGATCACCGGCTCCATCATCGGCACCAGCCTGTTCGGGCTGGGGCTGGCCATCGTGGTGGGCGGCATCGGGCGGGAGCGGCAGCACTTCAAGCGGGAGCGCGCGGGCCAGTTGTCGAGCATGCTGATCCTGGTCGTGATCGCGCTGCTGCTGCCGGCGGCGTTCGACTTGGCGGAGCGCAGCGTTGCCGGTCCCGCGCGCCTGGCCGTGACCGATGAGCAGCTCAGCATCGGCGTCTCGGTCATCCTGCTCGTGCTTTACGGCGCCAACCTGCTCTATACCCTGGTCACGCACCGCGACGTGTTCGCGTCCGAGGAGCCGCAGGAGTCAGGCGCGGCCTGGCCGCTGTGGGCAGCCATCGGGGTGCTGGTGGCGGCCACGGCGGCGATCGCGTTCGAGGCGGAGCTGGTGTCGGGCGCGCTGGAGGCGACGGCCGCGTCGCTTGGCCTCACCCAGACCTTCGTGGGCATCATCGTGCTGGCGCTGGTCGGGACGGCGTCCGACCTGTTCGCCGCGGCTTGGTTCGCCCGGCAGGACAAGATCGGCCTGGCGTTCAACATCTGCGCCGGGTCGGCGATCCAGGTGGCGCTGGTGGTGGCGCCGGTGCTGGTCCTGGTGTCCTGGGCGCTGGGCAAGCCGATGACGCTGGTGTTCGACAACCCGCTCGACCTGTTCGGCATCGCGGGGGCGGCGTTCATCGTCAACGCCATCGCGTCCGACGGGGAGACGACCTGGTTCGAGGGCGTGCTGCTGGTCGGGGTCTATGTCCTGCTCGGGACCGCCTTCTTCTTCATCGGATGACCGTCCTGCCCAGCGAACGGCCCTGGGCTGACCGTTACGAAAGCTTATCGCCCTGCGCGCACGGCGCACCGCAGGATACAGACAGATGCATCTGATCGCCGCCGCTGCCCGCGGGCTGCTTCTCCTCCTATCCATGCTGGCGATGGCAGCCACCTTCCTGCCGGTTTGGCGCACGGATGCCTGGTGGGTGCGTCACCTGGACTATCCGCGCCTGCAAGTAACAGCGCTGATGCTTGCCGCTCTGCTGCTGCTGATGGTCCCGTCCCTGCGCTGGCGGGGGCAGGCCTGGGTCGGTTGGGCCGCCGCGGCCGGGCTGGCGCTTGCTGTAGGATGGAACGCCTGGCTGCTGTCGCCCTATGCCGGAACCACCAGGACCGTCCGGCCGCTGCGCGCCATCACGCCTGTCGGCAGGCGCAGTGGCGCCGGGTCGCATAGCGCGCCCCCCAACTGGTCGAGGATGCTGATGGCGGTGTTCGGGTCGTTGATCCCCGGCGACAGCGCGCGGACGGCGATCTCCACAAGTTGCCGGACGGCGAGCTCCAGGTCTTCTGGGCTCACCCGCTGCGGCCCCAGCGCGGTGGCATCGCGGATCGCCTCGGCCGCACCCTCGGCCGGGGGCAGCACGGCGGCGACCGGGGTTCCGGGAAACATGTAGTCGCCGGGCCGGACCAGCAGCCGTACCGTGGTGCCCCGCTCAGCGGCCCAATCGGCCAGCCCGTCGCCGTCGAGCTGCTGCAGGTAGCCGCGGCGGCCGTCCGGCACCGCGTCGTTCCAGGCCGAGGCCGGCGGTGACCCCTGCTGCGGCGCGTCCGCCGTCAGGCGCTGGATGGCCCGGCGCACGTCCTCGCTTACCAGGGCGATCACGGTATTCACGTTGATCCGTCCGGCCATGTGGCCGACGAAGAACACCAGCATGCCGACGCACACAAAGGCGAGCAGGACGCCGACGCTGAGCGACAGGTGCGGGACGAACGCTCCCTCGTTCTGGGTGCGGACGCTCCGCAGCACCATCAGCGCGTAGTAGAAGGTGCCCAGGAAGGCGCCGAGCGTCATCTGGTTGCCCCGGTCCTGGGTGAAGTTGCGCAGCAGCCGCGGCCCCATCTGCCCGGCGACCAGGGACAGCGCGGCGATGGTGATGGAGAACACCGTGCCCGCCACCCCGATGGTGGACGACGCGACCGCACCCAGCAGCGTGCGCGCCCCCGTGCCGCCGCCGTTGTAGAGCCAGGCGCTCTGGATCAGCCAGTCCGGCATCAGGCCGCTGCGGTCCAGGAACACCAGCCCGACCCCGGCCAGCGCGCCGGCCAGGGCCATCAGGCCGGGCACCAGCCAGAACGTGTCGGCGAGGTCGCTGAGCAGCTTGCGGAAGCGTGCGGTCAGGGCGGGTCCGATCAGGTGCGGGCAAAGGGGATGGGATGTTGCACGAAGTCCGCCGCAACGCCCAGGGGGCGGCTGCCGTACGGAACCCCGGCCGCCCTGCCCCGTTCCGGGGAGCGGTCCGGTCAGGGCCGGCGGCTCATCCAAAGGTGGGGCAGGGCATGGCAACGGACCACTACGACGTGATCGTCATCGGCAGCGGACCCGGCGGGGCGTCGCTCGCGCACCGCCTGGCGCCCACCGGCAAGCGCATCCTGATGCTGGAGCGCGGCGGTTACCTGCCGCGCTCCCGCGCCAACTGGGATGCCAAGACGGTGTTCGTGGACGGCGCCTACCAGGCTGACGAAACCTGGTTCGGCGCGGACGGCAGCAGCTTCCGCCCCGGCCTGCACCGCTTTGTCGGCGGCAACTCCAAGGTTTACGGCGCCGCCCTGTTCCGCCTGCGCGAGCGGGATTTCGGCGAGGTGCGGCACAAGGACGGCGTCTCGCCCGCCTGGCCGCTGGGCTACGACGCGTTCGAGCCGTACTACACCCAGGCCGAGGCGCTCTATCACGTGCATGGCCAGCGCGGAGAGGACCCGAACGAACCCCCGTCCAGCGCCCCCTATCCCTACCCGGCCGTCAAGCACGAGCCTCGCATCGAGGAGTTGTCCGGCATCATGTCCCGGGAAGGGCTGCACCCCTTCCACCTTCCGCTCGGCATCAAGCTGGACCAGAACCCGGACGGGTCCGCCACTACTTACAGTCCCTGCATACGCTGCGACGCCTTCGACGGTTTTCCCTGCGCGATCAACGCCAAGGCGGACGCCCAGGTGATCTGCGTGGATCCCACCCGCGCCGCCCACCCCAACTTCACCCTGCTGACAGGGGCAATGGTGACGCGGCTGGAAACCGGGCCGTCGGGCCGGAGCGTGGGCAAGGTCCATGTCATACGCGGCAACCAGTTCGAGCAGTACTCGGCCGACATCGTTGTGGCGGCCTGTGGCGCGCTGTCCTCCGCGCTGCTGATGCTGCGCTCTCTGTCCGACGCGCACCCCCGCGGCCTGGCGAACCGGTCGGACCAGGTCGGGCGCAACTACATGCGGCATAACATGTCCGTCGTCATGGCTCTGCTGAAGGAGCCGAACCGCACCGTGTTCCAGAAGACGCTGGCCATGAGCGACTACTACTTCGACGCGCCGGACTGGGAGTATCCCTTGGGCCTGATCCAACTGTGCGCTGCGTCGCACGGCGAGCAGATCCGGGGTGAGGCCGGCTACCCCGAGTTGATGTCGCTGGTCCCCGAGATGCCGTTCGACAAGATGGCCGAGCACTCCCTGGACTTCTGGCTGCAAACCGAGGACCTGCCCCGCCCGGACAGCCGCATCCGCTATGACGGGGACCGCGTGGTGCTGCATGTCGAGGAAACCAACCTGGAGGCGGCGGCCCGGCTGCGGCGGAAGCTGAAGGACCTGCTGGCCCCCATGCGCGCCTGGCCCGCGCTGATTGACCGTAGCCTCTACCTGGGTAAGGACATCCCGATCAGCGGTACGGCGCACCAAGCGGGGACGATGCGCTTTGGAACCGACCCGGCGACCTCCGTACTTGACCTCGACTGCAAGGCGCATGAGCTGGACAACCTTTACGTCGCCGACGCCAGCTTCTTCCCGTCCATCGGGGCGGTGAACCCGACGCTCACGATCATCGCAAACGCGCTGCGCGTAGCGGACCGGATCAAGGAGCGGCTGGGGTGACACGCTGCCTCCGCAGCAGGGGAAAGCTGGGCAGAGCCGGCCAGCCACCCCACAAGAATGTCAGGTCCCATGTGAAATCTTGTGCAACCCTGATTGAGAAAGGGTCGTTGATGGAAGTAATAGTCTCAACCCGAGTCCCATCCGCAACACAGGACTGGACTGCATGAACGGTCGAGCTTCCCTACTTCTATACGCCGTTGCCGCCGTTGCCGCCGTTGCCGCCGTTGCAGCGCCGGCTGCGGCGCAGGTGGCGCCGTCCGGTAGCACCGATGTCGTCAATACTATTCCGTTCCAATACGATGCTGAACATACACGCACGCTGCAGCAGAGGCTGAACCAGAAGGGGTTCTCTTCCGGTCATGTGGACGGGGTGTGGGGGCCAATCACGTCCAAGGCAGTCATGGAGTATCAGCGCAAGGCCGGGCTGCAGCCGACCGGACGGCTGGACGTGGCGACCTTGCAAGCACTTGGCCTGCTCGCTGCGGCACAGCCGGCCGTGCCGCCTTTGACGGCCGCGCCTTCCAATGAACCCGCGCCGCGGCTGGCGCCGCCCTCGGCACCGCCAACCGCGCCCCCTGCCGTTGCGCCACCGGTTGTCGCAGCCGCCCCGCCTGCCGTGCCGGGCGGGACGACCCAAGGTTCGTCCGGCACCGATGCTGGCACCGGCCGCCCTGAGCCGACGCCGGGCGCCAACTCCTTCACCGAAAGCGAGGCGCGGCGGCGCATCGAGAGCCGCGGATTTTCAGAAGTCGGCGACCTCCACAAGGATAACGGCGGGATTTGGCGTGGCGCCGCGATCCAGGACGGCCAGCATGTCAGTGTTTGGCTTGACTACCAGGGCGACGTCGGACGTCAGTAGCATCTGATTTGCCCCACAACCTGCGAGGCGGCAACGTGGCACTGGCAGGGGATATTGAGGGAAGGGTCGGCAGTGCGACCTTATTTCGGGCGGTGATTTGCCAAAAGGAAGTTCGCGATGCTGAAATGGGCAATAATACTGGGGATAGTCTCCCTTGTGACGGGGTTCTTCGGATTTTCTGGTGTGTCCGCGGCAACTGCGGGCATGGCCAAGATCCTGTTCTTCATCGCCATTGCGATTTTTACCATTTTCGTGCTGCTCGCAGTCTTTGCGGGGCAGGCGATTTTCTGAATTGGGTATGTCCTGAAGTTGGGGTCGTGCCTCAGGGCAGCAATACTCGGCGTTGCCAACAGTTTGCTCGAGCGGATGCAGGCTGCCGTCATGAACGTGGTTACGGCGGGTGGTAGCTCGCCCGCCAGTCTCGCGTCGTCCAGCGGCCAGGCACGCCTGGCAGTCGTGGACTGCCACGTGTTGGCCACACGTAATGGCATCAGGACCATGTTGTACACGTCGCAACTTGGCAATGCCAAAATAGCGGGCTCACCTGGAACCGGTACTCCCGTCGTATTCCATTGGTCTGCGCCAGGCCTGGGATGGCAACGTGCGGTAGGGCGCAAGTGGGCTATCCCCTGCATCCACCTCTTCTCCGCGGGCGCCCTGCTGCCGGCTGCCAGCGCGCTTACCGCCATGTGGTCCCCGGCGTGGCATGATGCCAGGAGAACCCGGATATCCAACCTGATCCCGGCCAATGCGTATGTCGCTGTGGCTGACGGGGGCGGTGGCACGTTGTTCCGTAACACCGATTTAGGCGGCGTCGTGTCCCTGCCTGAGTTGCAGCGCCTGTCCCCCCGTGACCTGGCCGACGACGACCCGATCGGCTCGCGCCCGGAGAAACAGACGCCGGGGCATGGCGACGAGGCCAACTTTGCCAAGTACCTCGCCCAGGCATTGCTCGCCATGCGCGCACGTGGCGAGTACAAGGACACTGTGCAGGTCCTCAACCCGCAAGCGATCTGCAAGGTGTGGAGTTGCGCGGGCAAAGAGGTTGAGGCGAGCGTCGGCCGAACTGTATCCAAGGACTCCATGAACAGTCCCGCAAAAGACTTCGAGAAGGCGGCTTCCGATTAGAGTGGCGTTACCAGCTGGGGATGCTGGCGGGCGCGATCCCCTGCACGGCATGGACGCGACGCTACGGGCCTTGGCGGTCGGCGCGGCACTGCTGCTGGTCGCCTGGGCGCTGCGGGACGTACTGCTGCTCGCCTTTGCGGCGGTCCTGGCCGCTTGCGCGCTGCGGCTGGCGAGCGACCGGCTGAGCACGGCCACAAGGCTAACCTCCGGCTGGTGCCTGGCCCTGGTAGTGACGGCACTGCTGTTGGTGCTCGGGCTGTTCGGCTGGTGGCGGGGCGGAGTGATCGCCGCCCAGGCGACGGACCTCGGCGACAATTTTAGTGACCGGGCGCGGGAGCTCTGGACGCAAGTGGGTCAAACAAGCTGGGGCGCCCGCCTGGCCGACCAGGCGCGTGACGCCGTGGAATCGTCGCTGGCCAGCGTCGGCGGCTACTTGACCGGATTCGCGCGCTCGACGCTTGGGATCGGCGGCAGCGCGCTGCTGGTGGGTGTGGCGGCCCTATTTATCGCTGCCGCGCCAGGCACCTACGTGGACGGCGCGCTGCGGCTGCTGCCGCCTCGAGTGCGAGGGCGAGGACGGGAGGTGCTGGCCGCGACGGGACGGGCGCTGCAGCTTTGGTTCCTAGGGCAACTGTTGGACATGCTGGTGGTGGCCGTGCTGATCGGCGCCGGACTCTACTTGCTGGGCGTGCCGCTTGCCTTGACGCTCGCGCTGTTCGCCGGACTGCTGAACTTCGTGCCGTTCATCGGCGCGCTGGCCGGGGCGGTGCCAGCAGTGCTGGTGGCGTTCGGCCAGTCGCCCAGTCAGGCGCTGTGGGTGGCCGGGCTGTTCGCCGTCGTGCAGACGCTGGAGGGCAACGTGATTGCCCCCTTGATCCAGCGGCGGACCGTGTCGCTGCCGCCCGCACTCACCTTGTTCTCGCAGACCGTGCTGGGAACGCTGTTCGGACCCTTGGGGCTGATCCTGGCGACGCCCGTGATGGCCGCGACGTTGGTGGCCGTCCGAATGGCCTACGTCGAGAGTGTGCTGGAACGGCCGGACGGGGACGGCGCCTGACCATGTTCAGCCTGTGGGCCCGCCCGAACCCGATGCCCGGCAGCGCGAAAGGGCGTCCGTTGCGCGGATCGTGCTGACCGCAGCCCGCACAGCACAGGCTATCCTTGCGCTGGCCCTGGCCGCGGCGGCGCTCGCGTCCCGCTGCAGGAGCGTCCCCATCCTGCGGATCAGCCGCGTGGTGGCAGACCTGGACCGGGCCAAGCGGTTCTACCGCGACGGGCTAGGATTCCGCTGTGTCGGCACCTGTCCGGGCGACCCGACGCTGGCCGCTCTGCTGGGCCTTTCGGGCGTCCTCATGCAGGAAGCCGTCATGCGTCTGGGCCGGGAGGAGGTCGCGCTGGTGCGCTTCGACCCGACTGGCTCCGCCCACCTGCTGGACAGCCGCAGCGACGACCTGTGGTTCCAGCATCTGGCCATCGTGGTGGGCGACATAGACGAGGCGTTCCGGCGCGTGTCCGCGATGGCGCCGCAGGCGATCTCCGCGGACGGGCCGGTCGTGCTGCCGCCGCGCAACGGCGGGGTAACGGCGTGGAAGTTCTGCGACCCGGACGGGCACCCGCTGGAGCTGATCCATCTCCTGCCGGGCACGGAACGGGATGGCGTTCCGCAAGGTCGCCCTGGGCTATGCCGACGGGTTCCGGCGGGACGAGGACGGCAACGTGTGGAGCAGCGCCGCGGACGGCGTCCACTGCATCGCGCCAGACGGCACGAAGCTGGGCGTGGTGAAGGTGCCGTTCCGGGTGTCCAACCTGGCGTTCGGTGGACACAACCGGGCGCGGCTGTTCCTTTGCACGTCCCATACGCTGTTCGCCATCTACACCAACACAAGGGGCACGCAGCGACCGCGAAGCCGGCATCTGGGGCCGGGCGGCCCTGCGTGCCAGCCGGCACCAGCATGTCCAGCCCAAGGGCGTGCGTCCGCTTTCCGGCACGAGCAGGGCCATCGCAAGCTGGCTGCCAGCCCGGATGGGGCTGGCGTCAGACGTCCAAGCGCCGCGCCAGCTTGTGCGCCACCACCGCGGCGCCGGCAAAGGCTGCAGCCCAGAACGCGGCGCGGTGCCGGCTGGTGAACATCTCCCAACTACCTGTGCGTGGGTGGCGGTTGTCGAAGCGCCCGTGCGCGCCATAGGCTCCGGGCACGGGATGGAACAGGTTGTCTGGCGCGTCGGCAGGCTCCGCCGCATCGGCAAGCTGCCCGCGGTAGCCGGCCTTTGCCAGGTAGCGGTCGATCAGCCCCGGCGCGATGCGGTTGGCCAGGATGGCCTTCACCGTCGGGAACCCGACCCAGATGTCCCGCCGCGGATGGAACGCGCCGAACACGATCGCACGGGCCGGCACCTCCGGCTGGTAGATCGGCGGCACCGGCTGCGCCTTGCGGCCCATCTTGTTGCGCGCCCAGTCGAACTGCGGCGTGTTCACTGCCGGCAGGTCCACCATTGTAAGCGTGACCTTGCAGCCGTCGTGGATCAGCTCGGAACGCAGCGAGTCCGTGAAGCCGCGTATGGCGAACTTGGCGCCGCAGTAGATGGATTGCAGCGGCACCGACCGGTAGGCCAGCGCCGAGCCGACGTTGACGATGGACCCCTGGTTGCGCGGGCGCATCCGCTTCAAGGCCGCCATCATGCCGTGGACCTGGCCGAGGTAGGTGACCTCCGTGCCGCGCTTGACCTCGGCCGCCGTCAGCTTGCTGACCGGGGCAAACACGGTGGCCATTGCGACATTGACCCAGACGTCAATGGGGCCGAGTTCCTGCTCCACCCGGTCCGCCGCAGCTTCCACCGCGTCGGCGTCGGCCACGTCGGTCGGCACCGGCAGGGCACGCACGCCGAAGCGGCGCAACTCGGCGGCGGCATGCTCCAGCCGCTCGGGGTCGCGGGACAGCAGGGCCAGGTCGCAGCCGCAGCGGGCGAACTCGGTAGCCGCGGCGCGACCGACGCCTGCGCCCGCCCCGGTGATGACGACGATCTTCGGCATGGGTGCGCTCCGGTGGTGCAGGTCCAACGCCGCGTTGCACGGAAAGGTTCGGCGGCCTGGCCCGGGCCGTGCGGCAGGGCCCTTCAGCCGCGGAAGAACACCAGGGTCACAAGCAAGAACGTGGGCAGCAGCACAACGCAGGACCAGGCCATGTAGCCAAGAAAGGACGGCATGCGGATGCCGCGCTCGCTGGCGATGGAGCGGACCATGAAGTTGGGCGCATTGCCGATGTAGGTCATGGCACCCATGAACACCGAGCCAGCCGAGATCGCGAGCAGCGTGTGCCACAGCGGCCCCATCAGAGCCACTGGATCGCCGCCGGCCATGTTGAAGAACACGAGGTAGGTCGGCGCATTGTCCAGGAACGACGACAGCAGCCCCGTCATCCAGAAGTAGGCGGTGTTGTCCGGATGCCCGTCCAGCCCGGTCGCGAACGCCACTACGGGTGCGAGCGCGCCCGAGCTGCCAGCCTTGAGGATGGCGAGCACCGGCAGAGTGGTCAGGAAGATGCCGGCGAACAGGTAGATCACCTCCAGGATCGGGTCCCAGGTGAAGGCATTCTCGATCTGCACCCGCCGCGCCGTGGTAGCCCAGGACAGGCCGGCCAGCGCCAGCAGCGTCCCATCCCGCACCAGGCTTTGCAGAGGCACCTCGATGCGCCAGACGTATAGGTCAACGCCGGGCTTCCACACCCCGCTCAGCAGCACGGCGCCCACGGCCGCGGCGAGGTAGAGCAGGTTGTGCAGGCTCCGGAAGCCGATCCGCAGCGGCCCGACCTGGCGCGGCCCGCCGTCCCGCGCCCACGCCCGGCGGTCGAGCATGTAGAACGTGCCGAGCAGGACGGCGCTGCCCAGCAGCATGGGGCCGATCATGTGCGTGAACGGCCAGCCGAACGCGACGCCTTGCAGGAAGCCGAGGAACAGCGGCGGGTCGCCAAGGGGCGTGAGCGACCCGCCGATGTTGGCGACGAGGAAGATGAAGAATACCAGCACATGGGCGTTGTGGCGGCGCTTGAGGTTGGCCTGGATCAAGGGCCGGACCAGCAGCATGGCGGCACCTGTCGTGCCGGTGACGCTGGCGAGCGCCGCGCCGAACGCGAGTATCCCCGTGTTGATGGCAGGTGTCCCGACCATGTTGCTGCGGACGCGGATGCCACCCGCGATGACGAACAATGCGAGCAGCAGGATGACAAAGGGCAGGTACTCCAGCAGGGCGGTGTGCAGCACCTCGCCGGCCGCGAGTGCGACGCCTTGGGTGGCAGCGAACGGCAGCAGGAACAGCAGCGCCCAGGCTGCCGCGACCTTGCCGAAGTGCCGGTGCCAGAAGTGCGGAGAGAGCTGCGGCACCGCTGCGACCGAGAGCAGCAGCCCGGCGAAGGGAAGCGTCCACCAGAGGCCCAGGGTTGAGCCGTCCAGGGCCGGGGCGTCCCCGGCAGCGTAGGCCGGTCCCGCGCCGCAGGCGGCGGCCAAGGCCAGGGCCGGTCCACGCCGCCAGTTCCAAGTTGCCAGGGTCAGCCCCACTCGTGCCAGTTGCCTAGCATCCCGTATAGAGAGGCAGAGTTGCGCGGAAGCCTTGTGGTCTTCGGCGGAAGGGCGATGGCATTTGGAATGTTGTTGACGTGTCGGGGCTTGCTGGGTGCTGTGGTCACGGCCTCTACCTTGGTGGGCGCACGGCGCGCATGGGGACGGTGCCTTGGATCAGTTTGCCGCGTGCTGGGACGAGTTGGACGACCCGCGGACGGGCAATGCCGGCCTGCTGACTTCCAACGAGCTTTTGTTCATCGCGCTGTGCTCGGTGCCGTGCGGCGGGCAGGGTGCGGTGGACATGGCGCTGTTCGCGAAGTCCAAGGAGCCGTTTCCGCTCGCAACGCTTGGCGCGAGCCTGCGCGGCGTCTTGACGCTGGCCAACGGCGCGCCGAGCCACGACACGTTCAGCCGCCTGTTTCGCCAGCTTGACCCGGAGGCGTTCCGCGCCGCGTTCGGGCGCTTCATGGCCGGGTTCTCCGAGCAGTGCCGCGGCCTGACGCCCGGGGCTGCGCCTGACGGTGTGGCGGCCGGCGTCGTGGCCATCGACGGCAAGGTCCTGCGCCGCTCGTTCGACCGCGTCAGCGGCAAGGCGGCGCAGCACATGGTCAGCGCGCCACGGCCCGGCAGATCATGGACCAGGGCGGCGACTACGCCCTGACGCTGAAGGGCAACCAGGGCACGCTGCACGATGATGTCGTCCGCTTCCTCGACGATCCCGCTGCCAGGGCCGCCACGTCCAAGCCGAATGCCGATGCCGGTCACGGCCGGGTCGAACGAAGGCGTTCGCCAGGGATTGAGACGCGCACGGCTAGCGTCTCGACCGAGGTCGGCTGGCTGAAAAAGCAGCACGGGCGGCCGGGGCTTTCGGCCATCGGCAAGGTGCGCCGCATCCGCAAGACCGCGGCCGGGACGACGGCCGAGACCGCCTGTTACCTGTTCAGCACTGCACTCTCCCCCGACCGCCTGAACGAGATCGCCCGATCGCATTGGGGGATCGAGAACCAACTGCACTGGCGCCTCGATGTCGTCATGAACGAAGAAAGGGACCGCACCCGCCTGGGACATGGACCCGAAAACCTGGCCGTCCTGCGCCGCATGGCCCTGAACGTCATCCAGGCCGAACTCAGCAAGGGATCGCTCCGCGGCAAACTTAAACGCGCCGGCTGGGACGAAGCCTACCTCACCGAACTCCTCGAACTATTCGAAGTGCGATAGCCCTGGGGGTTTTGGTCCTTGCTGCGCTCCTAGCTACGCCCGCATCCCGGAACCCAATA
>DASWOJ010000427.1:0-14115 GCA_036398775.1 Acetobacteraceae bacterium
CATCGGCGATGCACAGCAGGGCGTCGTGCGCCTCGTGCATCTTGGGAGCGGCGAAGAAGCACTCGTTCGTAGCAACCAGCGGCAGGCCCAACTCGTCGGCCAAGCCGATCAGGCCGGGTTCGATGGCCTTCTCCAACGCCAGGCCATGCCGGTGCAGCTCCATCATGCAGCGGCCCGGGAACGCTTCCGCCATCTGGGCCAGCAACGCCAGGGCATCGGGGCGCCGGCCCTCCGCCAACATGCGCGCGATGGGTCCGCGGGTGCCGCCGGTCAGTAGGATCAGGCCATCGGCATGGGACAGCAGCACGTCCAGCGGCAGTTGCGGGTCGGCCGGATCGCCCTGCATGAAGCCGAGGGACGACAGCCGCTGCAGGTTCGCCAGCCCCGCCGCGTCCTGCGCCAGCACCACGACCGGGTCGGGCGCCAGGCGCGGGTTCTCCACCCGCACCAGCGACACCTGGCAGCCGATGATGGGCTGCACGCCCTTGGAGGTGCAGGACTGGCTGAACTCCAGCGCACCGAACAGGTTGCCGGTATCGGCGATGGCCACCGCGGGCATCTTCTCCGCCAGCGCCAGGGCGGCGATCTTATCGGCCTTGATCGCGCCCTCGCTCAACGAATAGGCGGAGTGGACGCGTAGGTGGACAAACTCGGCGTACGGCATTCAGGCCTCCACGATCAAGCCGTCGCGCAGGGTGACGCGGCGGTCCATGCGGGAGGCGAGGTCCGGGTTATGGGTGGCGATCAAGGCCGCGACTCCTTCTTGCCGCACCATTCTAAGCAGTTCCTCGAACACGATGTTGCTGGTTCCGACGTCCAGGTTGCCGGTCGGCTCGTCGGCCAGCAGCACGGCAGGCGCATTGGCAAGGGCACGCGCGATGGCCACCCGTTGCTTCTCGCCGCCCGACAGCTTGCCCGGCAGGTGCCCGGCCCGCGCCGGCAGGCCGAAGGCGGTCAGCAGCGCCATCGCCCGCTCCCGCGCCTGCCGCCGGGGCCGGTCGGCGATCATCTGCGGCAGCATGATATTCTCCGCCGCGGTGAACTCCGCCAGCAGGTGGTGCGCCTGATAGACGAAGCCGATGCGGTCCCGCCGGATCGCCGTGCGGTCCGGGTCAGGCAGGCCGCCGGCATCGCGCCCGTCCACCAGCACGGAGCCGCTGTCCGGGCGCTCCAGCAGGCCCGCCAGGTGCAGCAGCGTACTCTTGCCGGTGCCGGATGGGGCGACCAGCGCCACGATCTCCCCGGCATGAAGCTCCAGGTCGGCACCGCGCAGGATGTGCAGCTCGGCGTCGCCGCTGCGGTAGGCGCGGCTGACGCTCCGCAGGGCAAGCGGGCTACTCATGCCGCAAGGCTTCCACCGGATCGGTGCGGGCAGCGCGCCAGCTTGGATACAGGGTCGCCAGCAGCGACAGCGACAGCGCCATCCCCATCACCTGCAGGACCTCGTGCGGGTTCAGCTTCGACGGCAGGTGCGTCAGGTAGTACACCTCGGGGCTGAACACCTTGGAGCCGGTCACGGCTTCGACCCAGCCCTGGATCGTCTCGATATTCAGGCAGAACAGCACGCCGATGACGACGCCCAGCAGGGTTCCGGTCACGCCGACGCTGGCGCCCGCCATCAGGAAAATCCGCATCACCGCGCCGCGCCCGGCGCCGATGGTGCGCAGTACCGCGATATCCCGCGTCTTGTCCTTCACCATCATGATGAGCGACGACACGACGTTGAACGCCGCCACCAGGATGATCAGCGTCAGGATCAGGAACATCACGTTCCGCTCGACCTGGACCGCCGCAAAGAAGCTGTTGTTGCTGGCCTGCCAATCCACCACGCGCAGCCCGGTGCCGGCGAAGGCATCCGTGATGGCGCGGTTCACCTGGCCGACCTGCTGCGGGTCCTGCACCGAGACCTCGATGTGGGAGGCGGCGCCGGGCAGTTGGAAGAAGATCTGCGCCGCCTCGATCGGCAGGAAGGCAAACGAGGTGTCATACTCGTTCATGCCGACCTGGAAGATCGCCACCACCTTATAGGCCCGCACCCGCGGGATGGTGCCGAACGCCGTCGCGGCACCCTGGGGCGACACCAGGGTCAGCGCATCGCCCACCCCCAGGCCGAACTTCCGCGCCAGGCCGACACCGATGGCCAAGGCGTCCTCGCCCTCGAAGTCCTTCAAGGTGCCAGCCAGAATATGGTCGCTGACCGCCTTCATGCGGCGGAAGTCGTCGGGCACCATGCCGCGCACCATGCCGCCGGCGTTCTGCCCGCCGGGTCCTTGCAGCAGCACCTGGCCGTCCACCACCGGGGCGGCGGTCACGACGCCGGGCACCTTGCGGATGCGGTCGGCGATGGCGGCGTAGTCCGTCATCGCGGGGCCATTGGGATACACCCCGAGGTGCCCGTTGAACCCAAGGATGCGGTTGAGCAGGTCCACCTGGAAGCCGCCCATGACGGACATGACGATAATAAGTGTCGCCACGCCCAGCGCGATGCCGACCAGGCTGAACCCGGCAATCACCGACACGAAGCGCTCGCCGCGCCGCGCCCGCAGGTAGCGGCCGGCGACGGCACGCTCGAAAGGACCGAACATGCTAGAGGATATGGGTCAGCGCGGCCTCAAGCGGTAGCTCCTGCCGCTCCCCGGTGGCCCGGCGCTTCAGCTCCACCGTTCCCGCCGCCGCACCGCGAGGACCGACGATCACCTGCCAGGGATGGCCCATTAGGTCGGCGTCGGCGAACTTCACCCCGGCGCGCTCGTCCCGGTCGTCATACAGCGCCTGGCCGGGCATGGCGGCATAAGCCCGCTCGCACACGGCCTGGGTGGCCGGGTCGGCCTGCTTGAGGTTCAGGATGGCGGCGCGGAACGGCGCCACGCTGTCCGGCCACTTGATCCCGGCATCGTCGTGGTGCGCCTCGATCAGCGCGCCGACCAGGCGGGACACGCCGATGCCGTAGCTGCCCATGTTGGGATGCACCGGCTTGCCGTCGGGACCGGCGACCTGCAGGCCGACCAACTCGCTATACAGCGTGCCGAAGTTGAAGATCTGGCCGACCTCGATGCCCCTGCCCTCCCGCCGCCGGTCCGCCGGCACGCGGTCCCACGCCTGCAGGTCGTGCTTCTCGTCGGTTGCGGCATACGGTGTGGTGACGGCGGTGAACAGGCGCTCCAGGGCCGCGGGATCGGTGTGGTCCACCTCGTCCAGGCCGAGGGTCACATCCTCGACGGCGGCGTCGTAGAACACCTGGCTCTCGCCGGTGGGGGCGAGAATGTGGAACTCGTGGCTCAGGTCGCCGCCGATCGGGCCGGTGTCGGCGGCCATCGGCACCGCACGTACGCCCAGACGAGCGAAGGTGCGCAGGTAGGACAGCATCATGATGCGGTAGCTGTTCACGGCAGCCGCGTGGTCCAGGTCGAAGGAATAGCCGTCCTTCATCAGGAACTCGCGCCCGCGCATGACGCCGAAGCGGGGCCGGGTCTCGTCCCGGAACTTCCATTGGATGTGATAGAGGATCTGCGGCAGTTCGCGATAGCTGCGCACCGACTGGCGCATCAGGTCGGCGATCAGCAGTTCGTTGGTCGGGCTGTAGATCAGGTCGCGCTCGTGCCGGTCGCGCAGCCGCAGCATCTCGGGGCCGTAGGCGTCGTAGCGCCCGGTGTCCTTCCACAAGTCGGCTGATTGCAGGGTGGGCATCAGCAGCTCCTGCGCGCCGACGCGGTCCTGCTCCTCGCGCACGATATTGGCGATGTTCTGCAGCACGCGCCAACCTGCCGGCAGCCAGGCGTAGATGCCGGCCGCCACCTGGCGGACCAGCCCGGCGCGCAGCATCAGCCGGTGCGAGGCGATCTGCGCCTCCGCCGGGGTTTCCTTAAGGGTGGGCAGCAGCGAGCGGGACAGGCGCATCGAGGGTCCTGGTGCGGTGGAAGGCGCGGAGCCTACAAGCCCCGGCCCGCGCCGGCCAGCCCACGACCATAACTAGCAAGATAGCAACGACCCAAGCAATGATTGTGCAGCGCACAACCGTTTGTTGACAGGATATGTCGAAAACTGTCGGAATCCGCGTGACAGACGCATGGTTTCCAGACTAACAAAAAAAGAAGGCCCGCGCGCGCTACGGCGCAGCGGGCCAAGTTTAGGGAGGAAACGCCAGTCACACGACAGAGCCGGGCAAAGCCCCTGCTCTGTCGTGATGATTGGCTTCTGCACCCTTCCCGTCCAGCATAAAGCGACGAGCATCACTGGCTAATTGTGCTTGCCACCCCAGTGCTGCACACTCTTTGATCTTTGCCTGCACCGCTGCCTAATCACCGGTCAAAGCTCGACACTGCCGGACGAAACGACAGCCAGTCGCTCTGGATGACGACGAAAGCTGCGCCCCATAGCATCACCGAGATCAGCGTCGTCACCAGCAGCTTCCGCCCGATGCGGGGCTTTTCCGGCGCTCCCCGCCAGCCTGTGGCGTCGTCGGCATCCGAAACCGGGCGGATGCCAAATGGCAGTACCATGAAGAGCACTGTCCACCAAATCATGGTGAACAGCACGACCCCGGTGAACGGGTTCATGGCGCCCTGTTACACCCGCAACAGGTGGACATCCACCATCGGACGCTTTTGCAAGCGGCGGCCCAGCGCACGGCGGAGCGCAGCGCGAGCCGCATCAGCCAATGCTGAGTCATCCCGGCGCAACGCCGCCGGCAGCTCGGACAAGGCCTGGGTGAAGTCCGCAGTCACCCGCGCGGTTTCAGGATCATCCGGCTCGAACAGGCCAGGGGCGCTGACCCTGGCTTGACCCATAACTTTGCCGCCGGCATCCACGGCAAAGCTGCCCAGCACGACGCCATTGAACAGCATCCTCCGCCTCGCCGCGAGCACTCCCCCGTTCAGCGGCACGACACGGTTGCCATCCAGCGCCAGGCGGCCGACGGGTGCACTGTCCACGACCTCGGGCCGGCCCGGCGACAGGCTGAGAATGTCGCCGTCCTCCAGCAGGATAGGGGTGGCGCCGGCCTCCTGAGCCAGGGCGGCGTGCGCGGACAGGTGCCGCCACTCGCCATGAACCGGGACGGAGAACTTGGGCTTCACCAAGCTATACAGGTGCCGAAGCTCGTCCCGGGCGGGATGGCCGGACACGTGGGTCATGGTGTCGGCGTCGGTGATGACCCGCACGCCGCGCCGGACCAGCCCGTCCTGCACCTGGATGATCGGGCGTTCGTTGCCAGGGATCATCCGGCTGCTGTAAATGACGGTGTCGCCCTCGCCCAACGCGATGTTCGGATGCGTGTCCGCGGCAATGCGCGACAGGGCGCTGCGCGGTTCTCCTTGGCTTCCGGTCACCAGCATCAGCAGGTTGTCGTCTGGGATGGAGCCGGCTTCGTCCTCCGTCACGAACTCCGGCAGGCCACGGAGATAGCCGCACTCCCGCGCTGCCGTCTCCAGGTTGCGAAGCGACCGCCCGACCAGCGCCACATGCCGCCCGGCGTCCCGCGCCGCCATCGCCACGCTCTCGACCCGTGCCACATTGCTGGCGAAGCAAGTCACCGCGATGCGGCCATGCTTGATGCCGCCGATCAGTTCGGTCAGGGATTGCCGGACGTCGCCCTCCGAGCCGCTGTGCCCGTCCACCATGGCGTTCGTACTGTCGCACACCATCGCCAGGACACCCTCTTCGCCCAGCTTGGCAAAGGCAGCCTCGTCAGTTGGCGGGCCGATCAGCGGGTTCGGGTCCAGCTTCCAGTCGCCGGTATGTAGGATGGTGCCGTATTTGGTGCGGATCACCAGTGCCTGCGCTTGCGGCAAGGAGTGTGCGACCGACAGGAATTGCAGGTCGAATGGCCCAATCTGGAAGGTGCCGCCGGGTTGGATGGTATGGATGCGGACCTCGTTGACCAGCCCTGCCTCACCCAGCTTGCGCTTGAGCACTGCGGTCGCAAATGGCGTCGCATAAACGGGACAGCGGAGTTGCCGCCATAAATGGGACACCGCGCCAATATGATCCTCGTGCGCGTGGGTGATGACCAGTGCCAGCAGGTCGTCGCGCCGGTCGGCAATAAAACCGGGGTCCGGCATCATGATTTCGACCTCGGGGTTATCCTGGCCCCCGAAGCCGATGCCGCAGTCTATCGCCAACCATTTGCCGCTGGCGCGGTACAAGTTTAGGTTCATGCCGATCTCGCCCGTCCCGCCCAGGGGCAGGAAGGCCAGATCACCGCTGTAAACGTCCATCTAATCGCCTTCGTTAGGTCTTATTCTGTCACGTCCTGATGTGGGGGCGGGGTTGCGGTCCGCCAACAAGCGGAGGCCATCCAATGTCAAGTCGGGGTCAATCAGGTCTATGACGGTCGTGCCCTCGGCCAGCAAGGGCGCCAGGCCGCCAGTGGCGACGACGCGCATCGGCTCTTCAAGCTCGGCCCGTATCCGGGTCACCAATCCCTCAACCAGGCCGACGTAGCCCCAATAGATGCCGGACTGCATGGCCGGAACGGTGCTGCGCCCAATCACCGCCTGCGGACGGCCGATGCCGATCCGCGGCAGCCGGGCGGCCGCCTTGTGCAGCGCCTCGATGGATAGGTTTATGCCGGGCGCGATGACGCCGCCGAGGTAGGCGCCCTCCTTGTCCACCACGTCGAAGGTCGTCGCGGTGCCAAAGTCCAGGATCACCAGGGGGCCGTGATGGGCCTGGTGCGCCGCCAGCGTATTGAGCAGGCGGTCTGCGCCGACTTCGGCCGGATTGTCCACCTTGATCTCAAATCCCCAGTCGAGGTTGGAGCGGGCTACCAGCGGCTCCGAGCTGAACCAATCGCGGCACAGGCGGCGCAGGTGATACAAGGCGGCAGGAACGACGGTGCCGATGACGGCACGGTCGATCTCCGCCTGCTTGAGGCCGCACAGGTTCAGCAGGGTCAGCAGCCAGACGGCGTATTCGTCCGACGTGCGTTGCGGCTCCGTTGCGATGCGCCAGATGCCGCGCCAGCTTGCGCCGTCGTGCACTGCGAAAACGACGTTGGTGTTGCCTGCGTCCACGACGAGAAGCACGGCTTATTCCCCTAGGGATTGCAGGATTTCGCCCGTTTGCAACGCGCGAACCTGTCCGCCTGATTGAAGCAGCAGGGCGCCGTCCTCTCCAAGGCCAGCAAACGTGCCACCCAGGTCCTTGTTGCCCCAGCGCACGCGCATGTGGGTGCCGGGAACTGGTCCGCGGCCGAGCCAGGCATGGCGGACCGGGGCGAAGCCGTCCAACAGGCGCACGCGGTCCCAATGGTCCAGACGGGCGAGCAGGACCGCGGCGACGCCATCCGGGTCCGGCGCACCTGGCACCGAAGCCACGGGCCGGTCCAAATCCGGGGCCGCGGCAAGGTTGGCTCCGAAACCGAGCACCAGCCATGCAAGCCGGCCCTCGCCGCCCACGGCAGCATCGATCAGGATGCCGCCAACCTTGGCCTCGTCCAGCTCCACGTCATTCGGCCATTTGACCTGCGCCACCGTGCCCGGCGCCGCTATCTCGATCGCCTCGGCCAAGACGACGGCAGACAGCAACGCCCACTGTCCCACATGCGCCGCCGGACCTACGGGACGCAGCAGCACCGACAATGCGAGGTTGCCCGGCGGGGTCTGCCAGATCCGGCCGCGGCTGCCGCGTCCGTGGGTCTGCCGGGCCGCCAGCACTGCCAGCCGGTCCGGCTCGCCTGCCGCAGCCAGAGTGGCGCACAGGTCCGAGGTCGATTCTAGGCTTTCATACCGCCGCAGCCGCCAGCCGGGCGGCGCGTCCGGGTTCAACCGAACAGCACCCGCGCGGCGGACTGCGCGGCGGCGACCAGCGGTGCCGGGAACACGAAAAACAAAGTTGTCACTAGCGCGCCGAGGCCGGCAACGAACGACACGGAGGGCGAGCGCACGTCGAACGCCGGCTGGGCCTTATCGAAGTACATAACCTTGATGATGCGCAGGTAGTAGTAAGCTCCGACCACGCTGGTCAGCACGCCGATGACGGCCAACGTCCAATAACCCGACTGCACCGCCGGCAGGAACACATAGAGCTTGCCGAAAAAGCCGGAGAAGGGCGGGATACCCGCCATGCTGAACATGAACACCGTCATTGCAAGCGCCAAGCCAGGGTCCGTCGTCGCCAGGCCGGACAGGTCGCTGATCTGCTCCAACGAACGCCCGCGGCGGCGCATGGCGATGATGCAGGCAAATACCCCGGCGGACATGAACACATAGGTGACCATGTAGATCAGAACGCCGCGCACGCCCTCAGACGTGCCGACCGCCAGGCCGACCAAGGCGTAGCCCATGTGGCCGATGCTGGAATAGGCCATCAGCCGCTTGATGTTGGTTTGCCCGATGGCGGCGAGCGAGCCCAGCAGCATGGAGGCGATGCTGACCAAGACAATGATCCCGGTCCACTGCGCGTTCAGATGGCCGAATGGCACCTCGAGCGCACGGAGCAGCAGGGCGATGGCGGCGACCTTCGGCGCGGTGCTCATGAACGCCGTCACCGGCGTAGGCGCGCCCTCATAGACGTCCGGCGTCCACATGTGGAACGGCACCGCCGAGAGCTTGAATGCCAGCCCGGCAATGATGAACACGATGCCGACGATCAGCCCGGCGGACGCCCTCGCCGGGTCGGTGAGCGCCTGCGCCAACTCGCCGAACTGCATGGTGCCCGCGAAGCCGTAGGCCAGCGAGATGCCATACAGCAGCAGCCCGGACGCCAATGCGCCCAGCACGAAGAACTTGAGGCCGCTTTCGGCGGACCGGAGGTTGTCCCGGTCGAACGCGCACAGCACGTAAAGCGCCAGCGATTGCAGCTCCAGCCCCAGATAGAGCGTCATCAGGCTGGAAGTGCTGCACATGATCATCATACCGACCGTGGACAGCAGGATCAGCACCGGGAACTCGAACCGGCTGATGCCTGCCTGCACGTTCCAGTCCAGCGCCAGCACTGCGCTCAGCCCGGCGCCAACCAGGATCAGCAGCTTCATGAACGTGCCAAAGCCGTCCACCACGAACAGCCCGCGATATGCCGCCCCATACGGGGTGGACACCGCCAACACGCCTGCCAGCATCAGGGCAGCGAGGGACAGCATGGTGCAGAAGAATGCCGGATCGGGCTTCTTCAGGACACCGAACACCAGGATCGCCATGGCGCAGACGGCGAGAGCGATCTCAGGCGCTGCAGCACCCCAGTTCATCACAGCAGCGGTCATGGTGCGATCCCCGCAAGCTGTGGCGCGGCCATGGCCGCAACATGCTGCTCGACCATCGCATGCACCGTGGCGCCGAAGAATTGCGTGAAGCTGCTGGGATAGACGCCCATCCACAACGTCAGCCCGACCAGCGGCGCAAAGATCGCTACCTCGCGCGGCGACAGGTCCAGGATGCCGCGCAGGTCGTCCCGCGTCAGCTTGCCGAAAATAACCCGGCGATACAGGTAAAGCATGTAAACCGCCCCGAGGATCATGCCAAAGCTACCGAAGTAGGCGAGATACAGGCTGACCTTGAAGGCGCCGACCAGCACCAGGAACTCGCCAACAAAGCCTGATGTGCCGGGCAGGCCAACACTGGCCATCGTGAACACCATGAAGATCAACGCATAGCCCGGCATACGACCGGCCAAGCCGCCATAGCGCGCAATGTCCCGCGTGTGGATGCGGTCGTAGATCACGCCCACGCATAGGAACAGCGCCGCTGATACGATGCCGTGCGACAGCATCTGAAACAGCGCCCCCTGCACGCCCTGGGCGTTGAAGGTGAAGATGCCGATGACCACTACGCCCATGTGCGCCACGGACGAGTAGGCGATCAGCTTTTTCATGTCCGTCTGCGCGAAGGCGACCAGCGACGTGTAGATCACTGCGATAACGCCGAGCGAGAACATCAGCGGTGCGAAGTACTGCGATGCCTGCGGCAGCATCGGCACCGAAAAGCGTAGGAACCCGTAGGCTCCCATCTTCAAGAGCACGCCCGCCAGGATGACGGAGCCGGCCGTCGGCGCCTCGACATGGGCGTCCGGCAGCCAGGTATGGACGGGCCACATGGGCACCTTGACCGCAAACGATGCGAAGAATGCTAGGAATAGCCAGAATTGCATCCGCGCCGGGAAGGGCGTGTGCATCAGGACGGCCAGGTCCGTGGTACCGGTGTAACGCCAAATCGCCAGCAGCGCCAGCAGCATCAGGATGGAGCCGGCCAGGGTATAGAGGAAGAACTTGAAGCTGGCATAAACCCGGCGCGGCCCCCCCCATACACCGATGATGAGGAACATCGGGATCAGCACGCCCTCGAAGAACATGTAGAACACGATGAAATCTTGGGCGGAGAACATGCCGACCATCATGGTTTCCAGCACCAGGAAGGCGAGCATGTACTCGCGGACCCGGACGGTGATGGCCTCCCAGCTCGCCAGGATGCAAATCGGGGTCAGTGCGGTGGACAGCAGCACGAACAGGACCGAGATGCCGTCTACCCCCATGCGGTAGCCGACCCCGAATTCCGGCAGCCAAGACAGGCTTTCCTGGAACTGGAACCCGGCGTTGGCAGTGTCGAACTTGACCCACAGCACCAGGGAAATTGCGAACACGATAAGGCTGGTCCACAGCGCAGCCCAGCGGGCGTTGCTGGCGATTACCTCGTCCGTGCCGCGCACGGTCATGATGAACAGCCCACCGGCTAATGGCAGCCAGGTCAGCAGGGACAGGATCGGAAAACCGGCGGCGTTGGTCATGGTGGGCTGGCCTACCGGTAAACAAGGAAGATGCTGACCAGCACGACGAGGCCGATCAGCATAGTGAAGGCATAAACGGCAATCGAGCCGGTCTGGATACGGACGACCTGTGCCGACCCGTCCGTGGTCAGCGCGGCGATACCGTTCGGAACGCCGTCAATCAGGGTGGCATCGCCGACCTGCCATAGTATGCGCGCCAGGCGTCCAGCCGGACGGACGAAGATGCGGTCATACAACTCGTCGAAATACCACTTGTTCAGTACGAAATCATAGACGCGCGGCACTGCAGCGGCCATCCGGGCCGGCAGCTCCGGCCGCATCACGTACATGACATATGCCAGCGCGATGCCGAGCACGCCCACAAGCGTCGGCAGCAGCGATGCCAGCAACGGCACATGCTCCATGTCGTTGAGGACGGTGTTGGTCGGGCCGTTGACGATGGCGCCGCGCCAGAAGTCGTGCCAGTCCTCGCCGATAAACCAGCCGCGGAACACGAAGCCGGTTACGATGGCGCCCAGCGCCAGCAGCAGCAGCGGGACCAGCATCACCGCCGGGCTTTCGTGGACGTGCTCCATGGTGTGCCGGTCGGCGCGGGGCGTGCCGTGGAAGGTCAGGATCAGCAGGCGCCAGGAATAGAATGCCGTCAGGAACGCTGCGACGATGCCGCACAGAAAACCGTAGGAGCCGACCAGGTTGCCCCTAGCCCAGGCCGCTTCCAGGATTGCATCCTTCGAGTAGTAACCAGCGAAGAAAGGTATGCCGGCCAGGGCCAGGCTGCCAACCCACATGATGCCGTAGGTAACGGGAATCTTGCGCCAGATGCCGCCCATGCGGCGGATGTCCTGCTCATCCGACATGGCGTGGATCACCGAGCCGGCGCCAAGAAACAGCAGCGCCTTGAAGAAGGCATGGGTGAAGAGGTGGAATACGGAGACCTGATAGGCACCGACCCCGGCAGCCAGGAACATGTAGCCAAGCTGCGACATGGTGGAATACGCGATGATGCGCTTGATATCATTCTGCACGCAGCCGATTGTCGCTGCAACCAGACACGTCGTGGCTCCAAGGAAAGCCACGAAGTTCAACGCGCCCGGCGCAAACTCAAGAATCGGCGACATGCGGGCCATCAGGAACACGCCGGCTGTCACCATCGTGGCGGCATGGATCAGGGCGGACACCGGAGTCGGTCCCTCCATCGCGTCGGGCAGCCAGGTGTGCAGGCCCAATTGCGCCGACTTGCCGCAGGCGCCCAGGAACAGCAGGACGCCGATGACCTCATAGGCACGCCAGGTGCTGCCCAGCACGTGGTAGGTCTCATTCAGATGGTCATGCACATTGGAGAAGATGTCGGAGAACTCGACCGAGCCGAACATTAGGAACACCAGCGCGATCCCGACCGCGAAAAACAGGTCGCCGACGCGGTTCACGACGAAGGCCTTCATCGCAGCACGGTTGGCGCTGGGCCGGTCATACCAGTAGCCAATCAGCAGGTAGCTGGCGAGGCCGACCCCCTCCCAGCCGAAAAACAACTGCACCAGATTATCCGCCGTCACCAGCATCAGCATGGCGAAGGTGAACAGGCTGAGGTAGCTGAAGAACCGCGGCACCGTGGCGTCGTGGCTCATGTAGCCGACGCTGTAGATATGGATGAGCGTGGCAATGAACGTCACCATCGCCACCATCATCGCCGAGAGGGTGTCGTAGTGCAGCGCCCACTCGACATGGAAGCCCTCGACATCAATCCAGGTGCCAAGGCTCACGACGCCCGGCAGGCCCTCCCCGGTCAGAAACGGCAGGAAGCTGGTGGCGCCGCATACGGCGGCAACGCACATGCAGAGGATGGTGACGGCCTCGCTGGCTTTATCCCCGATCTGCCGGCCGAACATGCCAGCAACTAGGGCGCCCAACAGGGGCGCGAACACGGCAACAGCATACAGCATGGTCTAGCCCCGCATCAGGGTGACGTCCTCGACCTCGATCGAGCCGCGGTTGCGGAAATAGACGACGACGATGGCCAGGCCGATGGCAGCCTCTGCCGCGGCAACGGTCAGCACGAACAGCGCAAACACCTGCCCGGCCAGGTCGCCGAGAGCGGAGCTGAAGGCGACCAAGTTCAGGTTCACCGACAGCAACATCAACTCGATGGACATCATGATGACGATGATATTCTTGCGGTTCAGGAATATGCCGAAGATGCCCAACACCAGCAGGACCGCGCCCACGAACAGGTAATGGCCGACGCCGATGTTGGTCATCCGTGCTCTCCTGGGCCGGGCTTGCCGACGCCGTGCTCATGCGGCTCGTCTTGCGTGAGGGCCAGGACAGGCTCAGGCTTCGGACGCAGGATGCCGGTGAGGTTCGTCCCGGCGCCGAGGGCGACAGGCATTATCTCCAGCGTGTCGGCGACGGTGCGGGCGTTCTGCCGGGCGATGTTCTGCCGCTTGCTGGTGGTGCGCTCGCGATGGGTCAGCACGATGGCGCCGATCATTGCCACCATCAGGATCAGCCCGGCGGTCTGAAACAGGAAGATGTAGTCCGTATAGATCAGTCGTCCCAGCGCCTGGGTGTTGCTGATTGCGCCTGGGGTGCTGCTCAGGCGCAAGGTCATGGCCTGCGGCGCGAACTCCCAGCCGCCGAGGACGAACACTAGCTCAAGCAGCAGCACCGCTCCGACCGTGGCACCGACCGGCAAGTAGCGCTGATACCCCTCGCGCAACTGCCCGAAATTCACGTCCAGCATCATCACGACGAACAGGAACAATACCGCGACCGCGCCGACATAGACGATCAGCAAGATCATCGCCAGGAACTCGGCCCCGGCGATCAGGAACAGCGCCGAGGCATTGAAGAACGCGAGGATCAGGAACAGCACGGAATGCACGGGGTTGCGCGACGTCACCACCGCGGCGGCGGAGCCGATCAGGATGGCGGAGAACAGGTAGAACGCTGCGGCGGTAAGCATCGGCGCAGGCCCTAGCGGAACTGCGAGTCGAGTTCGAGCCGCTTGGACAGCTCGCTTTCCCAACGGTCGCCGTTCGCGAGCAGCTTCTCCTTATTGTAAAGCAGCTCCTCCCGCGTCTCGACCGCAAACTCGAAATTCGGACCCTCGACGATGGCGTCCACCGGGCAGGACTCCTCGCACAGGCCGCAGTAGATGCACTTGGTCATGTCGATGTCGTAGCGCGTGGTGCGGCGGCTGCCGTCGTCACGCGGCTCGGCCTCGATGGTGATGGCGAGCGCCGGGCACACCGCCTCGCACAGCTTGCAGGCGATGCAGCGCTCCTCCCCGTTGGCGTAGCGGCGCAGCGCATGCTCGCCCTTGAAGCGCGGGCTGATTGCGCCCTTCTCATAGGGATAGTTGATCGTGGCCTTCTGGCGGAAGAAATACTTCAGCGTCAG
>DASWOJ010000428.1:0-6589 GCA_036398775.1 Acetobacteraceae bacterium
TGCCGCCGCCGACGCTGGCCGACGGCATCGCCGCCCAGGTCGCACGCGCCCGGGCCGTGGGCGCCGTGCCGCCGCCGGGGTTCAAGATCGGCGCCACCAACTCGGCGATGCAGGCCTACCTCGGCCTGTCCGGCCCGGCTGCGTCGTTCATGGCCACGGCCGACCTGCACGGCGATGGCAGCACCCTGGCCTACCGTGACTTCCTGCGTCCCGGCGTCGAGTGCGAGGTTGCCGTCCACCTCGGCGCGGACCTGCCGCCCGGTCCCTGCACCCAGGATCAGGCCGCCGCCGCCGTGGACGGCGTCATGGCGGGCATCGAGGTGGTGGAGAACCGTTACCCCGACATGCCGGCCTTCGGAACGCCGGCGTTGGTGGCAGACGGGGTGTATCACGCGGCGGCGATACTAGGCACGCCCGTCACCGGCTGGCGCGGCCTGGACCTGCTGGCCCTGCCGGGCACGATCCTGGTGAACGGCGCCGTCCGTGGCGAGGGCGCCGGCGCTGCCCTTGCGGGCGGCCCGATGCAGGCCCTGGCCTGGCTGGCCGCCTCCGCGGAGGCCGCGGCGCATGGCGGCCTGCGCGCCGGCCAGGTCGTGATGCTGGGCAGCGTCTGCCTGCCGGTCTGGCTGGACGGCCCGGCCCATATCGAGGTCCGCTTCCCGCCGCTGCCCCCAGTGACGCTGACCCTGGTCTGACTCCTCTTTTTCCCTCCGGGAGAGGGTCAGGGTAAGGGGGTCTTGGCTACGGCGCGGGGCACGTCAAACGCTGGTGGACCAAGACCCGCACGGGGCAATGACGGTGTTGCCCCAACCCCCTCACCCTAGCCCTCTCCCGGGGGGAGAGGGGATCGGAGCAATCCTTGTCACGAGCGATTGCCCCTACTGAGCAGAACGGGAGTAGGCCAGCCTCCAACCCGCGCCGCGCCTTACCCTTCCAGCAGCACCCGCAGCACCGCATCCCGCGCATCCGGCGCCGCACCGCGCTCCACGGCGTCGCGCAGCCGCCGCAGCCGCCGCCGGGCGTCATAAAGCTGGTCCATCAGGCGCAGCACCACCGGCAGCGCATCCTCCTCCAGCCGCAGGTCGTGGCGCAGCTCCTGGATCAGTTGCAGCCGGGCCACGTCTATGTCGCGGAACAGCCAGTCGCCGTCCTGCTGGGCAGGACGGACCAGGTCCTGGGCGATCCAGCCCTCCACCTCGCCGCGGTCCAGCCCGGCGACCGTCACCACCACGGCTTCCCATGTCATCATGGCATCCCCTCCATTTCCGCCCTCGGGTTCCAGTCCGGCGCGTCCGCCCGGTCCTTCAGGAAGGCGGCCAGCCCGGGGTCGCTGGGCGCCAGCATGATGCGCAGCGTCGCATAAGCGTCACCGGCCGGCTGGCCCCCTGCCGCCGGCACGCCGCGCCCGCGCAGCCGCAGCCGGGTCCCAGTGCTGGACCCGGCGGGGACCGCCATGCTGACGGGTCCGTCAATGGTCGGCACCGTCACGCGCCCGCCCAGCACTGCCTCTGCCACCGTGACCGGCAGGTCAAGGTGGATGTCGCGGCCTTCCCGCCGGAACAGCGGGTGCGGACCGACCTCCACCTCGATCAGCGCGTCGCCCGGCGGGTCCCCGGGTGCGCCCTTGCCGCGCAGGCGCAGCACCTGGCCGCTGTCCAGCCCTGCAGGGATGCGCACGTCCAGGCTGCCGCCATCCGGCAGGGTCAGGCGCTGCGTGCCCCCGCGCACCGCGTCCAGGAACGACACCGCCAGCGAGTAGCGCCGGTCCGCCCCGCCCAGCGGCCCCGCCCCGGCATTCGCACCGAATCCCGCACGGCCGCGGGCGCCGAACAGGCCGGACAGGATGTCGCCCAGGTCGTCCGCCTCCGTTCCCATGCCCGCGCTGTAGCGCGCGCCGGCCGCGCTCTCCGCATGCTCCCGGTATCGCCGCGCACCGGGCGGCGGACCCGGCGGCGGACGGGGCTGCCCGGCGGCGTCAATCTCGCCGCGGTCGTAGCGGGCGCGCTGCTCGGCATCCTGCAGGAGGTCGTGCGCGGCGTTGACCGCCTTGAACCGCTCCTCCGCCTTGGGATCGCCGGGGTTCAGGTCGGGATGCGTCGTCTTGGCCAGCTTGAGGTATGCCTTACGTATTTCCTGCTCCGTCGCGTCGCGGGCGACGCCGAGCGTCTTGTAGGGGTCATCGGCCATCAGGGTTCCTGTCCGGGTGCGACGGACGGGATTATGCCCGTCGGGCCGCTTTGGTTCCACCCGCTGCCGTCATAGGCTCATGCAGCAGATGAAGGGCAGGGGACATGGAAGCAGTTGCAATCATCGGCGCCGGGCTGATCGGACGGGCCTGGGCGGCGGTGTTCGCCCGTGCGGGCTGGGCGGTGCGGCTGCACGACCCGCACGGCCCCACGCTGGGCGCCGCGCCCGGGCTGGTACAGGCGGAGCTGGCGATGCTGCGGGAGCATGGCCTTGCCGATGGCGAGCCTGGCCCAATCAGCAGCCACGCGGACCTGGCCGGCGCCCTGGCCGGTGCCGCCTTCGTGCAGGAATCCGGGCCGGAGGCGCTGCCGGCCAAGCAGGCGTTGTTCGCCGAGATGGACCGGCTGGCCGCACCGGGCGTGGTGCTGGCGTCCTCCACGTCGGCCATCGTCGCCTCCAGCTTCACCGAGGCGCTGCCGGGCCGCGGGCGCTGCCTGGTTGGCCATCCCGTGAACCCGCCGCACCTGATCCCGCTGGTGGAGATATGCGGCGCGCCCTGGACCGGGCCGGAGGCGCTCGACCGCGCCGATGCCGTGTATCGCGCCGTCGGCCAGGTGCCGGTGCAGGTGCGGCGGGAAACCGAGGGCTTCGTGCTCAACCGGCTGCAGGGCGCGTTGCTGGCGGAAGCGTTCCGGCTGGTGGCGGACGGGGTGATCTCGCCCGAGGACCTGGACCGCACGGTATCGGACGGGCTGGGGCTGCGCTGGTCGTTCCTGGGGCCGTTTGCCACCATCGAGCTGAATGCTCCCGGCGGGATCGCCGACTATCTCGCGCGCTACACCGGGTTCTATGCGCGCGTCGCCGCGGATCCGCCGGGTCCCGGCGTGTTCGGTGCCGACAGCGCGGCCCGTATCGCCGCCACATGGCCGCACCCCCCGGAGCCGGCGCGCCTGGCCGCACGCACCGCCTGGCGTAACCGCCGGCTGGCGGCGTTGCAGGCGCACAAGCGAGGGCAGGGGACGGAGCCATAAGCGCCGCCCCCATCGCCTCAGCCGAACAGGCCCGCGCCGCCCTGCACCCCGACGAAGGTGATGTCGGCGCCGTTGGTCAGACGGACATGCGCGCTTCCATCCACCTGGTCCTGCGAGGCGATGCCCACGCCGGCACCGAGCAGGGCCTGGTCGGCGCCGGGGCGGAAGTTCTCGATCACCGTCGTTCCGGTCGAGGCCGCCGTGAAGTGGTAGATGTCCGCGTTCCCCCAGCCCAGCTCATGCACCTTGGCCGTCCCCGACCCCATTGTGAGGTCGCAGCCGCTGTCATTGAGCCGCAGGTCTGCGACACCGCTTCCGCCGATGAACGAATGCACCCCGCTTCCGTAGTAGCCCGTCGTCGTGATGCTGCCGCTACCGCCGACGATGTCCATCGTGCTGCCATCCAGCACGGCGTCGCCGCTGCCGCCGAGGAACGTCATGGAGGCACCCCAGCCCACCTCGGCCCGCAGGCTGCCCAACCCGCCGTGAACGACGGCCTGCTCGCCCCCTTGTATCCAGTCACGCACCGTGAGCGCGCCGCTTCCAGCCCACACCTCGCTCCCACGGCCCGCAAGCGTGACCGTCGCCGCACCGTCGCCGGTGTGGATCGTGTCGGCGCCGTTGCTCCGGATGTTGAGGCTGCCGCCAGCGTTCGCACCGGAGGCTGCGACCTCAGCATGGCCGCTGCTGGTCGTGACCTGCATGCCGTATTCACCGTAGGTCCCAAGCGTCGCACTGCCTGCAAGCAGCGACACCCGCCCAGCCTCAGCTCCCTGGCCGTCCAGCAGCGCGAGGGAGACGCCGGGTCCGCTGCCGTTCACGGTCATCCAGCCCATGGTCGCCACGTCGGCGGTGCCGCCCGCTGCCACGTCAACGTGGTTGCTGCCGCCTGCGGCGCCGATGGACGCATGGCCGGTCACGGCGACATGGTTGTTGCCCTGGCCCAGCGTCAGGCTCGCGGTGCCGCCGATGGTGATGTCCCCGTTGGAATCCCCTGCCGCGATCGTGTCGGTGCCCTCGCTGTCCACCGTGTCGGAGCCAGTCAGGACAAGGGTGTTCGTGCTGCCCGCCATCGTCGTCACGGTGTTGGCGCCGCCGCCGTTCTCGCTGAACGCGATCCCGCCGGAGCCGCCGGCGATCGTGTCCCGCGCCCCGCCGTTCACCGTCATCAGCCCGGCGCCGCCCAGGACGGTGATCCCCGAAACCTGCGCCTCGACCGTGTTCGCCGCGTCGCCGCCATGATAAGTGACGCCGCCGCTATCGCCGCCGATCACGTAGTCGCCGGCCGCGCCATACACGTTGGCGCCGCCACCGCCGCCATGGGCATAAACGGCCAGCACGCCGGCGCCGGCGTGGATTTCGGCCCCGCCGCTCACCAGCACCGTGGCGTTGCCGGCGCCGGCCCAGATCACGTCCCGCCCGGCGCTCACCACCGTGGGGGCGCCCTCGTCCAGCCGCAGGGTGGATCCGGCGCCGCCGCTGGAAGTCGAGATGTGCATCGCGCCGCTGTAAACCTGCATGGTAACGGCGCCGCCCGTCATGGACCCGCGCACTGCCTGGCCGGCGTTCGTCACGTCCCAGGTCCCGGTGCCGCCGTTGCTGTCCAGGCGGAAGAAATCCTGCGTCCCGGTGACGAACACCTGGCTGCTGGCGGTGCCCAGGCCCAGGAACTCGGAGCCGCTGCCGGTGGTGACCTTCGCCGTGCCGTTGATGGCCCAGGTGCTGTTGCCGGCGCCGCCGGTGATGGTGGCGGTCCCGTTCACGACGCCGGTCTCGTTGCCGTTCCCGGTGATCGTGTCGGTCCCCTCGCTGTCCACGAGGTTCATGCCATCGGCCAGCGACAGGCTGTTCACCGAGCCTGCGGCCGTCGTATACTGGTTGCCGCCGGTCCCGCCGTGTTCGGTCACGTCCATGCCGCCGCTGCCGCCGAGGACGATGACGTGGCCGGCCCACACGTCAACCGACAGATGTCCGGCGCCGCCCTGGACGGCCTGGATCTGCCCGCCGTCGAGCGTCACCTGGTGGTCCAGCGTGTCGGTTATGATCATGGTGCTGCCGGGCAGCACGCCCACGAGCGTCGCATCCGCCAGCAGACCGGCCGTCTTGTCCCAGTTGCCGCTGACCTTGGCGGGACCCTGGGCGAGGGAGCCGGCTGGCAAGCCGTCCAGGACGTTGCCGGTGATGGTGACGGGGATCGCCGTGTGGTTCAGCACTCCCACCGCGCCGTTCCTGGTGTTCGAGAACAGGTTGCCCTCCACCAGCAGCGACGATCCTGCGTAGGGGATGCCCTCGCCGCCGAAGTGGATGATGTTCTGGTTCTCCGCGTTCGGCCCCTTGATGATCGTGTTGTTGCGTATGACGGAGGTGCCGCCGTTGGGCAGGTCTATGGCGTAGCTGCCGGTGCCGGTGCCGACGCCGGAGATGATCGTGTTGTTCTCGATGGTGTTCACCTGCGCCCGGCTTTTCACCTCGTGGCCGACCAGGGTGTTCTCGGAGGTGCTGTTGGTCATCTTGAACGAGGCCACGCTGCCGACGTAGATCGCGTGGATGTTGCCGGCACCGTTGCCGTCGTTGCCGCCGTTGCCGTCAAATAGGCTGTGGTCAATCGAGACGGAGATGCCCTGGCCTCCGTTGGTCAGGATGCCGTCCTGGTTGCCGATGAAGGCGCAGTTGACCAGGCTGAGGTTGCCGTTGTCCACGCGGATGCCGGCGCCGTTGTGGCCCCAATCGTCGGGGATGTGCGTGCCTTGGAAGGTGAACCCTTCGATGTGCAGGTCGGCTTCCTCGACGAGGATGCCCTTCTGGTTCGGTGGCGGCACCGTCGCCAGCATGGTGACGCGCCCGCCCACGGCATAAAGCGAGACCTTGGTGGTGACGCTGGCGAAGTCGTTGGTATAGGTGCCGGCGTCCACCAGGATCGCGTCGCCGTCCCGGGACGCGCCAAGTGCGGCGGCGACCGTCTGGAACTGCTTGTCGGCGCCGACCGTGAGGACGCGGGTCCCGGGAGCGATGGATGGCGTCGCCACCTGGTCCAGCAGGCCGGTCGGTCCCACGGCCCCGGCAGCAGGCACCGTCGGGACAGGCGTCGGCACGGGGGCAGCAACTGGTGTGGGCACAACCGGGGTAGAGGCCGGTGAAGCCGCGGGGTCCGTCACCGGGGCAGAAGCTGGGATCGGCGTTGGGTCCGTTGCCGGCGCGGGGGTGGCGACAGGCGTCGGAACTGCTGGGGCAGAAGCCGGGACAGGCGCTGGGTCCAGGGGCGCCGCCACGGGGGTCGGCGCCGGCGTGGCTGTGGGGGAGGGTGTGGACAGCGCCGCGGCGGCAGGCACGTCAATGCTGAAGTTGGCCTGCCCGCCGCTCATCATGGCGGT
>DASWOJ010000429.1:0-3507 GCA_036398775.1 Acetobacteraceae bacterium
AAGCTTTTGCCAACGGGCTATGTTATTGGCCCGTCCGGATACTACGATCACCGGTAGGCTGGGACGGTGGCCGCGTGCGTGATCCGCCAGATCCCAGCCATCCATCGTTCCAGGCATGTTCACATCCGTGAGCAGCACATCGAACGCCGGCTGGTTGTTGATGAACAAGGCTGCCAAATCGCCGTCATGGGCCTCGTAAACCTCGAAGCCCTCTTCCTTCAGCAACTCCACCATCACGCAGCGAACAAGCTCGTCATCCTCTACAAGCAATACTGTCACTGCCATCATGCCCTCTGTCTATAAGCAGGAACTCCAAGCCTGTGCCGTTGGACAGCGCACATAGTTTTGTTCTTACGCCATATTGCTTTCTGCCGGCGCAAGCGGCCGCCCGGTTATTTTTTGTTGTAATGACCAAGTTTCGCAAAATCGGGCGGGTGTCATTGATGGTTTTCCGAGTGGCCTCACTGTATCGTGAGTCACCCAAACAGGACGCTGATACGTGCAACACAGGATGCTGGCCCGCGCGCAGCCGCTACGGCCGACCATGCTCATGTTCTACATCGGCACTGGCCTGGCCGTGGTCGTGGTCGGCATCGTGGGCTGGATGTTGTATGATTCCCGGCTGGCAGCCCGACACCAGGCCGAGCAGGCAGCTAGCAACCTCGTGCTCACCCTGGAACGCGACATCGGGCGTACCATCGCAAGCCTCGACCTTTCACTGCGTGCCGCTGCCAAGGGGATGAAGGTGCCGGGCCTTGCCACCATGGAACCGGGCATCCGGCAATCCGTGCTGTTTGACGGCTCGGCCGAGGCAGACGACGTGGGAGGCATATTCGTCACCGACGAACGCGGCCAGGTCATCTACCAGAACCGTGAGTCGGCGTCGCGCCCCAGTAGTTTGTTCGACCGCTCGTATTTCCAGGCTCACCGGGGACACTCCAAACTCGGCCTCGTCATCAGTGAACCGCTCCGCAACCGCAGCGACGGCGCATGGGCCATCATCCTCGCGCGCCGCCTTAGCCATTCCGATGGCACGTTTGCCGGGGTCGTCGTGGTTGGACTGCGGCTGAGCTACTTCGACAAACTATTCCGGGCGCTCGACCTTGGCGCGCACGGCAATGTCGCGCTGTTCAGCACGGACAAGCGTCTCGTCGCACGCCGTCCACCTGTGCAGGAGGAGATCGGACGTGAGATGAGCCGAGCGGAGGTTTTCCGCCATCTGGCCGACGCACCGTCCGGCGTGTTCGAGGCGACGGCGGTTCTGGACGGCACACGGCGCCTTTATAGCTACCGCCAGGTCGACGACCTGCCATTGGTCCTAGATATCGGTCTTGCGATGGACGACATCTACGCCGAGTGGACCGAGAAGTCGGCAATCCTTGGCGGCGTGCTCCTGTTGCTGGCCCTTCTCGGGATCGGGCTGGTATGGGCGTTGCACCGCGAATTGCAGTGCCGCGGGCGGGCGGAGTGGATAGCCAGGCAGGCGTCGCGCGAAAGTGCAGCAGTGCTCGCACGGCTCGACGCTCTATTCGAGAACTCGACCGACGCGATGTTCGTCGTCCGTGCCGATATGGATGGCGGCTTCGCTTATGAGAGCGTCAATCCAGTTTGGGAGAAGTTGGCAGCTGTGCCGGCTGCGTCGGCTCTCGGGAAGAGTCCTGAAGCGTGCTTGCAACCCAAGCTTGCCCAGGTTGTCCTCACAGGCTGGCGCGAGTGCGTACGGGAGCGCCGCTCCGTCCATTATCGCTTTGCGGTGAGCCAATCCGGCAATCCGTTTGATTGGGACGTTTTCGTCGCTCCTGTCCTTGATGAGACCGGGCGTGTCTGCCGTCTCGTCGGCGTTGGGCGTGACGTCACAGAGACATACCGGGCGGAAGAGGCGTTGCGTGAAAGCGAGGCGCGCTACCGCCTGCTCGCGGACAGTACGAGTGACGTGATCACCTGCCTGGACCTGGAGTGCCGGCGCACCTATGCCTCGCCGGCCTGCCGTACCGTGTTCGGCTACGAGCCTGGCGAGATGCTCGGCGGCACGCCAGGTGCCATCATGAACCCTGACGACGCCGGGGCGGTGTACAAGCTGCTGCGCTCACTTGTTGACGGAGTGGCAGAGCGGGCTACAGCCACGTTTCGCGCCAAGCACAAACATGGTCACTGGATTTGGACCGAGGCCACCATCGGCCTTGTAAGAAATGGCAACACGGGCAGTCCTGAGTCCCTCGTGTGTGCGCTGCGCGACATCTCCGAGCGTCACGCACAAGCCGATGAGATGCGGATCGCCAACTCCGAACTGGAGCGCCTAGCGCGGCATTTGGCGCGGGCACGTGACCAGGCTGAGCAGGGTAGCCGTGCGAAGTCGCGCTTTCTAGCCGGGATGAGCCACGAATTGCGCACGCCGCTGAATGGCATCCTGGGCTACGCGCAGCTGCTGCGTCTCGAAGGCGGACTGAATGCGAAGCAGGAGGGACGCCTGGATGCCATGCTGGGTGCTGGTCAGCATTTGCTGGAGATGATCAATCGCGTGCTCGACCTGTCCGAGGTCGAGACTGGGCGCACCAAGCTGCGGGCAACTGAAACCGATCTCCGCCAAGTCGCGCGCGCGTGCCTCGAACTCGTCCAACCTGCGGCCGAGGCCAAGGGCTTGGTTCTACGCCTGGATGCGGCTCCGAGTGCGCCGCGCAAGCTGACCACGGACCCGACCCGGCTGCGGCAGGTGTTGCTGAACCTGCTCGGCAACGCCGTGAAGTTCACCATCCGTGGTACCGTGGAATTGCGGCTGCGCACTGCGGCGAACAGCGCCGTGTTGCGGATCGAGGTTGCCGACACCGGACCCGGCATACAGGCCGGACAGCGGCACCGCTTGTTCCAGGACTTCGAGCGGCTCGATGCCGAGGCCACCAGCACGATCGAGGGGGCAGGGCTTGGCCTCGCCCTTTCGTCCCGCCTCGCGGCGATGATGGGCGGGCGTCTCGGCCACGATGACAACCCCGGAGGCGGAAGCGTCTTCTGGCTCGAGTTGCCGCTGCCCGCAAGCGCAGTCACTGCAGCCAAGCCGATCGTGGACGCGGCCCTTACGCTCACCCCGTCAGATGCACAATCGGCACCGCCCCCTGCGCGCCCGTTGCGCGTGCTGGTGGTGGACGACATGGCGATGAACCTGGATATCACCGGCTCCTTCTTGCGCGCAGGTGGCCACGAGGTCGTCTGCCTGGACAGCGGGATCGCGGCGGTCGAGGCGGCTGGGTCTGGTGACTTCGACGTAATCCTGATGGACGTGCGTATGCCGGAAGTGGACGGATTGGAAGCTGCGCGACGTATCCGCACCCTGTCCGGCTCGCGCGGCCAGGTGCCGATTGTGGCGCTTACCGCACAAGCGTTTGCTGAGCAGGTAGCGGAGTGCCGCACGGCTGGCATGGACGACCATCTGGCCAAGCCTTTTACCCCTGAGGCACTGCTAGCGGTGGTCACGCACGCCGCCCCGGCAAAGAAAGCAGCTGGCGAGGCGGACCC
>DASWOJ010000430.1:0-6452 GCA_036398775.1 Acetobacteraceae bacterium
CCCGGAAGCGGCGGGCAGCCTCGGCGGCATCCAGGCCGAGGGCCGACGCATAGGTGCGGAGGAAGCCGACGGCGTAGGTGTTGCCGGGCAGGTCGGCGACGCGGCCATCCTCGATGGCTTGCAGGTAGGGCAACCGGATGCGGAGAGTGGCGGCCACGTCCGGCAACGCCCAACCCAGGCGGTTGCGTGCGGCGCGCAACTCCGCACCGACACGGGCCGCGCCCAACGCCGGGCCGCCCTCGCCATCGGCGGGGGAGATCATGGTGCTCGGCTCTTGGAACCTGGCGGGCCGGTCATGCTGCAAGGGGCCATCCAACGGGTCGCGCCACGCCAGGAAGGCGGGCTGACCCAACAATTGATAAACCGGACTGCTAGGGAACGCCACGGGGCACGACGCGGATGCCGCCTTTCGCTCTTGGGACGGGTCTTGGCTGCAACGCCCGGCACGGCCCGAACCCGGTCCTACGTCAGCGAAGGCTGCACCTGCCTGTCCCTTGCATCAACGCCCGTTGACTCCCACCCGTGACCATCCATCATTGCGGGCTGCTCAGGACCGACAAGGGATCGCGCTGATTATTCCTGGGTAGCCGCGGCGTTATGCGCCTGGCGCTGGCGGGTCCAAGCTGCAGAACTGCGGGCATCTCTCCGGCGAACGACGCAGCCTCAGATAGCCAGCCCATGCTCCCGTGCCCAGGACTGCAACGGCCCGCGCAGGCTGGCCTGTCCCGCTGCATTCCGCCGCACGGCGGCCAGGACGGCACGCAGCTCGCCCAGGTCCACTCCGGCCATGAACGCCTTCAGCCGCAGCAGCCCGGCAGCGGGCATGGACAGCGTCGTGATGCCCAGCGCCGACAGCACCATCGCCTCCAGCGGGCGCGCCGCATGTTCCCCGCAAACGGACACTTCCACCCCGGCTGGCCCGGCGGCGGCCTGGATGGCCTCCAACGCGTCCAGCACCGGGGGAGACAGCAGGTCGTAGCGGCCGGATAGGCCGGGAGTGCCGCGGTCGGCGGCGAACAGGAACTGCATCAGGTCGTTGGAGCCGATGGACAGGAAATCCGCCGCCGCCACCAGCGCCGGCAACTGCCACAGCAGGGCGGGCACCTCGATCATGCTGCCGACCTGCAGGCGATCCGGCGCCGGGCGAACGCGGTCGGCCTCCGTCAGCAGCAGGGCACGGGCGGCCTGGAACTCGGCGACGGTGGCGACCATCGGGAACATCACCGACAGCGGACGCCCGCCCGCGGCCAGCAGCAAGGCGCGGAGCTGACGGCGCATCAGCGCCGGGCGGTCCAGGCCGACGCGAAGGCTGCGCCAGCCCATCGCCGGGTTCTCCTCCTGCTGCGGCGGCGCGTCGGGGAGCAGCTTGTCGCCGCCGAGGTCCAGGGTGCGGAAGCGCACGGGGCGATCACCGGCGGCGTCCAGCACGCGGGCATACATGGCCGCCTGCTCCGGGACGTCGGTCACGGCGCCGCGGGCGAGCATGGCGATCTCCGTACGGAACAGGCCGATCCCCGCGGCGCCGGTGGAGTCAAGCTGCTCTACCTCGCGCGCCAGGCCGACGTTCAGCATCAGGCGCAGCGGAACGCCGTCCAGGGTCTGGGCGGGGCGGTGGCGCTGGGCGGCAAAGCCGGCCTCCAACTGGATGCGGGTCTCCAGGGCGCGGGCATAGGCCTGGCGGATTTCGGCCTCGGGACGCAGCAGCGCCTGCCCCTCCTCCGCATCCAGGATCAGGTCGTCGCCGGGCTGGGTGGCGTCCAGCAGGCCGCGCACGCTGCCGACGGCGGGAAGGCCCAAAGCACGGGCCAGGATGGCGGCGTGACCGGCGCTGCTGCCCTCCTCGATGGCGACGCCGCCGATGCCGCGGGCGTGCCATTCCAGCAGTTGCGCCGGGCCGAGGCGGCGGGCGACCAGGATGGCGCCCTGCGGGATGGCGGGGATCTCGCTGCCGCCGTCGAGTGCAGCCAACAGGCGGCCGGCCAGGTCCTCCATGTCCGCCAGGCGTTCGCGGAGGTAGGGATCGGCGATCCGCCGCATGCGCTCCCGCAGCTCGCCCATCACGCGGTGGACGGCGGCCTCGGCGGACAGGCCGCTGGCCACGGCCTCCCGCACACGGCGCATCCAGCCGCCCTCGGCGGAGACCATGCGGGTGGCTTCCAAGACCTCGCGCGGGGCGTCGCCGGCGGGGAGGCTGCTTTCGATCAGGTCGTCGAGGCTTTGCCGCATGGCGGCAGCGGCCTGGTTCAGGCGGACGGTTTCTGCGGCAGGGTCCGTGGCTACCATGCGGCGCAGCGGGGCACCCATGCCGTGCACTACGACGGGGCCGATGGCGATGCCGGGTGCCAGGGGCGTAGCAGGGAAGCGCCGGGGCAAGGTGGCGCTGAGGCCCTGCTCCGCCCCGTCGGTGGCGCCGGCGGCGGCCAGAACCTCGGCCAGCAGCATGGCTACGGTTTCCAGCAACTCCACTTCGTCATCTGCGTAGCGGCGGGGGGCGCGGTTCTGCACCGTCAGCACGCCCAGCACGCGCCCGGCCCGGCGGACCGGCACGGCGAGCAGAGAGGCATAAGGGTCCTCGCCGGTTTCCGGGCGATAGGCGAAGGCCGGGTGGTTCTGCGCGTCCGGCAGGTTCTGCGGCGTCCCAGTGGCGGCGACGATGCCGACGATGCCCTCGCCTACACGCAGGCGGGTGCGGCCGACGGCGGCGAGGTTCAAGCCGTGGGTGGCGGCGAGTTCCAACAGGTCTCCCGGGCGCATGGCGTAAACCGTGCAGACCTCGGCGACCAATTCGCCGGCGATCAGGCCGGCCAGGTCGGCGAGGGCGGCGCTGGACGGCTCGGCGGCCATCATGGTCCGCAAGCGGGACAGGAGCCGCCGGGCCTGGATCATGATTAGGGCCGGGGTGGCTGAGCAGTGCTGCCGCCAAGAGGCGGGGGGGCCGTGGCCGTACGGCCGCTTGCTGCTCCCTCTCCCTCCGGGAGAGGATTGGGGTGAGGGGGTCTTTGAGGCGCAGTCCTTGGCGAAGCAGGGGCGAATGCTGTTGGCATGGTGGATGCCCCGCTCCGCAGGCAAGACCCCCTCACCCCGGCCCTCTCCCGGAGGGAGAGGGAGGCAGTGCGCTCCGTCCGCAGCCTGGGTTGGCTTGCGGCGGGTTGGGGGTGTTGGCCGGTCATCCTATCGTATGCCTACGCGGCGGGCGTGCAGTGACGCGGCAGCCTGGGCCTGCAGCCCCGAGATGATGTCGGCCACAGGCTGGACCGAGGTCACCATGCCCACGGACTGCCCGGCCATCACCGAGCCATGCTCCACATCGCCGTCAATGACGGCCCGGCGCAGCGCGCCGGACCAGAAGTGCTCGATGCTGAGCTGCGCCTGCTCCCGCGTTTGTTCGCCGGATTTGACCCGCGCCCGAGCCTCCGCCTGGTGTTGGGCGAAACGCTCGGTGCCTGCGTTGGCCAGGGCGCGGACGGGGGTCACGGGGAAGCTGGGGTCCAACTGAACGCTGGGCAGGGCGTCGCGGGCGCGGGCGTGGATCATGGCGTCCTTGAAGCGGGGATGGGCTATGCTCTCGGACGCCGCTGCGAAGCGGGTGCCAAGCTGCGCACCGGCTGCGCCCATCTCCAGGTAGGCCAGCACCGCCTCCCCGCGGCCTATGCCGCCGGCCACGAAGACTGGCACGTCGCGGACATGCGGCAGGATCTCCTGCGCCAGCACGGTCAGAGACACCGGGCCGATGTGGCCGCCAGCCTCCGATCCCTCGATGATAAGGGCGTCCACGCCGGAGCGCACGAGGCGCTGCGCCAGGCCGAGCGCCGGGGCGAAGCAGATCAGGCGGGCGCCGCCGTCCTTGACCTGGCGCACGGCGGCGCTGGATGGGATGCCGCCGGCCAGGACGACGTGGCCGACCCGGGCGTCCTGGCAAACCTTGATAAGGTCCTGCAGGCGCGGGTGCATGGTTATAAGGTTGACGCCGAAGGGCTGACCGGTGAGCGCCTGGGTGCCGGCGATCTCGGCCGCCAGCAGCTCGGGCGGCATGGCGCCGCCGGCGATCACGCCGAAGCCGCCGGCGTTGCTGATGGCCGACACCAGCCGCCGCTCGCTGACCCAGCTCATCGCGCCGCCCATGATGGCGACGCGGCTGCCCAGGAAGCGCGCGCCCCGGTCCTGCAGGCGGTCCAGCTCGGCGCGTGCGAGGAGGTCCGCCGCCGGCAGGTCGGGGCTGGCGATGTCAGGCATCGAGGCCGTAGGCGGTGTGCAGGGCGCGGACCGCAAGCTCGGTGTATTCGGCGGCGATCAGCACGCTGACCTTGATTTCGCTGGTGGAGATGACCTGGATGTTGATGCCCTTGGCCGCGAGGGTCGAGAACATGGTGTTGGCGACGCCAGCGTGGCTGCGCATCCCGACGCCGACCACGCTGATCTTGGCGACGTCGGCGTCCGTCAGCACCACCCCTGCCCCGGTTGCGTCCTTGGCGTCCGCGAGGATCGCCTGGGCGCGCGGCAGGTCGCTGCGGCCGACGGTGAAGGTCATGTCCGTCGTGCCGTCCGCCGATATGTTCTGCACGATCATGTCCACGTTGACGTTGGCATCGCTGAGCGGGCCGAAGATCGCCGCCGCCATGCCGGGCCGGTCGGGCACCCGGCGCAGGGTGATCTTCGCCTCGTCGCGCGAGTATGCGATGCCCGACACCATTGCGCTTTCCACGATTTCGTCCTCATCCACAACCAGGGTTCCGGGCTTGTCCTCGAAGCTGGAGAGCACCTGGACGCGCACCCGCTCCTTCATCGCCAGCTCGACCGAGCGGGTTTGCAGCACCTTGGCGCCGACCGAGGCCAGCTCCAGCATCTCTTCATACGCTATCTTGTCCAGCTTGCGGGCGCGGGATGTGATGCGGGGATCAGTGGTGTAGATGCCGTCCACGTCGGTGTAGATATCGCAGCGGTCGGCCTTCAGCGCCGCGGCCAGGGCGACCGCCGAGGTGTCGGAGCCGCCGCGGCCCAGGGTCGTGATGCGCTGGGCCGGGCCGATGCCCTGGAAGCCGGCGACGACGGGGACTGCGCCGGCGGCCATGGCGGCGAGCAGGTTTCCGCCCTCGACCGAGGTGATGCGTGCCCGGCCGTGCGCGTCGTCGGTGTGCAGCGCGACCTGCCAGCCGGACCAAGACCGGGACTCGACGCCCAGGGTGTGCAGGGCGATGGCCATGAGGCCGGCGGTCACCTGCTCGCCGGTGGCGACGACCGTGTCGTACTCGCGGGCGTCGTGCAGGGGGGACAGGGCCTGGCACCAGCCGACGAGCTGGTTGGTGACGCCGGACATGGCGGACACGACGACCGCGACCTGGTGGCCGGCGTCCACCTCGCGCTTGATGCGGGCGGCGGCGCTGCGTATGCGGTCGAGGTCGGCCACCGAGGTGCCGCCGAACTTCATCACGATCCGCGCCATGCCTGCCTTCTGCTGGGGACGGCCGCCCGTTGCGGGCGGCGTTGTGCCGGGTCACATACCGCCGGGGCATGGGAGGCGGCAACATGGCGGATGCGCAACGCAGGGCGGCGGGGTCGGCGATACCCGCGGAAGTTGCGAAGTTCGATGCGTTGGCGGGGCAGTGGTGGGACCCCCGGGGGCCGATGGCGCCGCTGCATGCGATGAACCCGCTACGGGTAGGGTGGGTGGACCGGCGGGTGCGGGCGCGGTTCGGCGGGGCGGCACGGGTGCTGGACGTGGGGTGCGGGGCCGGGCTGGCGGCGGAGGCCTTGGCTCGGCTGGGGCATGACGTCCTGGGTCTGGACGCGGCCGGGGAGGCGGTGGCGGCGGCGCGGGTCCATGCGGAGGGACAGGGGCTGCCGCTGGCCTATCGCGTGGGGACGGCGGAGGAGCTGGTGGCGGAAGGGCTGCGGTTCCCAGTGGTGACGGCGCTGGAGGTGATCGAGCACGTGGCGGACCCGGCGGCGTTCCTGCGGCTGCTGGGGCGGGTGGTGGACCCGGGAGGGCTGCTGTTCGTGTCCACGATCAACCGGACGCTGCGGTCCTTGGCGGTGGCGAAGCTGGGAGCGGAGTATGTGCTGCGGCTGCTGCCGGTGGGGACGCATAACTGGGGGCGGTTTATCACGCCGGCGGAGCTGGGGAGGCTGGCTGAGCCGGCTGGGTTCCGGGTGCGGGAGGTCGGGGGGATGATTTTTGACTTGCGGCGGCGGGAGTGGCGGATGGGGGTGGATTTAGGGGTTAATTATGTTGCGGTGATGGGGCGGAATGGGTGATGCGAGTTGTCCGGCGGCCGTCCGGTGGGAGTGGCCGCTTGACGGTTGCGATAACGCACCGCCCACCATACGCAGGCTGGACGGGAAGCGGCAGCAGAAGCAAGCTGTATGGCTGATGACTTCGGTGGGGAAGCGGTAGCCAGCGTAGATGGAGACGGCGGACGTTGTCCTCCACCCCGGCTGCCCGGCTCAACTCCATC
>DASWOJ010000431.1:0-14221 GCA_036398775.1 Acetobacteraceae bacterium
GTCAATGACCGAGATAGAACATTATGACATCGTCGTTTTCGGCGGTGGCAAGGGCGGGAAGACGCTGGCGATGGACCAGGCCAGTGAAGGCAGACGGGTCGCACTTGTCGAGGCCGGGATGATCGGCGGCTCCTGCATCAACATTGCCTGCATCCCGACCAAGGCGCTGGTCCGAAGCGCGCAGCTCGTTCATTCGGCCAGGCAGACCGAAGCACTCGGTCTCGCGCAGGCTGGTCCGATACGACTCGACATGGGCGCGGTGGCCGCGCGCACGGCAGAGGTCGTGGCGGGCATGGTCGCGCTGACCTACGCGGCTTTCACGGCCAGCGGGCTCGATCTCGTGCTGGGCTGGGGCCAGTTCACCGCCCCGCGCGTCATCGAGGTCGCAACCGCAACCGGCCCGCGACGCATCACCGGCGACCGCATCTACCTCGACCTCGGCACGCGAGCGGTGATTCCTGATATCCCGGGCCTGCACGAGGCGGGGCCGCTGACCCATGTCGAGGCGCTGAAGCTCGAGGTGCTGCCCACACGGCTGCTGGTGATCGGCGGCGGCTATGTCGGCATGGAGCTGGCACAGGCGTTTCGCCATCTCGGCAGCGAGGTCGTCGTGATCGAGACCGGGAAACAATTGGCGGCACGGGAAGATGCCGACGTCGCGCAAGCGATCGGCGACCTGTTCAAGCAGGGGAGCATCGAGCTCGCGCTAGAGTCACGGATCGCCCATGTGTCCGGCCAGTCCGGAACAAGTGTCGCCGTCCACCTCGAGGATGGCCGCACCTTCTCCGGTTCGCATGTCCTGGTGGCGACAGGCCGCACGCCGATGACGGGTGGGATCGGTCTCGACATCGCCGGGGTAGAGTTGACAGAGCGCGGCTTCGTCCGCGTTGACCAGGCACTGCAGACGAGCGCTCCTGGCATCTGGGCGATCGGCGAGGTTGCCGGCAGCCCGATGTTCACGCACATCTCCCTCGACGACTACCGCGTGGCGAAGAGCGGCATCACGGGCGGTGCGCGGACCACTGCGGGGAGGCTGGTGCCCTACGCGGTGTTCATTGATCCCGAGTTCGCTCGCGTGGGGCTGAGCGAGACCGAGGCGTTGAAGGCCGGCATCCCTTACCGGTTGGCAAAGATGCCGCTGGACGCCGTTCCCCGTGCCCGCACCCTTGGCGAGCGGACCGGCTTCATGAAGGCCCTGGTGGCGGTGGAGGATGACCGGATTCTTGGTTTCGCGATGCTTGGTGCGCAGGCTGGCGAGGTCATGACCATCGTGCAGATGGCGATGCTGGGCGGCCTGCCCTGCACGGCGCTGCGCGACGGCATCCTGACCCACCCGACCATGGCGGAAGGCTTGGGCATGCTGTTCGCGAACGTCCAACCGGCAAAGTCCATGGGCTTGGATGCTGTCCCGGTGAAACGTGCCCGGGTGAAACATGCGGCCTAGCTGTGACAGCGCGCACTGATGTGCACAGGCATGTTGGCCTGACACGGCAGGCCGGTATGCCGATCTGCCATACGTCTTGAACCCCGTGATTGGTTTCCCGTTTGCCAACCCGGCCTCGCAATCCCCGCAGATGCCGCGAGCTAGACGGCGCAGATCACGCTGCTGTCAGCGGAGGCACGCAGCACAGTCCCGCAAAAGGCGGCGCCCACGACGGGTGAATGCCGGGCGGCCCGCACCCCAACATCAGGAGACTTCGATGACACGTCGTGGTTTGGCTTTGTCCGTATCAGCTTCGGCAATCGCGCTGGCCATTGGCAGCGTCCGATCGGGCGTCGCATACGCCCAGGCCGGGGACGGCCGGGACGCCTTCAGCATCGCGTCCGCCGACCCGCGGTTCCGGACCTTCACGTCCATCGTGCACAGGAGCGGCCTGGAGCCGTCGGCACGGGGGACGCAGCCCTTCACCGTCTTCATGCCGACCGAGGCGGCGTTCGACCGCTACCCGGAGCTGCGCGCCAGCCTGCTCGGGCCGGCGTCCGAGGCGTTCCCCGATACGCACGCGCTGGTGGTGTTCGTCAGGGCGCACGTGCTGCTCGGGCTGCATCCGACGCCGCCGCTTGGGGAGCGGAAGGAGCGGGTCATGACCCGGGTGGGAACCATGATCGACATCATCAACACGACGCCCCCGACGATAAGCTGGCAAAGTTCCGGCGGGCGCACCGGCACCGCCACTCTGTCAGAGGCGCCGATCATCGCGAGCAACGCGCTGATCTACCCGATTGATAACCCCATCCTGCTGGTTTCGCCATCGGACGCGCAGTGACCCTCCGGGATGGCCGGGCGCCACTCCCGGCTTAGGGGAGGGCTGGCAGCAACTGACCTCATGTGCGTTGACCCTTATGGGAGGCGACGAGTCGGAATGCCATGGACAGCAATCAAATAGCCATAAGGCAAAGCGCACCTGATGGGCGGTCAGACGACACGAGGACTAAGCTTTGGTTCCTGCTTCGACCAGCGGTTTTCCAAGCCGGTGCGAGCCTGGCCAGTGCGAGCCTGCGATTCGGGATGGCGAGGCTGGGCAAACCTGCCAGGAACCAGGAAGACTGGCCTGCAACCGATTCTTCTCGGCGCCGTTCTCGGCGGCGGTTTCTGTCTTGGTCGGGTTTACCGGCTGGTGGGCCGGTTTCGTGTCTCGACCGATGACGCCTACGTCGAAGCCGACACCATCACGATTGCTCCGAAGATGCCGGGCTTGCTCGCCATGCACAAAGGCAAGGCGAACGTCGTTCTGCTGACCTTCCTGAAATCGTAAGAGGAGCAGGCATTGCCACAGACCACGATGCACACCGCGATCGTTGAAGTCATTCACGTCACGATCTCATGCAGACGACCGTTTGAAGCTGTGCGTGATGCACTTGTCAAAGACATACCGGCGCTTGATCCCCAGCTCATGAAACTACTGAAAGACGCGAATGCTGTAGAGATCGAGGAACGACGTGCCTCCGGGCCAAGACTCTGGCTGTTCGAGACTCGCGATCATGGGGCGCTCGTTGCTGCGGAGGGGCATGCGAAGAAGGCGATCCAGTTCGAGATCGGCAATCCTCTGACGGCCGAGCGGATGACGCGCCACCGCCTGGCTGCGGGTCTATACGCACCGCTGCGCGTTATTCTCTACGAAGACAAGCAGGGTCGTGCGGTCTTTGAATACGATCTACCGTCCTCCCTGTTCGACCAGTTTGGAGTCGAGGGAGTAGCCAAGATAGGGCGCGAACTTGATGAGGAGTTGAAGCAAGCGCTGATGGCGGCTGCAAGCTAGGGCTGCCGCACGCCAGCCCTAGCCGGAATATTTGGCGATCAAAGGCTCGGCTGCGCGTTTCGAGATATCGCACATAAGGACGCATCATAGACATGAAAGCGATGATCTTTGAGGAAACGGGTGAGCCGGCGAATGTTCTTCATATCCGCGATATTCCCGACCCTACGCCCGGCCCTGGCAACATTCTTGTGCGCGTATTGCTGTCCCCGGTGCATCCGGCCGACTTGCACGTGATGCGGGGACTCTTTGGTCGAACGCCTGCTCTGCCAACTAGTCCCGGCATTGAATGTGTCGGCGTTGTCAAAGCATTGGGTGCCGGCGTGGATGGCCCAAAGCCGGGAACGCGGGTCGTCTTGCTGGATGTTTGGGCAAGCTGGCGCGAGCTGGTGGTTGCTCCGGCCGACCGGGTCATCCCCGTTCCCGACGCGGTCAGCGACCAGGACGCTGCACAGGCCATGATCAATCCCGTTACCGCGTTGGTATTGACCATGGCTGAGCATCGCCTCTGCCCGGGCGAGTGGCTTGCACAGACCGCCGCCGGGTCCACCGTCGGCCGTCTGGTTCTGCAGCTTGCACGAAGTGAGGGCTTCCGCACGCTTAACCTGGTGCGGCGGTCTGCGCAGGTCGCTGAGATCGCGGAATTGGGCGGGGACTTGACCTTGTGTACGGAAGCTGCGGATTGGCCGGCTCAGTTTGCGCGCGCCGCCGAGAGCGGCGGACTCAAAAAGGCAATCGATTGCGTTGGTGGTCGAGTCGGCGCCGCTGTGGCGCGAGGACTGCGACCTGGCGGGAGACTCCTGGTTTACGGCGCGCTCTCCTCGCACCGGCAGTCCGATCCGGCGGCATTCGAGATGCCGATCTTTGTGCCACAGTTGATCTACTCGGCGTCCAGTGTGCAGGGATGGTTTTTGTTTCATTGGCTTGACGTCACGCCGATTGCGGAAACCTCGGCTGCCCTGCGCAGCATCCTCGACCGTCTGGCGACTGGACAGTTACTGCTGCCACCCGCGAAGACCCACCGAGCCCGCGAATTGTCGGCTGCCCTTGCCCAGGCCGAGGCCTCCGATCGCGAGGGAAAGCCGCTGATGGATATGACGACCTTGGGTGCTTGAGCCGGGGGTAGGCCTGTTGCATGGACCTGGGATGCGGGCGCAGTTGCCCCAGCCCCGGTCGTGGGTCAGGCGATGTGACCAGCCTCCATGATGTCCCGCTGGTGTCCACAGTGACCCATATGCCCGAGCGACTGGACACTCCCTCCTACAAACCATCAGTCTCAAGAGGGAATTTGGTGCCGGCTCGCGGGATTGAACCGCGGACCTACTGATTACGAATCAGTTGCTCTACCACTGAGCTAAGCCGGCATGGGAACCAGAACTGTCACGGTGTCTGCGCCGCCGGGTATAACCGTCCTACCCCCCCGCCGCAACCGCCCAATGCCGGCCTGTGGCGTGGATCAGCGCCGCCTCACCCCCTATCCCGCCTTGCCCTCATCAACTGCCTCCGCCCCGCAAGCCGCCGCCGCCAGCCGCACCGCCATCCCGCCGGGCACTCCGGCGCCGGCCAGCGCCACCGAAAGCTCCGCTGCTGTGGCACCCACCCGCGCTGCGGCCACCGCTGCGCCGACGATCCGCTCCAGCCCGGCCTCGTCGAACGTCATCGTGGGCGCCAGCGGCGACGGCTCCCCGGCGGCAAAGGGCTTCAAGCGCAGCCGCGTGCGGTGGTCCGCCACCGGCTTCTCGTCCGCCATGCCGACGCCGCGGTAATACCGCTTCTGCCACCGTTCCGCCGGGCTGCGCGCCTGGCCGACGTTGGCCTGGAACTCGTCGCGCGACCGGCTCCAGGCCTTGAAATCCTCGTGCAGCGTCGGATTTTCCTCCAAGTCCACGACCTTGGGGTCCATGCGTTCCAGCGCGCCGCGCTGAACCGGGAAGACGAAGCAGATGGGCTCCCCGCGTTGGAACCGTACACGGTGGTTCCGGCGGGTAAACTTCCAGTTCATGGTGAAGGAATATGGGGACCAGTCGGTTTCAACGACGCCCGACAGCGGCATGATCCCATCCTTCGGCCGGTTGGGCGACCCGGTGATGAACAGGTCCCAGCCTGGCGGCGTGCGGAACAGCGCCTGGATATGGAACGTTACCGTCCCTTGCCCGAACAGGGACACCGCCTGGTTGTGCTTCGCCGTGCCCAGGGCGTTTCGCACGATCACGCCCTCGGCGCCGGTCTGCCCGGTCCATAGTGCCTCGGCGTCGCAGGGGCTGAGGATCTCCCAGCCATGCGCGTTGGCGATGTTCAATGGCAGGCACCGGTAGGCGAAGGATTCCGGTGTCGCGTCCATCCAGGGGCGGGTGGACTCCGCCGGGCGCACCAGCGGGTCCCAGCCGGCGTGGAGGTAGCAGAGGAAGTCCATCGAGGTTCCCAGGGTTGCGGCAGCGCGCAACGTAGGACGGATGGCGCGGAATTGGCGAGGGCGCTTCCTGCTCACCCCGGCCTTGGCCCGCGTCGCAGCCCAAGCCCGAAGGGAGGCAGGCAGGGGTTACGCTTTCGCGGCTTGCACCTGGCGTTCCGCCACGCGGAAAGCATCGCGCACGGCGGTGTAGGCGTCGGGGTGTTGGCGGTTTTCTTTCTCGTGGTGCGGATCGTGCGTCACCACCAGTTCGCGGTCTGGCAGGCCCAGCATGATGCGGACGCTTACATGGCCATGCGGCTGGCCGCGGCCCGGGCCGGCCTCCACCGTGACCCGGCAGGACACCAGGCCCTTGCAGTGCCCTTCCAGCTTGGCAACGTGGGCGCGTATGTCGTCTTCCAGGGCGGGCGAGCCCTGCAGGCCGTGGAAGGCGATTTCCAGCGGTCGGTCCATGGTGGTGCTCCGTAGGTTAGGAACGGACTCAACGCACGGGCACACCGTTCGGTTACCCGGCGCGCGTCGCCACCAGGTCCGAAACCACGCCCGGGTCGGCGAGCGTGCTGGTGTCGCCCAGCCCGTCCGTCTCGTTGGCGGCGATCTTGCGCAGGATGCGGCGCATGATCTTGCCCGACCGAGTCTTCGGCAGCCCCGGCGCCCACTGGATCACGTCCGGCGAGGCGATGGGGCCGATCTCACGCCGCACCCACGCCACCAATTCCTTGCGCAGCGCCTCCGTCGGCTCCTCGCCGGTGTTCAGGGTGACGTAAGCGTAGATACCCTGGCCCTTGATGTCGTGCGGGAAGCCGACGACGGCGGCCTCGGCGACCTTGGGGTGGGCGACCAGCGCGCTTTCCACCTCGGCGGTGCCCATGCGGTGGCCGCTGACGTTGATCACGTCGTCTACCCGGCCGGTGATCCAGTAGTAGCCGTCCTCGTCGCGCAGTGCGCCGTCGCCGGTGAAGTACATGCCCGGGAAGGTGGTGAAGTAGGTTTGCACGAACCGGTCATGGTCGCCGTACAGGGTCCGCATCTGGCCGGGCCAGCTATCGGCGATGCACAGGTTGCCCTCGACGGCGCCGTCCAGCACCTTGCCCTCGGCGTCCACCAGCACCGGGAACACGCCCGGTAGCGGCTTGGTGGCCGACCCCGGCTTGACCGGCACGGCGCCGGGCAGCGGGGAGATCAGGATGCCGCCGGTTTCCGTCTGCCACCAGGTGTCCACGATCGGGCAGCGCTCGTCGCCGACGACCCGGTAGTACCACATCCAGGCCTCGGGGTTGATCGGCTCGCCGACGCTGCCCAGGATGCGGAGCGACTTGCGGCTGGTCGCCTTCACCGGGCCTTCGCCAGCGCCCATCAGGGAGCGTATGGCGGTGGGCGCGGTGTAGAAGATGTTGACCTGGTGCTTGTCCACCACCTGCCAGAACCGGCTGAGGTCGGGGTAGTTGGGAATGCCCTCGAACATCAGGGTGGTGGCGCCGTTCGCGAGCGGTCCATAGACGATGTAGGTGTGCCCGGTGACCCAGCCGACGTCGGCGGTGCACCAATAGACTTCGCCGGGCTGGTAGTCGAACACGATCTGATGGGTGTAGCTGGCCCAGACCATGTAGCCGCCGGTGGTGTGCAGCACGCCCTTGGGCTGCCCGGTGCTGCCCGATGTATAGAGGATGAACAGCGGGTCCTCCGCCCCCATCGGCTCGGGCACGCACTCCGGGCTGGCGCCGGCGAGCAGGTCCTCATAGCGCAGGTCGCGGCCGTCCTGCATGGCGACGGCGCCGCCGGTGACCTTCACCACGACGACATGCTGGATGGTCGGGCAGCTTTTCAGCGCCTCGTCGGCGTTGGCCTTCAGCGCCACCTTGCGCCCGCCGCGGCGGCCCTCGTCGGCAGTGATCAGCAGGGTGCTGCCGCAGTCCCTGATGCGGTTGGCCAGGCTGTCCGGGGAGAAGCCGCCGAACACGATGGCATGGATCGCGCCGAGGCGGGCGCAGGCCAGCATGGCGACCGCGGCCTCCACCACCATCGGCATGTAGATCGTCACCCGGTCGCCGCGCTTGACGCCCAGACCCTTGAGCGCGTTGGCGAAGCGGCAGACCTCGGCGTGCAGCTCGCGGTAGGTGACGTGCCGCTGCATGCCGGGGTCGTCGCCTTCCCAGATGATGGCGACCTGGTCGGGGCGGTCGGCCAAATGCCGGTCCAGGCAGGTGGCCGAGGCGTTGATGACGCCGTCCTCATACCACTTGATGCTGACATCGCCCTCGAAGCTCGTGTGCTTCGCCTTGGTGGGCGGCTTGATCCAGGCGACCCGGCGGGACTGCTCCATCCAGAACGCCTCGGGGTCCCGGCGTGCCTGCTCGGTCATGGCGCGGTGCTGCTCGGCCGTCACGTGGGCATGGGCGGCGATGGCGGGGAGCACGGGGTAGGTTTGGTCGGACATGCGTTCCCTCGATGGTATGTTGGTTGGAGGAGACGCTACAGCCCGGCTCGTTCCGATACCAGTGGGGCACCTTCGCTGATTGGAGAAGGGTCGGGCGCCGGAACCGCCGCGCGGTCCGCCGGATGGTGCCCGAGCTACAGCCCGGCACCCGCCGGCACCATCAGCACCCCGTCCACCACCTGCGACGGCACCTGCTCCAGCCCCTGCCCCTCGCATGGCCCGGCGGTGCAGACGCCATCCACGATCCCGAACAGCGCCCCGTGGACGCAGCACACGATGGCCGTGCCGTCCGCGGTCAGGAAGCGGTCCGGCGCCCAGTCCAGCCCCGCGCCGACATGCGGGCAGCAGTTGACGTAAACGAAGGCCCGGTCCCCCTGGCGCACCGCGAACAGCCCGGTGAAGCCGCCCAGCCCCGGGCCGAAGCCGCGGGCCGCGCCGTCCGGGATGTCGTCCATGCGGCACAGGGCGCGCATCGTGCTGACAGTCATTCCGGTTGGTTTCCTTGGGCATCCATCGTGGGTTGCGTCATCCAGGCCAGCCGGCCATAGCCATGACGTGCCGCCAATGCGCGTCCGACACCGGGCTGACCGAGAGGCGGGATTGGCGCAGCAGGGCCATCTCGGCCAGCAGCGGCTCGGCCTTCATCGCGGCGAGCGGCACCGGGCGCGGCAGCGGCGCCAGGGCGCGCAGGTCCACGCAGACCCAGGGGCCGGCCTCCGCCGTCGGGTCGGGGTAGGCTTCGCGCACGACCTCGACGATGCCCACCGCCGCCTTGCCGATGTTGGAATGGTAGAACAGCGCCTGGTCGCCCAGCCGCATCGCGGCGAGGTGCAGCTTGGCCGAATGGTTGCGCACGCCCGTCCAGGGCTCGACGCCCACGGCCACGTGCTGGCCCCAGGAGAATGCGTCAGGCTCGGACTTCACCAGCCAATAGGCCACTACGCCAGCACCTCGCCGTCGCGCAGCACCGTACGGTAGGCACGGATCACCGTGCTCTCGAACAGCCCGGCCTTCGCATACGGGTCGGTCATGGCGAAGCCTTCCGCCGCCGCGCGGTCCTCCACGTCTATGAGCAGCAGCGTGCCGCACGGGCGGCCGTCGGTGTCCAGCAGCGGGCCGCCCTGCACGATGCGGTCAGCGTAGGTGGTCAGGTAGGCGAGATGGGCCGGGCGTGTTGCGAGCCGCAGGTCCAGGCTGGCCGGGCGGTCGGTGCACATGATGGCGAACAGCATGACGGCAACTCCTTGCTGCCCCGCACAGTAAGGTTTCCCGGGGTGCCTTCAACTCCCCGTAAACGGTGCTATCTTCCCGGCATGGACGCCACCGCATACCCCGCCCGTCCCGCACGCAACCTGCACCGCTTCGCCAATCCCGGGCGGTTCCTCCGGCTGGCCGCGCGGATGCAGCCATGGCTGACCTGGCCGGCGCTGCTGCTGACCTTGGGTGGGCTGGGGTGGGGGTTGTTCGCGGCCCCGGCGGACTGGCAGCAGGGCGACGCTGTGCGGATGATGTATGTGCACGTGCCCTCGGCCTGGCTGGCGTCTGCCGGGTATGTGAGCCTGGCGCTGGCGTCGTTCGCGGCGCTGGTGTGGCGGCATCCCCTGGCCGACCTGGCGGCGGTGGAGATCGGGCCGGTGGGCGCCGGATTCACCGCACTGTGCCTGGCGACCGGCAGCCTATGGGGCAAGCCGATGTGGGGCGCCTGGTGGGTGTGGGACGCCCGGCTGACCTCGGTGCTGGTGCTGTTTTTCCTTTATCTCGGCCACATCGCGCTGGTGCGGGCGTTCGACGACCCGGTACGCGGCTATCGCGCCGGCGCAATCCTGGCGCTGGTGGGCGTGGTGAACCTGCCGGTCATCAAGTTCAGCGTGGAGTGGTGGAATACCCTGCACCAGCCCGCGAGCATCACGCTGACGGGCGCGCCGACCATGTCGCGCGACATGCTGTGGCCGCTGCTGGTGTGCGCCATCGGGTTCACGCTGACCTTCGCCGCCATCGTGGTGGCGCGCACCCGTGCCGCCGTCATGGAACGGCGCATACGCGGGCTGCTGCTGGCTCAGGCTGAGCGGGCATCGGAGCGGGCATGACGCACCTGCCTTTCATCGTTGCGACCTATGCTCTGGGCCTGGCTGTCCCTGCTGTGTTCGCCGTCGGCGCCTGGCGGCGGCTGGCCCAGGCGCGGCGCCGGTTGGCAGCCGTGGACCCAAGGGCAGGGACATGACGCGCAAGAAGCGGCGGCTATGGATCGTGCTGGCCTGTGGGCTGGGCGTCGGCTCGGCCGCGGCGCTGGGGCTGACGGCGTTCAGCGACAACATCGTGTTCTTCGTGGCGCCGTCCGATCTGCAGAACCATGTCGCGGCGCCGGGCCGTACCTTGCGGCTGGGCGGGCTGGTGGAGGCCGGCAGCGTCCGGCGCGATGAGGACCGGGGCAAGCCCACGGCACGGTTCCGCATCACGGACGGCAAGGCCGCAGTGGATGTGTCGTATGTCGGCATCCTGCCGGACCTGTTCCGCGAGGGCCAGGGGGCGGTAACGCTGGGCACCCTGCAGCCGGACGGGACGTTCCGCGCGCAGGAGGTGCTGGCAAAGCACGATGAGACCTATATGCCGAAGGATGTTGCCGACGCCCTGAAGCGCACGGGGCAGTGGCGCCCGGAGGAGGGTCCGCCGCCGCCGGCCGCGACTTGGAATACGATCGGGGCAACGGCGAAGGCTGGGGGATGAGGGCTGGCTGCTCCCTTTCCCTCCGGGAGAGGGCGGGGGTGAGGGGGTCTGGGTTGCGGAGCGGGACACTACTGTTTCCGCCGTTGCTTAGGACTACTGGGCGAAGTTCGCGCTTTAAGACCCCCTCACCCCAGCCTCTTCCGGAGGGAGAGGGAGCAGGCAGGCCGGTTTAATGACACGATAATGCGGGCCGCAGCGCCCCGAGGACCACGTTTATGATTCCTGAACTCGGCCACTTCGCGCTTGCCCTAGCCTGTGCCCTGGCACTCGCGCAGACGGTGCTGCCGCTTTGGGGCGCGCACCGCAACGACGCCCGTCTGATGGCGGCAGCGCCGGCCATTGCGGTCGGGCAGATGCTGGCGCTTTGCGTCTCGTTTGGCTGCCTGGTCCTAGCCAGCGTGGATGACGACTTTTCCGTGCTGAACGTGGCCGAGAACAGCCATACCCTCAAGCCGCTTCTGTATAAGGTCACAGGCGCCTGGGGCAATCACGAGGGCTCCATCCTGCTGTGGACCTTGATACTGGCGCTGTGCGGCGGCGCCGTTGCTCTGTTCGGGCGCGGGCTGCCGTCGGCGCTTCGGGCGAGGGTGATTGGGGTCCTGGGCGGCAGCAGTGCCGGGTTCATGCTGTTCGCGCTGCTGGCCAGCAACCCGTTCACCAGGCTGTATCCGGCGCCGCTGGATGGGCGGGACATGAACCCGCTGCTGCAGGACCCAGGCCTCGCCTTCCATCCGCCCATCCTTTACGCCGGCTACGTCGGCTTTGCCGTGCCATTCGCTTTCGCCATCGCGGCGCTGCTGGAGGGACGGGTTGATGCGGCCTGGGGCCGGTGGGTGCGGCCCTGGACGCTGGCGAGCTGGTGCCTGCTGACCGGCGGCATCGCGCTCGGCTCTTGGTGGGCTTATTACGAGTTGGGCTGGGGCGGCTACTGGGCGTGGGACCCGGTCGAGAACGCGTCCCTGCTGCCGTGGCTGACGGGCACCGCCCTGCTGCACTCCGCCATCGTGGTCGAGAAGCGGGAGGCGCTGAAGGTTTGGACGGTGCTTCTTGCCATCGCGACCTTCTCCCTGTCGCTGTCCGGCACGTTCCTGGTGCGGTCGGGCATCCTGAACTCGGTCCACTCCTTTGCCAATGATCCGACGCGCGGCGTATTCATCTTGGGGCTGCTGGGGATCGTGATCGGCGGCTCGCTGCTGTTGTTCGCGTTCCGCGCCCCGGCGCTGGCGCCTGGCGGGCTGTTTGCGCCGTTGTCGCGGGAGGGTGCGCTGGTGTTCAACAACATCATGCTGTGCAGCATCGCCGCAGTCGTCATCACCGGGACATTGTGGCCGCTGGTCGCGGACTTGGTGTTCGGCCACAAGATCTCGGTCGGCGCGCCGTTCTTCAACGCCACCGTGCTGCCGCTGTCCCTGCCGGTGTTCGCCGCCATGACGGTGGCGCCGACGATGGCCTGGAAGCGGGCGCAGCTTGGCCCGGCGCTGCTGCGGCTGTGGTGGGTGGCGCTCGCGGCCCTGGTGGTTGGCCTGGTCACGAGCCTCGGCCCGGCGCGCGGCCTGGCGGCGGCGGCGTTCGGTCTTGCCGCCTGGCTGGTGCTGGGCGCGCTGGCGGAGCTGGTCGAGCGGGTGCGGCTGTTCCGTGTTCCGTTCAGTGACAGCCTGGGCCGGCTGCTCGGCCTGCGGTGGCAGGTGTTCGGGACCGCGCTGGGCCATGCCGGCATGGGCATCACCGTGGCGGGAATGGCGGGCATGTCGCTGTCATCCGACCGGGTGGTCCTGCTGCGCCCCGGTGAGACAGCGGAGGCCGCCGGCTATGTTTGGCGGCTGGAGGGCATCGCCGACCGGCCCGGCCCGAACTACGCCGCGCGCGTTGCCACCGTCACCATCACCCGCAACGGCGAGCCAGTCGCTACCGTGACGCCGGCACGGCGCACCTTCGTCACGCAGCGGATGACGACGACGGAAGCGTCCATCGAGACGAACGGCCTGGCCGACATCTACACTGTCTTGGGCGAGGAGCGGGATGGGGCCGCGGTGCTGCGGCTGCACTACAACCTGTTGGCGCCCTGGATTTGGATAGGCGCGCTGGTAATGGTGGGCGGCGGCGGCCTGTCCCTGCTGGACCGGCGCACCCGGGTTGGAGCGCCGGCGCGGGCCAAGGCACGTCCGCCGGGCGCCGCGGTGGCCTGAGATGGTCAACCGACGCCTTCTGCTGATGGCGCCCTTCGGGGTGGCGGCTGTGTTCGGCGCGGGCATGTATAGCGTGCTAGGCCGGATGAAGCGGGGTACCTTCGACCCGCACGACGTGCCTAGCCAGTTGATCGGGCGTCCGGTGCCGCAATTCAATCTGCCGGGGCAGGGGCCGGGCCAGGGTTTCGGCAGTGCGGAGCTGCAGGCGCAGGGGCGTCCGGTGCTGCTGAACTTCTTTGCGAGCTGGTGCGTGCCTTGCGTGGTGGAACATCCCGAGTTGATGTCGCTGTCCGGCTCCGGCCTGCCGATCTGGGGGATCGCCTACAAGGATACCGTGAGCGCCGCATCGGGCTTCCTGCAAACGCATGGCAATCCGTTTACCCGCGTTGCCCGGGATGCCGGAAGCGTGGCGATAGATTTCGGGGTGTATGGCGTGCCGGAAAGCTACTTGCTGGACAGGGACGGCATCATCCGGTGGCACGTTGCCGGACCGTTGACGGAGGCGGTGGTTGCGGAGGGATTGCGTCCGGCGTTGGCGAGGCTGGCATGAGGGGTTGGGTCCTTCTCCCTTTCCCTTCGGGAGAGGGCCGGGGTGAGGAGGCGGGCAAGCGCCGCACTCTCGACCTTTGGGCGGTGTTCCCGTTGCGACGGTTGGGCCTGCTTGGGCGCGCAAGGCACCTGCACCCCGACCCTCTCCCAAGGGGAAAGGCCATAGAGGTGATGCTTCGTGCTGCTGCGGTGCTCCTGCTGCTCGCCGGCCCAGCCTACGCCGTCAGTGATCCGGCGGAGATGCTGCCGGACCCTGCGATGGAGGCCCGCGCCGAGCAGGTCGGCCATCAGCTCCGCTGCCTCGTGTGCCAGAACGAGAGCATCGAGGACAGCAATGCCGACTTGGCAAAAGATCTCCGCGCCAAGGTCCGCGCCCGCATCGCTGCCGGTGACAGCGACGACGCCGCGACCTCGTGGGTCGTTGCCCGCTATGGCGATTTCGTGCGGCTGCGTCCGCCCTTCACCGCTGCTACTGCAATCCTCTGGGCGTCGCCGGTGCTGGCCGTCCTGGCTGGGCTGGGTTTTGCCCTGATGGCCCGGCGCCGTGCGCCCGTGCCCCTCGCACCATTGACGGAGGCGGAGCGCCGCCGCCTGGACACCCTGACCCGCACATGATCTGGCTGGCGATCCTCCTGCTTGCGGCGGCGGCGCTGGCGCC
>DASWOJ010000432.1:0-11344 GCA_036398775.1 Acetobacteraceae bacterium
CGGGTGGTGTCCCGGGTCAACAACGGCACGCCAGCAACGGCCGCGTAGACGCCGATCAGGAAATCCGGCAGCACGCCAGTTCGGGTCCCGCCGCGGGCACGGTAGGCCCGGTGAACCTCGCCAGCCAGGAACAGGCCGGGCCGCGGCACCGGCAGCACGTCCACCCCGGCACCGGCTAGGAAGGCACCCGCATCCTCAATCCGGCTGTAGCCCACCAAGAACTCGGCATAGGCAATGTCGCTCACGATCACCGGGCCGCGGGAGATCGCGGCATCGAACTGCCGTTCGGACCAGTCCGCCCAGCGCGGGTCATCCGTAGCCACGTCCAGCAACACATTCGCATCCACCAAAGTCATGGTGCCCCGCCTTCATCGCGGCCGCGGGTCAGCGCCATGATCTCCTCCGTGCTCATCCCAGCGTCGGCAGTGCCGCGCAGGCGGGCAAACCGGCTTGGCGGCCGGGTCCGGTCGTCCGCCTTGCTGACGATCATCCGGCCATCAGGCGCCAACTCGAAGCACACGGCGCTCCCAGGCACGATGCCCAGCAGGTCGCGCACGGGCTTCGGTATCGTGACCTGCCCCTTGCTTGTCACTGTGGTCGCCATGTCCCATCCATGTAATGCATCATTGAATGAGAGTATTACACAATTCGGGCCAGCTGGCTGTGCAAGAACCCTGGCCATGCAAGAACCCTGGCACGCCCCTTGCTGCTGCCCCACCCAAATGAACTCCGCCCCGCCCTCCGGCCAACCCCTGCTGCTCGACCGCATCACCCACCGGTATGCCGGTCACAACGCCGTGGACGGCGTCACGCTGGACATCGCCGGCGGCGAGCTGGTGGCGCTGCTCGGCCCCTCCGGCTGCGGCAAGACGACCCTGCTGCGCATCGTCGCCGGTCTGGTGCAGCAAACCACGGGGCGGGTGATGGTGGGCGGCCAGGCGGTGGACGCGCTGCCGCCCAGCAGGCGCCCGGTCGGCATCGTGTTCCAGTCCTACGCCCTGTTCCCGCACATGACGGTGGCGGACAACGTCGCCTACGGCCTCGCTGCCCGCGGGGTGGGCCGCGCGGCCAGGCGGCAGGAGGCCGCACGGATGCTGGACCTGGTGCAGCTCGGCCATCTCGGGGACCGCCTGCCCCGCGCCCTGTCCGGCGGGCAGCAGCAGCGCGTGGCGCTGGCCCGGGCGCTCGCGGTGCAGCCGGCAATCCTGCTGCTGGACGAGCCGTTCGCAGCACTCGACAAGAACCTGCGCCTGGACATGCAGATCGAGATCAAGCGCATCCAGCGCCTGGCCGGCACCACCACCATTCTGGTGACGCACGACCAAGAGGAGGCGCTGAGCATGGCCGACCGCGTCGCGGTGCTGAATGCCGGCCGGCTGGAGCAGTTCGGGCCGCCAACCGAAGTGTATGACCGCCCGGCCAGCTTGTTCGTCAACAGCTTTGTCGGCCAGGCCAACCGGCTGGGCGGCCTGCTCGACGGGCACGGAATGGTGCGGCTGGACGCGGGCGGCACCGTATCGGCGCACTCGGCTGCGCTGCCGCCGGGCAGCCGCGTGGTCGTCTGCCTGCGTCCGGAGCATCTTCGGTTTGCTCCCGATACGCAGTCCGGCGGCATCCCGGCGGTGCTGGAGCTGGCGCTGCCGCTCGGCCCGACCGTCGTGCACGAGGTCCGCTTCGGCGACGGCAGCACCGCCAAGATCACCGAGCCGCGTGAGGCCGGCGCCTCGCCGCGCCAGCCCGGCGCCGCCGTCCATGTCCTGGCCGCCCCAGGCCTCGCCTCCGCCTTCGCCGCCTAAAGGAACCTGCCATGCTACGACGCCGCCTGATGACGACTGCGCTCACGATGGGCGCCATGCACGCCTTCCCCGGGCTGACCTGGGCGCAGGCGCGTCCGCTGGTGTTCGCAACCTTCACCGGCAGTTGGGAGGAAGCGCACAAGGCGGTGCTGGTGCCGGCGTTCCGCAAGGCGAACGGCAACGCGCAGATCGTGCTGGACCCGATGCTATCCGTGGACCAGATCGCCAAGGTCACGGCCGCCCGCAACGCGCCGCCGATTGACGTGATGCTGCACGACCCCGGCCCGGGCTTGCAGGCGATTGCCGCCGGGCTGGTCGAGCCATATCCGGTCGCACGCAGCGCCCACTACAAGGACCTGATCCCCGTCGCCCAGGAGCCGGACGGTCCGGCGCCGTTCTTCCAGGTGGTCGGCCTGACCTATAATCCCGAGACGGTCAAAACCCCGCCGACAAGCTGGGCCGACCTGTGGAGCCCGGCCTACAAGAACCGCGTCGGCATCACCAATCTGGCCAGCACGCTGGGCACCGGCTTCCTGGTGGAGGTCGCACGGATGCGCGGCGGGTCGGAAACCAACGTGGAGCCAGGCTTCGCGGCACTGCGCGAGCTGAAGCCGAACCTGTCCGCCGTCGCCGCCAACCCCGGCGCGCTGGCGGCGCTGTATCAGCAGGGCCAGGTGGACATCTCGCCGGGCAACTTCAACGCGATCCAGATCCTCAAGGCGCAGGGGGTGCCGGTGGAGTTCGCGGTGCCCAAGGAGGGCGCCATCGCCTTCCGCACCACCATGCACATCACCAAGAACACGCCGAACCCCGAGCTGGCGTTCAAGCTGATCGAGGCCGCGCTGTCGCCGGAGGTGCAGGCGGCGCTGATGGCCTCGCCCTACCTAGTCGTGCCGACCAACACCAAGGTGCCGATCTCCGGAGAGGTCGCCAACCTGGTGCCGGACCATGCGGCGATGCGCAGCCGCTTCGTGTTCCAGGACTGGGCGCGGATCAACGAGCAGCGGGCGGGATGGCTGGACCGGTTCAACCGGGAGATGCGTGGGTGACAGGGGATGACCTGCTCCCTCTCCGTCCGGGAGAGGGCCGGGGTGAGGGAAGCCGCACGCGCCTGACCCGGCCGGCTCGGGCGCAATCCTGTCTTGCATTACAATGCTTCGCCCGTGCGGCTTCCCTCACCCCGACCCTCTCCCGGAGGGAGAGGGAGCAGGCAGCGGCCCTTGTCGGTGAGACGCTTCCATGACCCGCACTGACGCAGCCGGGTTCAGCCCGCGCCTGGCCTGGCCACTGGGCGCCTTCCTGGCCATCTTGTTCATCCTGCCGCTGCTGCTGCTGTGCGGGCTGAGCCTGCGGAGCGGCAACGGATTAGGCCTGGCGCAGTATGGCAAGTTCCTCGGCGATGCCTTCAGCCTGGGCGTGCTGGGCGGCACCATGCGGCTCGGGGTGGAGGTCACGCTGGCCTGCCTGCTGCTCGGCTTTCCGCTGGCGTGGCTGCACGCCCGGTCCTCGCCGCGGGTGCGGGCGCTGCTGATGCTGTTGGTGCTGCTGCCTCTGCTGACCAGCGTGGTGGTGCGGACGTTCGCCTGGATCGTGGTGCTCGGGCGCCAGGGGATCGTGAACCAGGCGCTGCTGGGCCTGGGGGTCATCCAAACGCCGCTGCGCCTGCTCTACACTGAGGGCGGAGTGGTCGCGGCGCTGACCCAGGTGCAGATGCCGCTGATGGTGCTGCCGCTGATCGCGGCGCTGGGCCGCATCGGCCCGGACCTGCCGGACGCGGCGGGGATGCTGGGCGCCGGGGCATGGCGGGTGTTCGCCACCGTGACGCTGCCGCTGGCGCTGCCGGGCATCATCGCCGGGTGCCTGCTGACGTTCACCGCGGCGGTGACGGCCTTCATCACGCAAAGCCTGGTCGGCGGCGGGCAGATGCTGTTCATGCCAGCCTACGTATTGCAGCAGGCGCTGGCGCTGGGAGACATGCCGTATGCGTCGGCGGTGTCGGTCATCTTCCTCGTATCGGTGCTGGCGGTGGTCGCGGCGCTGACCGCGCTGGGCCGCCGGGTGCGCGGCTATGCTTGACCGCGTGCAAACGCATCCCGGGCATGAGGGGGACCTGACCGCCCCCACCCCGGCCCGGCAGCGCGCGGGGTGGGAGGCATGGAGCTTCCGCGTCGTCATGGGCGCCCTGGCCGGCTTGGCGCTGGTGCTGCTGTTCGCGCCGACGCTGGTGGTGCTGATCGTGTCCTTCACCTCCGGGCTGTCGCTGCGCTTCCCGCCGCCGGGGTTCTCGCTGCGCTGGTATGCGGCGCTGCTGGATGCGTCGGGCTTGCAGTTCGCGGCGTGGAACAGCCTCAAGGTCGCGGTGGCGACGACGCTGCTGTCCCTGCTGCTGGGCGTCGCCGGCGCGCTGGGCATCGCCCGCAGCCCCCGGCTGCAGGCGCGGGTGCTGGACGGGCTGTTCATGGCGCCGCTGGTGCTGCCGGCGTTGGCCTTCGGGCTGGCGGCGCTGATGCTGTTCAGCATGGTCGGGCTGCCGGTGTCGCCGCTGACCCTGACGCTCGGCCACACCGTCGTCTGCGTGCCCTTCGTGGTGCGGAACACCGTCGCTTCCCTACAGCAGCTTGACCCGGCGCTGCTGGAGGGATCGGCCAGCCTCGGCGCCTCCCGCCTTTACACCCTGCGCCGGGTGGTGCTGCCGCTGGTGCGCCCGGGCATCCTGGCGGGCGGGTTCATCTGCTTCATGGCAAGCTTCGACAACATCCCGGTGTCGCTGTTCCTGCGCGACGCCGCGACCGACATGCTGCCGATCCGCATGTGGCAGGACCTGGAGGGCAAGCTGGACGTCACGATCGCCGCCCTGTCCGGCGTGCTGATCGTGGCAACGGTCGCTGTCATGCTGCTGATGGAGCGGCTGGTTGGGCTGTCCCGGCGGCTGACGTGACGTGACAACGCTCGACGCGCTGAACGCCGCCAACCCAGCGGATTTCACCACCGTGTTGGCCGAGGTGTTCGAGCATGCGCCCTGGGTTGCGGCCCAGGCTGCCGCAGGCCGGCCGTTCCCGACCGTGGCCGCCCTGCACGCCGCCATGTTCGCCGCCGTCGAGGCCGCGCCAGTAGAAGACCAAGTACGGTTCCTGTGCGGCCACCCGGAACTGGCCGGCGCCGCAGCCCGCCGGGGCACGATGGCGGCGTTCTCGGCGGAGGAGCAGGCGTCGCTCGGCCTGGACGGCCTGGACGACGCCGGGTTCGACGCGATGAACCGCGACTACCGCGCCCGGTTCGGCATCCCGTTCATCCTGTGCATTCGCCGGCACGGCCGGGCGTCGCTGCTGCGGCAGTTCCAGCGCCGGCTGGGCGGCACGCCGGACGGGGAGCGGGCGGCGGCGCTGCATGAGGTGTTCCTCATCACACGCTTGCGGATTGCGGCGCTGGTGGATGGCCCGGGGATGCCGGAGGTGAATGGCCGCCTATCCACCCACGTCCTCAGCACCACCTTGGCCCAGCCCGGCGCAGGCATCCCTGTGTCGCTCTACAGCCTAGACGGCGGCGCCGCGGCACTGCTGATGGAGGGCGTCACCAACGACGACGGCCGCACGGACGCGCCGCTGCTGCACGGGGCGCCGTTGCGGATCGGCGAATACGAGCTGCGGTTCCAGGTCGCGGCCTATTTCGCCCGGGTGGGCCTGCCGCAATCCGATCCGCCGTTCCTGGACACGATCCCGGTGCGGTTCTCCATCGGCGAACCGGAGGCGCACTACCATGTGCCGCTGCTGGTCAGCCCGGGGACATATACGACCTACCGAGGCAGTTAGACGCTTCTTGCCCCCTCTTCCTCCGGGAGAGGGTTGGGGTGAGGGGGCCTTGAAGCGCTACCTTGATCCAAGCAGGAACATGCGCCGACGGCGCCGTCAGTCTCCGCTCCGCAGCCAAGCCTCCCTCACCCCAACCCTCTCCCGGAGGGAGAGGGAGCAGAGAGCGCCTACATCGTCCAGCGGACTTGGCGCGCTACCCGCCCAGCCGCGCCAATACCGCATCCGCGAACTGCACCGTCGTCGCCGTCCCGCCCAGGTCCCCGGTCCGCACCCCGTCCACCTTCAGCACCGCATCCAGCGCCTCGCGCAGCCGCCCGGCCAGCGCCTGGTGCCCCACATGCTCCAGCATCAGCGCCGACGCCATCATCAGCGCCAGCGGATTGGCGATTCCCCGCCCGGCGATGTCCGGCGCCGACCCATGCACCGCCTCGAAGATCGCCGCCTTCTCGCCGATGTTCGCCCCCGGCGCGGTGCCCAACCCGCCCACCAGCCCGGCGATCTCATCGGAAAGAATGTCGCCGAACAGGTTGGTCGTGACGATCACGTCGAACTGCCACGGATTCAGCACCAACTGCATCGCGCAGGCGTCCACGATGCGGTCGTCGCAGGCGACCCGGCCCTCATACTCCCGCGCGATATCCTGCGCCGTTTCCAGGAAGATGCCGGTCAGCGCCTTCAGCACGTTCGCCTTGTGCACGATCGTGACCTTCTTGCGCCCGTTCCGCACGGCATACTCGAAGGCGAAGCGGGCGATGCGGCGCGACCCTTCCCGCGTGTTCACGCCCGATGAGATCGCGACGGCATGGGGGTCGCCGCCGATTGGGATGTAGTGCTCGAAGGCGACGTAAAGCCCCTCCAGGTTCTCGCGCAGCAGGACGATGTCTATGTCCTCGTAGCGCCCGCCGGGCACCATCGTGCGGTTGGGCCTGACGTTGGCATAGAGCTGGAATTCCTCGCGCAGCCGGACGTTGATGGAGCGGAAACCGCCGCCGACCGGCGTGGTGAGCGGCCCCTTCAGCGCCAGCCGCGTGCGGCGGATGCTGTCCAGGGTCGCCTCTGGCAGAGGGTCACCCCCAGCGGCGATGCCGGCCAGCCCGCCCTGCTGCACGTCCCAGGCGAACGGCGATCCCAGGGCGTCCAGCACCCGGGTCGTGGCGGCCACGATCTCCGGCCCGATGCCGTCGCCGGGGATCAGGGTGGCGTCTATCTTCTCTTGGGGCTTTCCTTGGGGCGTGTCCATGCGCGGTGCTCCTGTGCATGCGGCCGGTGCTGCATTGCACATAGCACGGGTTCCGCCACAAGGATGCCATCTACTCCCTCTCCCTCCGGGAGAGGATTGGGGTGAGGGAAACCTCCAGCACGATGCCTAGCTATGGCAGTGCCGGTCAGCCCTGCAACTTGGATCGCATGGTGCTTGCGGCTTCCCTCATCCCAGCCCTCTCCCGGAGAGAGAGGGAGAGCGGGCAGGACGCATCAGCGCACGACGCTGACCTGCCGCAGCCAGTCCTGCAGATTATAGTAGTTGTCTATCCGCGCCACCTGTCCGCCCCGCAGGCTGAAGAACGCCCCGGCGGGCAGCACATACTGCTGCCCCGTTGCCTCCGGCAGTCCCAGAGCCGTGCGCTTGTAGGTGCCGTGCACCACGAACTCCGCCGCCGCCCGGGTGCCGTCCGCCCCGGTCAGGATGACGAGATCGGCCAACTGCTCCTCATAGCACCCGGCCATCCCATCCATGAATCGCGCGAAGGCGGCTCGCCCCACCTCGCGCGCACCTTGGTTGATGCCGTGCACGACGTCGTCGGTCAGCAGTGCCAGGAATCCCTCGGTGTCCCCGGCATTGAACGTGTCGTAATAGGCGCGCACCACGCGCTCGGCCTCATTCATCGCAACCTCCCCGTTATGCGAACGGAATAGGCTTTGCGGCCGGCCCGCGCCAGCCCGAGGGCCAGTCCTGGAAGTTCAGTACGGCCCCGTCCCGCCGCACCGCCTCCAGGCGCGCCGGGTCCAGGTCGGCGAACACCCATCCCGCGCCGTCGCCCTCCACGATGACGCCGTCGTCCGGGAAGCCGCGGTCCACCGGGCCATACACGCCGGCGCGTCCGGTGTTGCGGTCCAGGGTCGCCAGCCACGGCGCCTCGCCCACGGTGGGCGACAGAGCGACGAAGCACTGATTCTCCAGCGCCCGCGCGCGGCATGACAGGCGGACACGGTTATAGCCGTGCGCGGTGTCGGTGCAGGTAGGCACCAGGATCAGCCAGGCGCCGGCCTCGGTCATGGCACGGACGACGCCGGGGAACTCGCTGTCGTAGCAGACGGCGATGCCCAAGCGGCCCCAAGGCGTTTCGAAAACGCCGGCGGGTGCGCCGCCATAGATGCCCCACTGCTCCGCCTCAAACCGGGTCATCACCTGCTTGTCCTGGAACGCCATCAGCCCATCCGGGCGGATCAGCGGGGCACGGTTGACGATGCGGCCCTCCACCGCCTGCGGCACGCTGCCCGGGGCCAGCCAGACCCGGTGCCGCACCGCCGCAGCCTGCATGATGGACAGCAGGTCCGCTGCGACGCCGCACACGGCATCACGTTCCGCCTCCGGGCCGGTGACGGCAAAGGCGGCAGCCACCTCCATGCAGGCGTATTCCGGCATCAGGAGCAGTTCACCGCCGCCAGCCACGCCCTCCGCCGCCAGTTGGTCCAGCTTTACGGCATAGTCGTCCAGGCCAGCGACATGGCTGATGGGATACTGCAGCGCGCCCAAGCGTAGGGTCATGCGGCGAGATCCAAGTCCTTGGTCCAGAACTGCATGGCGTGAACCGTATCGCCGGCGCCCAGGTCCGGCCAGCGCATCGTGCAAGTCAAGCCGGGGTGCATGGAGTAGCCGCGGTTGCGCCAGAAGCCGTCCAGCGGCGCTGCGTCCACGGGCCGCATCGGATGGTCGCCGGGACGCACCACGGCGCAAAATGCCGTGCGGCGAAGGTCGAGCGACCGGGCATGGTCCTCCCGCGCCTTGTAGAACGCCACTCCAGCGCCTTGCCCGCGGTAGGGCCGCAACAGGATGCCCTCGCCGAAGTAGCAGTACTCCGCCGGGTCCAGCCCAGCGGCACGGAAGGGTTCGATGACGTTGGGCGTCTCGTCCGGCAATGGGAGGCATGTGGCGAGGCCGACCGGCTCGGTCCCGTCCCATGCCATCACCAACGCCGCCCGTGGAGAAGCGGCATAGGTTTCCAGGTAGGCCTCCTCGTAGGCGTCTCGCCCGCCGCCGTCGTAAAGGTAGGGCCATTCCCGGAACACGACCCGCCGCAGCCGGGCCAGCGCCGGGATGTGCGGGCGCATGGCCAGGCCGACGAGGGTTTCGATCCGCAGCACGGGCAGGCCTAGACCTGCTTCAGGCTGTCCAGGTCCACCGTGCCGTGCTGGCTAGTGAAGCTTAGATGCTTTCCCCCACCCTGCGCCTGCTGCACGCCGCTGATGTGGTGGTCGCCGCTGTCATACACCGTGGTCTTGCCATCGGTCTGAATGGCCAGACGGTGCTTGTCGGCGAAGAAGGCATAGTGGGCGTCGTTCTGCGACCCGCTGGTGCTGGGCTGGCCTAGGTCCTCGGGCCACCAAGCCTTTTGCGGCTGCATTGGCTTCATCGGTTCCATGGGCGTCATCGGCTTCATTGGTTCCATGGGCTTCATCGGTTCCATTCGAGGTCCCCTTTCGCCAGTAGCCAACGCGCGGCGGGACCAGGCGTTGCCTTTGCAAGTCAGGGCAGCGCCCAGTGCGTGGCAAGGCGGAAACCCGGTTGGGCGGATGCGTCAACGCCCACCGCCGTAACGTCGCGCTGGCCGAAATCGGAAGGCCCTTGCGCTCGTCCGCCCTACCTCGCCCGGGCCTGCGCCCCGGCCCATGCCAGCAGCGCCGCCCGCACCTCCTGCACCACTCCGTCCCAATTTCCGGGACCCGACTGCCGGAACAGGCGCAACCCCGGATACCACGGGCTGTCCGTCCGCCCGTGCCCCCAGCGCCAGCAACCGCGGTGGCGCGACAGCAGCCAGACCGGGACATCCATCGTCGCCGCCAGGTGCGCGACCGCCGTGTCCACCGCGATCACCAGGTCCAGCCCCGCCACCCCCGCCGCCGTATCGGCGAAGTCGTGGACGCCAGCCATTCCGTCCTCTGCCCCTGCGGGCAGCGCCGCATCGCCCAGTTGCAGGCTGACGAACTGCACCCCCGGCACCCCGGCCAGCCCATCCATCGCCGTCGCCGGCATGGACCGGTGCTGGTCATCGGCGAACACGCCGCCGCCCGCCCACACCAGCCCGACCCGCAACCCGCCTACCTGCTTCGGCGTCCGCGGCACGCCATACGGCAGCGGCGGCGGAACCGACTCCAAGGTCGTGCCGAACAGCCGCGGCAGGCTCAGCAACGGCACGAACACGTCGAAGTCCGGCAGCACCGCCCCGGCAGGTACGACCTCCGCCGCCCCCGGCGTGCCGTGCAGCAGCCGCACCAGCGCCGGCTGCACCGCCAGCACCACCCGCCCGCCGCGGGCCGCAGCCAGCGGGACGTAACGGACGAATTGCAGGGTGTCGCCCAATCCCTGCTCGGCATGGATCAGCAGCGTCCGCCCGTCCAGCGGCCCGCCGTCCCAAAGCCGCGCCGGCGGCAGCGCCCGGACGCCCGGCAGCTTCAACCGGGCCTCATACAGATCCCAAGCCTCCGCCGTCAGCGCGCCCGCGGCCAGCAGCGTCGTCCCGAGATGATGGCGCATCACCGGGTTGGTTGGGGCGGCGGCCACGGCGTCCCGCGCCGCCGCCGCCGCCTCCGCCACCCGTCCCAGGCTCTCCAGCACGATGCCGCGGTTCACCATCGCCTCGGCGCAGGCCGGGTCGGCCCGCAGCCCGGCCTCGGTCACCTCCAGCGCCGCGTCCAGGTGCCCGGCGCCGATGAGCACGCAGCTCAGCCGCACCGCATTGTCCGTGGTGGGCGCCAGGCGGAACGCCTGCAGGGCGGGCGGCAACGCTTCCCCGTCCCGCCTGGCCTGCAGCAGCGCCGCCGCCAGCTCGGCATGGGCGTCGTGGTCGTCCCGCTGCAACGCCACGGCCAGGTGCAGCGCGCCGAGCGCCGGGTCCGTCAGGCCCATCGCCAGCAGCGCCCGCGCGTTCAGGCGCAGCAGCCGCGCCTCGGGCGGCAACCCGGCGCAGGCTGCGAGCGCCAGCAGAGCCTCCTTCGGGCGCCGGTCCGCCAGCAGCGCCGCGGCCAGCCCGGCCACCGCATCCGCGTTGCGCGGGCGCAGCCGCGCCAGCCGCTCCCATGCCGCGGCGGCGTCCGCGTGCCGGCCCATCGCCGCCAGCGCGGCGGCGAGGTTGTTCAGCGCGTCGGCATGGTCCGGCGCCAGCAGCACAGCAAAGCGATAGGCCGCCACCGCAGGCGCCAACTGACCCGCCCCGTGCATCCCCGCGCCGCGCCGGAACAGCGCCTGCGCGTCCTGCCGCTTCTTGCCCGCCTGCTTGCCCATGACCCTGCCCCGCCAATTGCCGGGCAAGCTACGGCAGCAAGCGTCAAGGAATGGCCAACGGCCTGGTTTCCGGCCCCGGCCATCCCCGGCTCCCGCCGCTACCCACGGCCCCCGCTACCCACGGCCGACAAACGGCATCGCCGTCGCCATCACCGTCACGAACTGCACGTTGGCGTCGAGCGGCATCCCGGCCATCAGCACCACCGTGTCGGCGACGTGCCGCACGTCCATGCGCGGCT
>DASWOJ010000433.1:0-7610 GCA_036398775.1 Acetobacteraceae bacterium
GACGTTGACGACGAGGTGGGACCCGGACGGGACGGAAACGGCCGGCTGCTCCGGGCGCAAGAATACGGGCGCCACGCCGGTATAGGCCGGGGGGGTGATCCAAGCCTGGATGACCGAGGCTGGGGCCGGCGGGGCTTCCGGCAGTGCCGGCGCGATGCCGCGCAGCAGCCGGTTGCCTGTTTCCGGCCCGGCGATCACGATTGCGGCGACCAGCGCCAGCAGCAATGCGCCGCGCAGCGCCCGGCCGTCGCGTGTGGGCAGGCCGGGCTTCGGTGCGGCGACCCGCATACGTGCCGCCTGCGCCGCCACGCGCGCCAGGTGCGCCCGCCAAAGGGCGGCGCCTTCTTCCGAGTGCTGCGCCGGGGTGTCGGCGAGGACGGACAGGGGCCGGTGGCGCAGGCCGGTGTCCCGCTCCAGCCGGCGGTCGGCAAGGGCGTCCGTCGGGCGTGCGACCCGGCGGACGGCCCGCCAGGCCAGCGCCGCAAAGCCTGCCAGCGCCGCGAGGGCAAGCAGCAGGCGCGGCCAGGATGGAAGCATCGCCGGCACGTCGAGGAGGGCTAGCACGGCATAGCCGCCCAGGAGGGCGAGGGGCGGCCAGGCCGCGGGCCAAACCTGTTCCCACCAAAGCGCCAGCCGGGCAAGCCGGCGCTTGCGCGCCAGGCCCTGCATGCCGGCGTCCGGCGGGGTCACGCTCACCCGAACCAGTCCGGGGCGGTTTCCGCGGCCCACAGCGCCTCGACCGGCTGCCGGGCGCGGATCACCGACCAGCGGCTGCCGTCCACCATCACCTGGGCGGCCAGCGGCCGTGAGTTGTAGGTGCTGCTCATGACGGAACCATATGCTCCCGCGTCCAGGATCGCCAAGCGTGCATTGGCGTCCAGGTGTGGCAGGGCGCGGCCTCGCGCAAAGGTGTCGCCGGTTTCGCAGACGGGGCCGACAATATCGGCGGGGAGGGCCGGGCGCACGGCGTCCACCGCCGAGACCGGGACGACGCCGTGCCAGGCGTCATACATGGCGGGCCGGGCCAGGTCGTTCATCGCGGCGTCCAGCACCACGAAGCGGCGGCCGGCGGTGGTCTTCGACAGGATCACCGAGGTCAGCAGCACGCCGGCCGGGGCGACCAGCCAGCGGCCTGGCTCGATGGCGAGGCGGAGGTCGAGGCCGGCGAAGGCGGTGCGTATGGCCCCGGCGAAGGCTGCAGGGGTGCTGGCAGGCTCGTTGCGGTAGGGGATGCCGAGGCCGCCGCCGCAGTCCACCACGTCCACGGTCTGACCGGCGCCGCGCAGGACTCGCACCAGGGCGGCGGTGCGGGCGTAGGCGGCGCGGTAGGGCGTCATGGACATGATCTGGCTGCCGATGTGCAATGCCAGGCCGACCGGGTGCAGGCCGGGCAGGGCGGCGGCGTGGGCATACAGCGCCGCGGCGTCGTCGTAGGCGATGCCGAACTTGTTGTCGGCCCGGCCCGTGGTGATCTTGGCGTGGGTGCCGGCGTCCACGTCCGGGTTGATCCGCAGGGCGACCCGGGCGGTGGCGCCCATGCCGGCGGCGATGGCGGAGAGCATCGCCAGTTCCTCGGCGCTTTCGGCGTTGACCTGGCCGACGCCCGCCTGCAAGGCATCGTGCAGTTCGGGCACAGACTTGCCGACGCCGGAGAATACGATGTGGGCGGGAGGAATGCCGGCACGGAGGGCGCGCTGCATCTCGCCGCCGCTGACCACGTCGGCCCCGGCGCCGCCCTGGGCCATCAGGCGGAGGACTGCAAGGTGGTCGTTGGCCTTTACCGCGTAGTGGACCTGCGTCGGCAGGGCGGCCATTGCGTCCTGCAACTGGCGCAGGCGCCCGCGGATGCAGTTGGCGGACAGGACCCAGGTTGGGGAGCCTACGGCGTCGGCCACGGCATTGAGGGGTACGCCCTCCATGAGAAGGCCGTCCATGGCGTGCATGGACAAATGCGGGCGGGCGGCGATCAGCTCGGCCGTCGTGGGATCGGGGTCTGGGGCGAGGGCGAGGGGGGCTGGCATCCCGTATCAATAGGGAATGCGGCGGTCCTGATCCAGGCTGGTTGTTCTCCCTCTTCCTCCGGGAGAGGGTTGGAGTGAGGGAGGCAGGCAGCGCGCGTTTGGACTCTGCTGGACTGGGCTGCGGTGGGATGGGCTGGCGCTTGCGGTTTCCCTCACCCCGGCCCTCTCCCGCAGGGAGAGGGAGAAGGGGACTGCTTTAGCGGGAGGGGTAGGAACGGGGGTAGGTGATCTCGGCCGCTGGTCCTGGGGGGGAAGGGGCGCCTTTTTTGCCGCAAGAGGCCAGGAGGACCAGGGCGACCAGCGCGGCGACCCTCATGCCAGCGCCTCCTGCCACCGGGCTGCCTGGGCTGCCACGTTGGCGGGTGCGGTGCCGCCGTAGCTGGTGCGGCTGGCGACCGAGGCTTCCACCGTCAGCACGCCGAACACGTCGGCGGTGATGCCGGGTTCTTCTGACTGCATTTCGGCCAGGGTGAGGCCGGCCAGGTCAACGCCGCGCGCCTCGGCCCGGGCGACCAGGCGGCCGGTGACGTGGTGGGCGCTGCGGAACGGCAGGCGCAGCACCCGCACCAGCCAGTCCGCCAGGTCGGTCGCGGTGGAGTATCCGGAGCCGGCGACGGCGCGCAGCCGGGCCAGGTCGGGCTGCATGTCCCGCACCATGCCGGCGGTCGCGGCGAGCGACAGGGCCAGGGCGTCGGCGGCGTCGAACACCGGCTCCTTGTCCTCCTGCATGTCCTTGGCATAGGCCAGCGGCAGGCCCTTCATCACCATCAGCAGCGACACCAGTGCGCCGGTGACGCGGCCGGACTTGGCCCGCGCCAGCTCCGCGGCGTCCGGGTTGCGCTTCTGCGGCATGATGCTGCTGCCGGTGGTGAAGGCGTCGGACAGGCGGATGAAGCCGTAGGGGGCGCTGCACCAGATCACGAACTCCTCCGCCAGGCGGCTGAGGTGGATGGCGCAGATCGCGGCGGCGGACAGGAACTCCAGCGCGAAGTCGCGGTCGGATACGGCGTCCAGCGAGTTGGCGGTGGGACGGTCGAAGCCCAGGGCGGCGGCGGTGTGGCCGCGGTCTATCGGGAAGCTGGTGCCGGCCAGCGCCGCCGAGCCGAGGGGGCACTCGTTCAGCCGGCGGCGGCAGTCGGCGAGGCGGCCGCGGTCGCGGGCCAGCATCTCGACATAGGCCAGCAGGTGGTGGCCGAGGGTCACGGGCTGCGCGGTTTGCAGGTGGGTGAAGCCCGGCATCGGTGCGGCCGAGAACTCGGCGGCACGGTCGGCCAGCGCCCGCATCAGGTCCGCGGCCTGGGCGTCCAGGCCGTCCAGCGCGTCGCGCACCCACAGGCGGAAGTCGGTCGCCACCTGGTCGTTGCGGCTGCGGGCGGTGTGCAGGCGCTTGCCGGCCTCGCCGACGCGCTCGATCAGGCGTGCCTCGATGTTCATGTGGATGTCTTCGAGGTCGTCCACGAAGGGGAAGCGGCCGGCCTCGATCTCGGCGGCAATGCCCTGCAGGCCGTCGGTGATCGCCGCCTCGTCGCCCGGCGCGATCACCCCGGCGCGGGCCAGCATGGCGGCATGGGCGAGGCTGCCGCGTATGTCCTGGCGCCACATCCGCTGGTCGAAGCCGATGGAGGCGTTGATCTCCTGCATGATGACGCCGGGGCCGCTTGAGAAGCGGCCGCCCCACTGCACATTGGCTTGGGCGTTCCGGGCGTCCGCTGGTAGGATGGGGCCTGGTTCGGACATGCTGCTCAAGGACTTCCCATGACCCCATTCAAGCGCCGCACCCTGCTGGCGGCGGCCCTGACCCTACCGGCGGCGGCCATCCCGCGCAAACCCGCGGCGGCGGAGGAGAAGCTGCGTGGGTTGGATCACCTGGTGGTCGAGGGTCCCGTGGCCGTGCCGGAGCTGCAGTTGACCGGTGCGGACGGCGCCGCGCACGGCCTGGACCGCTATGCCGGGCATGGCGTCGTGCTGAACCTGTGGGCGACCTGGTGCGTGCCCTGCGTGGCGGAAATGGCGGCGCTGGACGAGCTGGCGCGGAAGGTGGACGGGGACATCACGGTGCTCGCGCTGTCGTCGGACCGCGGGGGCGCCGCGGCTGTGGAGCGGTTTTACCGGGAGCGCGGGATACGCAGCCTGCCGGTGCTGCTGGACCCGCGCGGGGCGGCAGGCCGTGCCCTGGGTGCGCGCGGCATCCCGACAACGCTGCTGATAGACCGCACCGGGCGGGAGCGGGCGAGGCTGGAGGGCGCAGCGGACTGGTCGTCGGCTGCGTCAATCGCGGCGATCCGCAAGGCGATTGCGGTTTAAGCAGGCTTAGCTTCTTATCTGTGCGCAAGCCTCCGGAGGTTTGCTCAGGTTTCGAACCCTGCTGACGACCGCTGCCCGATTAGCGCCATCAGCTCCCGCCGGGTCACCGGGTTGTTGCGGAATGCGCCGAGCATGTGGCTGGTCACCATGCTGACGCCGGGCTTGTGGACGCCGCGGGTGGTCATGCATTGGTGCCCGGCCTCGATGATCACGGCGACGCCATGCGGCTGCAGCACGTCGTTTATGACGGAGGCGATCTGCACCGTCAGCTTTTCCTGGATCTGCAGGCGCTTTGAGTAGGCGTCCACCACGCGGGCGAGCTTGCTGATGCCGACGACGCGGCTGCGCGGCAGGTAGGCGACATGGCACACGCCGATGATCGGGACCATGTGGTGTTCGCAGTAGCTTTCGAGGCGTATGTCGCGCAGCAGGATGATCTCGTCGTAGCCCTCCACCTCCTCGAAGGTGCGTTCGAGCAGTTGGGCAGGGTCAACAGCGTAGCCGCCGAACAGCTCCTTGTAGGATTTGGCGACGCGGCGCGGGGTGTCGCGCAGGCCCTCACGCGCCGGGTCGTCGCCGGCCCAGCGGAGCAGGATGCGTACGGCGTCCTCGGCTTCGGCCTGGGTGGGGCGGTTGTCTTCCAAGGGCGGGGCGGCCTTGGAGGGCGAGGTCATGTCGTTCAAATCTGGCATCCGATTCTGGGCGTCGTTTTCTGCGCATCGTCTTCTGGACGTTGTTCAAACCTTCGCGTGGTAAAGGACATGGGCCAGACGCCCAACGATGCAAGCTGGCCGGTCAGGCGGCCGGGCCAGGGCCGCGTTGCGCTTGCCCGCCGCCGTCAGTGCAACCTGCGCGCGACGTGCGGGCTGTCGAGGCTGAAGGCAGGCACGGCGGCATCGAACTTCTCGCCGGTTTCCGGGATGGTCATGCCGTAGCTGCCCTCCATGAAGCCGGATGGCGTGCGGAGCGGGGTGCCGGACGTATATTCGAAGACCTCGCCGGGCCGCAGCACCGGCTGCTCGCCGACGACGCCGGGGCCTTCGACGAGATCCAGCTTGCCTTGGGCGTCGGTGATGCGCCAGGTGCGTCGCAGCAGTTGGACCGTTTCCGTGCCGCCGTTCTCGATCCGCACGCGGTATGCCCATACCCAGGTACCGGCGTCGGGGTCGGACTGCTCCTCCAGGTAGAAGGTCTGCACCCCGACCTCGATCCCACGGGTGACGGCAGTATAGTCGGCGGTCATCGGCTACTCCGCGGCGCGCTGCAGGGCGGGCTGTCCGGCGGCGTCCAGCGCCGCCGTCAGGTCCTCGATCAGGTCAAGCGGGTCTTCCAGCCCGACGGACAGGCGCAGCACGCCGTCGCCGATGCCCAGGCGCGCCCGCTCCTCGGCGCCGATCTTCATATGGGTGGTGGTGGCGGGGTGGGTGACGAGGGACTTGGAGTCGCCGAGGTTGTTGGACACCGCGACCAGGCGCAGCGCGTTCATCGCGGCGAAAGCGCCGGGCTTGCCGCCGGCGACCTCGAAGGCGACCAGGGTGCCGCCGGCGGTCATCTGCGACATGGCCAGTGCGTGCTGCGGATGGTCGGCCCGGCCAGGATACCAGACGCGGGAGACGGCGGGGTGCGCGGCCAGGCTGTCGGCGACGGCGGCGGCGGATCGGCAGCCGGCGTCCACGCGCAGGTGCAGGGTCTCCAGCCCCTTCAGCAATAGCCAGGCGTTGAAGGGCGACAGGCTCGGCCCGGTGTTGCGGATGAATGGCTGCAGGGTGTCCTCGACCCAGGCCTTGCTGCCCAGCACGGCGCCACCGAGCACGCGGCCCTGGCCGTCTATGTGCTTGGTGCAGGAATAGACGACGATGTCGGCGCCCAGTTGCAGGGGATGCTGCAAAAGGGGGGTGGCGAACACGTTGTCCACCACGACGAGGGCGCCGGCCGCGTGCGCCAGGGCGCAGATGGCGCGGATGTCCAGCACCTCCAGCATCGGGTTCGAAGGGGATTCCAGCAGCACCATCGCCGCCGGGCGGGACAGGGCGGCGCGCCAGGCTTCAAGGTCGGTGCCGTCCACGAACTCCGAGGTGATGCCGTAGCGGGGCAGCAGGGTGGAGACGATCCAGTGGCAGGAGCCGAACAGCGCGCGGGAGGCGACCACGCGGTCACCGGCGCGCAGGTGGCTCAGCATGGCGGCGTGGACGGCGGCCATGCCGGTGGCGGTGGCTCGGCAGGCCTCGGCGCCCTCGATGAGGGCGAGGCGGCTTTCCAGCATGGCGACGGTCGGGTTGCCGAAGCGGCTGTACTGGTAATGGCTGGCAGCGCCGGTAAAGGTGTCCTCCGCCTGCTCGGCGCTGTCATAGACGAAGCCGGAGGTGAGGAAGAGCGCCTCGGAGGTTTCGCCGTAGGGGGTACGGGTGGTGCCGCCGTGGACCAGTTGGGTTGCGGGGCGGCGTGGGGTGCTGGACATCTGGTGCAGGCTTTCATCGTGAGGCGTGGGGCCGACGATGCCAGCGGCGGCCCGGGTGGGGACGCCGCGGGCCTCTTTAGCGCGCTTGTTTAACCTCGCCGCAATCCGGCCGGACAAATCACGAGGTGGGCGGCAGCAAGATAGGGAGGGGGGCGTTGCGCGGTCAACCGCCAATCCGTATAACGACAGGGCTGCGGGTGTAGTTCAATGGTAGAACGGCAGCTTCCCAAGCTGCATACGAGGGTTCGATTCCCTCCACCCGCTCCACCCCCGCCCCGTGCCGACCAGGTGTTGGCGTCCCGATCTTGCGATCGCTGAAGTGGCGGTTCAGGCTTTGCTCTCCCATTTCGGTTGAGATCGTCATATGCCCGTGCCCGCCCAAATCGTTGCTGAACTCGCCCCGACCGGCGTTCTCCGCGTCGGTCTGAACCTCAGTAATTTTCTTCTGATCTCCGCCCGCGACTCGGATGGCGGCCCAGTCGGTGTCGCGCCGGATCTCGGCGCCGCCATCGCCGACCGCCTCGGTGTTCCCGTTTGCTACGTGCCCTACCCGAGACCCGGCGAGCTCGCCGACGCCGCCGGTACCGACATTTGGGACATCGGCCTGATCGGCGCCGAGCCGGCCCGTGCCGAGAAGATCGAGTTCACTCCGGCTTACGTTGAGATCCAGTCGACCTATCTCGTCCCACCCGGCTCGCCGTTGCGCACCATCGCCGACGTCGATCAGCCCGGTATCCGCATCGCCTCGACGGCCCGCACCGCCTACGGCCTCTGGCTCGACCGCAACATCAAACATGCCGAGATCGTGCATTCCGAAAATATGGACG
>DASWOJ010000434.1:0-10997 GCA_036398775.1 Acetobacteraceae bacterium
ACCCATCTCGCATCGCACCTGAACACGTCAGGGTGCCATCATCCGTTCTGGAAGCGTCAATCCGGCTCTGCCAAGCTCCACATGCAACTCGGCTTTGAACCACGCCTAGCTTATCCCGGCCGCAAACCTGTCCGAACTGACGGGACCACCTCACCGTTTACGGCAATCCCGCCGCCTCCCCAATCCATTACTTCGGAGCCCCGTCCCAAGCTGAGCCATTGAGAGTTGAGGTAGATCCCCGAGCAGGACGGCCACGACCAATCCTGGATGCGGAGACCGTCGCAATCAGGCGATCGAAAACCGCAAGTCAAAGCTGCAAAGCGTAAGACAGGCGCGCGACATCACACCATCTTGGCGGCTCGCTGAAGTCGCGCAAGGCCGCAACCAGTCAGGAACCCGACATGCGAATTGTGAACGCCCGTACAGCGACCGTATCAGACGCTGGAAATACCGTTAGGCGAAAGCGCTTCCAGCCTCTTTCGCTAAAGCCGCAACAACCATCTCAGGCGCCATAGCCAGAACGAATAGAATGAGGGAACGCCGAGGAGTTGCTGCGTCTCTGAATGACTGGTCCGGGCTGCTTCCGGCTCGCAGCGGTTGCGATGGGTTCAAGATCCCTCGCAGTACGTCATCTTTGTCTCACTGCCCCCAGCGGCGGACAGGATAAGCGTTCGGTCGGCATCCCGGCGAGTTTTGCTACTAACGGTGAAGGAACAAAGATTCGTGATCGTTCAATTCAAAGATGATATGTCTTTCGCCTTCGAGTTTGTGCGCAACCTCGGCTTTATGTACTACGGTGGAGCCGATTTGGGTGAAATGATCGCCACCTCCGATAAAATAGAGGCCGGCGACCTTGAAAGCTGGTTCACCGAATGGGACGCGTTGGGACGACGCATCCTCAATCGCGCCAATGCAAGTCTGAATGCCGGTCATAACGAGAGCGCACGCACTTCTTACCTGCGCGCTTCCACCTATCTTCGCATGGCGGAGTTCTACCTGCATGGCAATCCCGGCGATCCGCGCATTCTTTCTGAGGCAAAGGAGTCCCAAAAGGCGTACGCAAGGGCTGCGAAGCTGACCGGACCTACTTGGGAACCAGTCGAAATTCCGTATGAGGGGACTACACTGCCCGGATACTTCTATAAGGTGGATGACTCCGGCAAACCTCGCCCCACGCTGCTCTTCCACGGCGGATACGACTCAAGCCTTGAGGAGCTATACTATTTCGCCGCAGCAGCCGCCGTTAAGCATGGCTACAACTGTCTTACGTGGGACGGGCCTGGACAGGGTCTTCCTTTGCGTGAACAGAAGCTTACCTTCCGGTATGACTGGGAGAAGGTGGTCACCCCGACGGTTGATTATGCCCTTACCAGGTCCGACGTCGATGGTGACAATCTCGCATTGATGGGCATGAGTCTCGGCGGCTACTTCGCAGCTCGTGCCGTGGCGTTTGAACACAGATTCCGTGCTGCCATATTCTATGACGGTGTGTACGACTTTTTTGAGACTATAAGAGGCGCGATCCCGAAGGAGGCTTTGGCTGCTTTCGAAGCGGGCGACTTAGTGCGCTGTGAGGAGATCGTCTACAAGGCCATGCAAGGCAACACCACCTTGCGCTGGATTGTAGAGAACGGCGTCTGGACGCTCGGGGCCTCGGGCTTCGCCGACTTTGCTGAAAAGACAAAGCAATACACCTTAAAAGACAACGGCGTTGCCGAGATGATCCAAACTCCCTGCCTCGTAATGGATGCCGAAGGAGACATGTTCTTCAAGGGACAGGCACAGCAGGTCTATGACGCGTTGAAGGCTCCGAAATTACTTTACAAATTCACCACCGCGGATGGGGCTGATAACCACTGCCAGTCGGGCGAGCTGTCTTTCAAGGACGAGGTCGTCTTTGATTGGTTGGATGAGACGCTGAAGCTTCACGACGGTCGTCAGGCCTAAGATTGCCGCGGGAGACACCTTGCCGACAGACTGCCGAATCAGCCGCCAAGGTGCCTACCCGCTCCGAACCTTAAGCGAGTCATCTCGATGCATGCTTTGTGCAGGCTTGCACGTCAATATTGGCTAAGGAATGGTTATGAAATAACTGCATCCACTTTTTATTGATTGATAAATAAAGTCAATGACATGCACGTTATAGTCGATTTGCATATCTTATGAGGCATCCTTAGCACGATCATTCTTGCTAAACCGTTGCCGGCGGACGCTCCTTCCGGCGCGCGACGTTGGGTCTCGCTGGGCGGAAAAGCGTAGCGCTTTCCGCCGCTGGCTGGCGCTGCGCCGTGGCGGAAGGCGCTGCGCTTTTCCGCCCTACCCGGGCCCGGCGGTGCAGCACCTGGATTTCAGCTTGCAAGGAAGCGCCGCGCACCCTCGGCCAAGACGCGCACGCCCATCGCCAGGTCCGCCGGCGCAGTGTCTTCGGCCCAATGATGGCTGATGCCGCCGATGGAGGGCACGAACAGCATCGCGGACGGCATCTGCCGGGCCATATACTGGGCGTCGTGCCCGGCGCCGCTCGGCATCCGGCGCCACCGGCCCGGCACCAAGCTCTCGGCCGCGGCGGCCAGCGCGTCCTGCCATGCGGGGTCGCACGGCGCCGGGGCGGACTGGCTCATCACCTCCAGCGCCGCGGTGCACCGCTCGCGGCGGTTGCTGTCCTGCACCAGCCGGCGCAGCACGCCGTCCAGCCGCTCCAGCACCTCCGGCGAGATGTCGCGGAACTGGAACAGCACCTCGGCCTGGCCCGGGATGATGGAGGCCGCGCCGGGCGACAGCGTGATCCGGCCCATGGTCCAGACCGTGCGCTCGCCGCAATGCCTGGGAAACTCCGCATCAAGGGCGGCCAGCAGTCGCACTGCCGCGAGGCCGGCGTCCCGGCGTTCCGCCATCGTGGTGCCTCCGGCATGGTCCTGCTGGCCCGTGATGGTGATGCGATACTGCCAGATCGCGACGATGCCGGTGACGACGCCGACCTGCTCACCGGCGCTCTCCAGCACGGTACCTTGCTCGATGTGCATCTCGACGAAGCCCTTGTAGCGGCCCGGCTCCATACGCATCCGCGGCAGTCCCGCCAGCCCCGCCTCCTGCAGCGCCTGCCGCAGCGGCTTGTCGTGGTAGCGGTTGGAAAGCTGATCCATCTCCGCCTCGTCCAGCAATCCAGTGAACGAGCGCGAGCCGATGAAGCTGCCGTAGTGCCCTTCCTCGTCCGCGAAGGCGATGACATCCACCGGCAGCCCGGCGCGGGCCAGGGCCAGGCCGCCGATCACGCCCAATGCGCCATCCAGCCAACCCGCCTCGTTCTGGCTTTCGATATGGCTGCCGGACAGCAGCTTCGGCCCGGGGCCAGGGTGGCGGCCCAGCACGTTGCCGATCCCGTCCATCTCCGGTTCCAGCCCTGCCTCCGCCATGCGCTGCATCAGCCAGTGGCGGGACTCCATGTCCCCCGGCGAGTAGGTCGGGCGATGCACCCCGGTCTTGAACGCCCCGATGCGCCGCAGCGTATGAAGGTCGGTCAGGAAATGGTCGGTGTCGGGTTCGGCGGCGATTATGTCCATGCCGGCAGACTGGCGGGATCACCGGATCGCCGCAAGCTGTCCCGGCGCGCCTGCGCCTACTCCGCCGACGGCAGCCCATCGGCCATGCGGCGCACCCTGGCCGCCAACGCGTCGAGGGCGAACGGCTTGCCGATCACCTCCATCCCCGGCGCCAGGCAATCCGCAAGGGCGTCTCCGGCGTAGCCGGTGGTGAACAGCACCGGCACGTCCGGCAACACCTCGCGCACGGCATCGGCGACCTGCCGCCCGTTCATTCCCCCCGGCAGCCCCACGTCGGTCACCAGGACATCCAGCTGCGGCACGATGCGCAGCAGCCGCAACGCCGCCGGGCCGTCCTCGGCCTCAAGCACGTCGTAGCCAAGCTCGCGCAGGTGCTCCGCGGCGAAGGCGCGGACTTCCGGCTCGTCCTCCACCAGCAGCACCGTCTGTCCCGCCTCTGCCCCGTGTGGCTGCGCGACCCGTGCAACGCCAACTTGGCCCGGCTGCACCGGAGCGTGCCGCGGCAAGTATAGGCGCATCGTCGTCCCCTGCCCCGGCGCGCTGTCCAACTGCACCGCGCCGCCGGACTGCCGCACGAAGCCATAAAGCTGGGACAGCCCCAACCCGGTTCCCTGCCCGATGGGCTTGGTGGTGAAGAACGGCTCGAACGCACGCAGCCGGGTGGCCTCATCCATGCCTGCGCCGTTGTCGGCCACCCGGATTTCCACATACTCGCCGGGCTGCGCGCCTTCCAGAGTGACCATGTCCAATGCGGACAGGCGCACGTCCGCGGTGGCAATGGTCAGCGTGCCGCCGTCCGGCCTTGCACCCGCTCCGTGGGCGCTTCCGCCGGGGGACGGCTGCGCCATCGCGTCGCGGGCGTTGATGGCGAGGTTGAGCAGCACGTTCTCAAGCTGGTTGGGGTCGCACAGCACGGACCAGACGCCATCCCTGAGCAGAAGCTCGACAATCACGGACGGGCCGACCGTGTGCCGGATCAGCTCCGCCATGCCGTTTATCAGGGTGTCAGGCTCGACCTGCTCCGGCTGCAGGGCCTGGCGACGGGCAAAGGCTAGCAGCCGGTTGGTCAGTGCCGCCGCGCGGTCCACGGTCCGGCGCGCTGCATCAAGCAGCGGGACGGCCTCCCCCGCGCGGCCCTGCTCGACACGGCGGCGCATCATCTCCAGGCCGCCGGAAATCGCCTGCAGCATGTTGTTGAAATCGTGCGCGATGCCGCCGGTGAGCTGGCCGACCGCCTCCATCTTCTGCGACTGACGCAGGGCCGCCTCGGCCCGTTCCCGTTCCCGGACCTCGGCCTGCAGGGCGTCCAGGGCTTGGCGCAAGGCGGCAGTACGTTCGGACACCCGCGCTTCCAGGGTTTCGTTGGCGCGCTGCAATGCGGCCTGCACTTCCTTTTGCGAGGTAATGTCCTGGGCGATGCCGCCGGCCCGCCGGATGCGGCCATCCGCCTCGGGGATCGGGAAGCCGGTGTCGCGTATCCAGCGCACGCCGCCATCCCGCCGCACCACCCGGTATTCGATCGTGAAGGTCTCGCCAGCCAGGACCCGCGGCAGCACGGTCACACCCTCCACCCGGTCATCGGGATGCACCGTCTCCGCCCAATGCGCCAGGTCCGCCATGATCCGGTCCCGCGGCTCGCCCCAGATGCCTTCGTAGGCCGGGCTGAGATATTCCAACTGCCCGGTGCCGGCGTCCACGATCCACAGCACATCCGTCGAGTTCTCGACGAAGCCGCGAAACCGCAGCTCGCTCTCCCGCAGGGCCTCCGCTGCCGCATGCCGCGCCGTGACGTCCTGGAACGCCGCCAGTGCGCCCGTGATCCCACCGGCCTCGTCACGAACGGGAACGATGTCCACCAGCGCGACGACATGGCGGCCGTCCAGCGCCGTGAAGGCGTGCTCGTAGTCCGTCACCCGCTCGCCACGCAGCGCCCAGGCGCCTGGCAGGCGGTCGGCAGGGATTGGGGACCCATCAGCCGCGGCGATCTGCCACCGGTCAGAGTCGTGGCGCAGGCCGGTCATGCCGCCTGGCGGCGTGCCCACGATCCGCTCCGCAGCCGCGTTGGCGTAGGTCACGCGGCCCTCAGCGTCCAGTTCGACCACGCCCACCGGCGTCGTATCCAGCAGCCAGGCAAGGCGCGCATCGCTTTCGCGCCGGCGTCCCTCGGCCTGGCGCCGGTCGTTTACGTCTTCGGGCACGCTATTCCAGGGCAGGACCGCGCCGGTGTCCCGGCCGCACCATGAGAAAGCGCGCGAATGCGTCCAATGATAGGGGCCATCGCGCAGACGGATGCGGTGCTTCACGCCGCGAAACACGCCGGTCCCTACAGATTGCGTCCAACCCGCGGCAACGGCTGACGGGGCTGCCGGGTTCGCCACTCTAGCCCAGTCTCCGTCCCCAGGCTCATCGGGTGCCCTCCCCCTCAGCTCCGTCCAGAGCGGGCTGAACCCGGTGACACAGCCTGCGGCATCGGCGGTCCACGACACCTCCGGCTTCAACTCGACATTCCGTTGCAGCCCGGCATCCGCCTGCGAGGCATAGGCGGCGCGGCTCCACTGCTTCGCCGGGGCTGTCACCTCCTCGACCGTGCTCAAGATAGCGGCAATGGTTATGTCGCCAGCGGGAATGGGCGTGTTGACGATTTGCCACCATCGGTCGGTGAACCCGCCGTCCCCACCTTGAGTCGGGTAAAGCTGCGCAACCAGCCGGTCCGGCGATCGGCTCTGCAGGACTGCGGCCAGTGATGCGCGAAAACTCCGCTCGCCATCCGTCCCGGCATGCCCGGGGCCGTCCAGGGAAGCCTGAAACAGGCCAAGCCCAAGCAGGTTCTCCCGTCTGACGCCGAGCTTGCTCAAATAAGCCGCGTTGGCGTCCAGAATCGTGAAGCGCGGCGCGTCGGGTGCAAGCAGGACACTGGGCGCGGGCAGGACTTGGAAGGCCGCGGCCGCAATGTCTAGCAACGGACGGCTTTCGTGGACGTTCGGGCCGGCCATGATGCGTTCCGCCTTGATGCCTGGTGTCTATGGGATGAGGGGGATTCGGGCCTTGCTCGCCCTTGCATCCAGCCCGCGCCCGTTTATGAACAATCAGTGCCGACTATAGTTCGTTTTCGTACGTTAATGTGCACGTTAATTTCTCCGCAACGCGTGGTGAGACCTGGGCCAAGCGGACGGTGCAGGCCACTGCGATGTACCATCCCCTGATCCGGATGCGGCGCGGCGCCTTACTGCTGGCTGCAACAAGACTGACTGCGGCAAGACTGAATGCGGCAAGACTGACTGCGGCAAGACGGGGGTGGATGCGCCCTCCCCATCTTCGGTAGGGTCGCCGCTTCACAGGAGGCCCTCCCATGCCGGACACCTTGACACCGCGCACCACGGCCCTGACGCCCGACGAGCTGGCAGGCATGGACGCCTACTGGCGCGCCGCGAACTACCTGTCGGTCGGCCAGATTTACCTGATGGCCAACCCGCTGCTGCGGGAGCCGCTGACGATCAAGCACATCAAGCCGCGTCTGCTGGGACACTGGGGGACGACGCCGGGGCTGAACTTCCTCTATGTCCACCTGAACCGGGCGATACGCGAGCGGGACCTGAACGCGCTGTTCGTGACGGGGCCGGGCCACGGCGGACCGGGGATCGTCGCCAACACCTGGCTGGAAGGCTCCTACACCGAGCACTTCCCCGGCATCCCCCGCGACGGCGCCGGGATGCACCGGCTGTTCAAGCAGTTCAGCTTCCCCGGCGGCATTCCCAGCCATGCGTCGCCGGACACGCCGGGCAGCATCAACGAGGGCGGCGAGCTTGGCTACTCCCTGCTGCACGCCTATGGCGCGGTGTTCGACACGCCGGACCTGCTGGCCCTGTGCGTGGTGGGCGACGGCGAGGCGGAGACCGGCGCGCTGGCGACCTCGTGGCACAGCAACAAGTTCCTGAACCCGGCGCGGGACGGCGCCGTACTGCCGGTGCTGCACCTGAACGGCTACAAGATCGCCGGACCCACGATCCTGGCGCGCATCCCGGAGGAGGAGCTGCTGGCGCTGTTCACCGGCTATGGCTATGCCCCGCGCATCGTGGCGGGCGATGACCCCGCCGTCATGCACCAGGCGATGGCGGCGGCGATGGACGCCTGCCTCGACGAGATCGCCACCATCCAGGCCGCCGCCCGCGATGGCGACCCGGAGCGCCCTAATGTGGAACGCCCGCGCTGGCCCATGCTGATCCTGCGCACCCCCAAGGGCTGGACCGGTCCGAAATTCGTGGACAACCTGCCGGTCGAGGGCACCTGGCGCGCCCACCAGGTGCCGTTGGACAAGCTGGCCACCCATCCCGAGCGGCTGGCACAATTAGAAAGCTGGATGCGGAGCTACCGTCCGGAGGAGCTGTTCGACGCGGACGGCGCCCCGGTCGACACTATCACCGCCCTTGCGCCGTCCGGCACGCGCCGGATGGGCAGCAACCCGCACGCCAATGGCGGCCTGCTGCTGCGGGACCTGACCCTGCCGGACTTCCGCGAGCACGCCGTCGCCGTCGCCTACCCCGGCGCGGCCGACGGCGAGGCGACGCGCGTACTCGGCGGCTGGCTGCGCGACGTGATGGCCGCCAACATGGACCGGTTCCGCGTGATGGGTCCGGACGAGACCGCCAGCAACCGGCTGGACGCCCTGTTCCAGGTCACGGACCGCGAGAGCATGGCCGAGCTGCTGCCGACAGACGACCACGTGGGTCCAGAGGGCCGGGTCATGGAGGTGCTGAGCGAGCACATGTGCGAAGGCTGGCTGGAGGGCTACCTGCTGACCGGCCGGCACGGGTTCTTCAGTTGCTACGAGGCGTTCATCGCCATCGTGGACTCCATGTTCAACCAGCACGCCAAGTGGCTGGAAGCCTGCAACCGCATCCCCTGGCGGCGCCCGGTCGCCAGCCTGAACATCCTGCTGACCAGCCATGTCTGGCGCCAGGACCACAACGGGTTCAGCCACCAGGACCCTGGCTTCATCGGCCACGTCGCCAACAAGAAGGCGTCGGTCGTCCGCATCTACCTGCCGCCGGACGCCAACACGCTGCTGAGCGTGGCGGACCACTGCCTGCGCTCACGCAACTACGTCAACGTGATCGTGGCGGGCAAGCAGCCGGCGCCGCAGTGGCTGACGATGGACGAGGCGGTGCGGCACTGCGCCCAGGGCGCCGGCATCTGGTCCTGGGCCAGCAACGACGTCGGCGGCATCCCGGACGTGGTGATGGCCTGCGCCGGCGACGTGCCGACGATGGAGGCGCTGGCCGCCGTGGACCTGCTGCGCCACCACCTGCCGGACATGACCGTGCGCGTGGTGAACGTCGTGGACCTGATGGCGCTGCAGCCGCCCACCGAGCATCCGCACGGCCTGCCGCAGCATACGTTCGACAGCATGTTCACCGCGGACCGCCCGGTGATCTTCGCCTTCCACGGCTACCCCTGGCTGGTGCACCGCCTGCTGCACGGGCGCAGCCGGGCGGAGCGGTTCCATGTGCACGGCTTCATCGAGGAGGGCACCACCACCACGCCCTTCGACATGACGGTGCTGAACCGGCTGGACCGTTTCCACCTGGCGCTGGCCGCCATCGAGCGCGTCGAGCGCCTGCGTGACCCGGCGGCCCACCTGTCCCAGCACCTGCGCGACCGGCTGCAGGAGCATCACACCTATGTGCGCGAGCATGGGGAGGACCTGCCGGAGATACGCGACTGGCGCTGGCCAGGGTCGGCCTAGGTGCCGGGCACCGTCCTGACGCTCAACGCCGGGTCGAGCAGCCTGAAGTTCTCGGTGTTCGATGGGCTGCGGGAGGTGTTGCGCGGGCAGGTTTCAGGGATCGGCACGCATCCGCAGGCGGAGGCGAAGAAGGACGGGCGGCATCTGGACGCGCCGGCCCTGCACGGCACGACCCATGAGGACTTCTTGCCGGGCCTGCTGGACTGGATCGGCGGCCACCTGGACGGGACCGCCATTGCAGCGGCCGGGCACCGGGTGGTGCACGGCGGCACGGAGTTCATGGCCCCGGTCCGGGTGACGGACGAGGTGATCGCGGCGTTGGAGGCCCTGGTTCCCTTGGCGCCCCTGCACCAGCCGCACAACATCGCCGCCATCCGTGCGGTGGCCAAGGCAAGGCCGGACCTGCCGCAGGCCGCGTGCTTCGACACGGCATTCCACGGCACCATGCCGGAGGTGGCGACCTGGCTAGCCCTGCCGCGGGCGATGCGCAACGCCGGGATGCGGCGCTATGGGTTCCACGGCCTGTCTTACGAGTTCATCGCCGGGCGCCTGCGGGAGCTGGCGCCGGGCCTGGCCGCCGTGCGCGTGCTGGTGGCGCATCTCGGCAACGGCGCCAGCCTGTGCGCGATGCGGGATGGGCGGAGCCTGGACACGACGATGGGCTTCACCGCGCTGGACGGCCTGATGATGGCGACCCGCTGCGGCAGCCTGGACCCCGGAGCCGTGCTTTATCTGATGCAGTCCCGCGGCATGTCGGCGGACGAGCTCGAGGACGTGCTTTACCACGGGTCCGGCTTGCTGGGCGTGTCCGGGCTGAGCGGCGACATGCGGGACCTGGCGGGCAGCGGCGACCCGCGCGCGCAGGAAGCGATTGACCTGTTCGTTTACCGCATCGTGGGATGCGCCGGCGGATTGATCGCCGGCATGGGCGGCTTGGACGGGATCGTGTTCACGGCGGGCATCGGCGAGCATGACCCGGCGGTTCGCGCCGCGGTATGCGCCGGGTTGTCATGGCTGGGCCTGGCGTTGGACGATGCCGCCAATGCGGCCGGCGGGACGGCCCGGATCAGCACGCCCGGCAGCCGGGTCGAGGCTTGGGTGATCCCGACCGACGAGGAGGCGGTGATTGCCCGGCATACCTTGGCGGTCCTGGCACAGGAGCCGGGCAGGAATGGATGAAGTGGCCGGATAAGCTGCCAGGCCGGGTGGAACGGCTTGGGACTCCTCTCTCCCAAGCTGTTACCTTCCCCGTGAAGGAGGGGCGGGCATGGCAGCGTTCAAGGGCAAGGCGCCGGGCAGCGGGTCCGGAGAAATGTCGCGCCGCACCGTGCTGCTGCGCCCCCACATCGGGCTGACGCCGGCGCAACAGACCCAGGCCCGGCGCCTGCGCCGCGGCGGCGCCGAGCCGGAGGCCATCGCCGAGGCCCTATCCCTACCCTACGAGGAGGTGGAGAAGGCGCTGCTGCAGATGCGCTCCCCCCGCCCGGAGACCACGCGCGGCACGCTGAACGTCACGCTTGCGGCACATAAGCTCATCATGAAGGAGCGCGTCGGCGACGAGCCGATCTGGCAAACCATGGACCGCATGCTGGACGAGCTGCTGCGCCTGCGCGCCGCGGCAGCCCCACCGAAACGCCGTGCCGCCGCCGCCGCGTCGCAGGATGACCTGCCGCTGCTGACGCCCGACCCCCGGC
>DASWOJ010000435.1:0-7596 GCA_036398775.1 Acetobacteraceae bacterium
CTGCACCAGCGGCAGTGCCGCCACCAATGCCGATGCGCCCCCCAAATGGACCAGCGATCTTCGCCTCGGCGGCAAGGCCCACGACGATGCCAACCGGCTTGCCTTCTCCCTCTCCCTCCGGGAGAGGGTTGGGGTGAGGAAGGCCACCAGAACCGGCCCTGATCCTCACCTCTACTGTTCCCGATTGTTCGAGGTGCGCTTGGGCGGCTTTCCCTCACCCCGGCCCTCTCCCAGAGGGAGAGGGAGAAGCGGCGTGGCCCTTTGTTCAGGCTGGAGCGGCCTTGGTTCTAGAACCCGAACCCCACCCGCCGGCTGTTGCCGCGCTGCAGGTTGCGGAACCGCGCAAGCGCCAGCAGCGGGAAGAACAGCCTGTAGCCGTGGTAGCGCAGGTAGAAGACCTTGGGGAATCCAACGGCGGTGTAAGGCGCTTCGTCCCATTCCCCGTCCTCCCGCTGCGTCTGCGCCAGATATGCGGCGCCGCGCGCCACAGCCGGCCCGGTCTCGCCGGCGGCCATCAGGCCCAGCAGCGCCCAACTCGTCTGCGACGGGGTGCTGGTGTGATACTCGCCCCTTGGCGCGGCATCGTAGCTGTCCTCGTCCTCGCCCCAGCCGCCGTCCTCGCGCTGGTGCGCCAGCAGCCAGTCCGCGGCACGGCGGATCGCCGGGTCGTCATGCGCCAGCCCGGCGGCATTCAGCGCGCACAGCACCGACCAGGTGCCATAGATATAGTTGGTGCCCCAGCGGCCGAACCAGCTTCCATCAAGCTCCTGGTCGCGCCGCAGGTATTCGATGGCCCGCGCCATCGCCGGCTCCGTCGCGTCCATCCCGGTCTGCGCCAGGAACGACACGCAGCGCGCCGTCACGTCCGCCGTCGGCGGGTCCAGCAGGGCGCCGTGGTCGGCGAACGGGATGTGGTTCAGGTAATGATGCGTGTTGTCGGCGTCGAACGCCCCCCAGCCGCCATTGGCGCTCTGCATCCCCAGGACCCACGCACGGGCCTTCGAGATGCTGTCGGCGTGGGCCGGGTCGCCGTTGCGATGCAGCAGCATGCCAACGACAGCGGTGTCGTCCACGTCGGGGTAGTGCGCGTTCTCATACTGGAACGCCCAGCCGCCTGGCGTCGCGTCCGGGCGGATGTCGGCCCAGTCGCCGCGCAGGTCCGTCACCTGCCGGGCCACCAGCCAGGCGCAGGCGGCGTCTATGGCGGGAGTCGCCGCGCCCTCCGCCTCGGCCACGGCATGTCCGGCCAGGCTGGTGTCCCAGATCGGCGACAGGCACGGCTGGCAGTAGGCCTCGGCGTCCGTCACCACCAGCAGCTTCTGCACGGCGCCCCAGGCGGTGACGGCGTGCGGATGGTCGGCCCCGTAGCCCAGGGCGTCGAACATCATGACGGTGTTGGCCATCGCCGGGTAGATGGCGCCCAGGCCGTCCTCGCCGTTCAGGCGCTCGGTCACGAAGGACACTGCCTCCTCGATGGCGCGGGTGCGGACGCCAGCGGGGAAGGCGGGTTCGGCCGCACGCACCACGCCGTCAATCGCCTTGAACACATGGCCCCAGCCGCTGCGGTAGGGTCCGCGTATCCAGTCGCGCACCTCGTCCGGCGGGATGCGGAACAGCTCTGGGATCTCGATGCCGCGCGGGTTGCGGGCACGCGGATGCAGCGCCATCAGCACCAGCAGCGGCACCATGACGGTGCGGGACCAGTATGACACCTTGGACAGGTGGAACGGGAACCAGCGCGGCAAGTGCATGATCTCGACCGGCATGGCCGGAACCGCGCGCCAGGGCACCTGGCCGAACAGGGCGAGCTGGATGCGGGTGAACACGTTGGTGCGCTCGGCGCCGCCGGCCGCCAGGATGGCATCCCGGGCGCGGGCCATGTGCGGCGCGTCCGTCGAGTCGCCGATGGCTTTCAGGGCGTAATAAGCCTTGACGCTGGCCGACAGGTTGAAGACGCCGCCGTGGAACAGCGGCCAGCCGCCGTGCCCGCCCTGGATGCGTCGGAGATAGACGCCGATCTTGGCCTGCAGCGCCGGGTTGATCCGGTCGAGGTAGTGCTCCAGCAGCACGTATTCAGCGGGAATGGTGGCGTCGGCTTCCAGCTCGAACACCCAATGGCCGTCCGCCTGCTGCCGGTTGCCCAGCGCGGCGGAGGCACGGCCGATGGAGTCCTCCAGCAGGTCCTCGGAAATGGTGTCAGGGATGCGAGGCAGTGAAGCGGCGCCGTAGCGTGTGGGACGTGTCAGGGTCTCGCTCGGCATTTCGGTTTTGCTACGCCTACTTGGGAAAACAGGGATGCTGCGGTGCAACCGGACCTGATCGCACCTTCGATGGTCGCGGGCAAACCCGTCGCCGTCCAATCCCCAGCCAGGGCCAAGTTGCCCAGCGCCGTGTGCGCCGGCGGGCGTCGTCGGTCCTGATCGGGAGTGGCGGCGAAGGTCGCCCGCTTTTCCTTTACCACGCGCCATGGGGGCATGTGTTCTGACAGTCCTGTCACCGCCCTGACATCCGCCCACACCCGTGTCGCCAAAGCCACAGGTGGCAGGTCCGCCCAGCGGTTGCCGGCGCTGATGGTTACGCTGACGACGCCAGGTTTCACGAACACCCACTCGGCCGTGCCGCCGACCAGGCCGGTGAAGCCCGCTTCTCCAGGGTCGGCGTCGCAGCGAAAATGCACGTTTATAATGGCCTCGAAGCGGTCCGGCCCGCCCAGGCCCGGCAGCAGCCCGGCCGCGACCGGGGCAGGGACGGCCAGCACCACACCCTCGTCGTCCGCCAGCGGGCGGTCGTTCAAGGCGGTCACGCGGCCGTCAGCCTGTTGCAGCCGGGCAACACGGCTGCCAAGCAGGACATCGCAGCCATGCGCCTGCAGCCAGGCGACGGCGGGGTCTATGAAGCTCTCGGACAACCCTTCCTTGGGATAGGCCGGGATACATGCGCTGCCGCCTAGGGCCAGGCTCTCGTTGACGATGGCGCCGAGCAGGGCGGCGCTGGCGGTTTCGGGCGGGGTGTTCAGGGCGGCGATGGCCAGCGGCTCCAGCAGCCGGCGATACAGCTCGCCCGCGTGCAGCGTACCGGCCACGGTGGCATCCGGCCCGCCGCGGGACAGGGCCAGCACCGGCAGGAACTCCCGCAGCCGGGCACCCGGCACGCGCCGGCTCCGGCTGAGCAACCACCAGGGTATGCGGCCCTCGTTGGGGCGGACGGTCCAGCGCTCACCGGTGGACACGTCCATGAATGGGAACACCGGTGCCCCCGGGCCGCCCATCGTCCCGCGTGCGCCGACCCGGTCCAGGAAGGCATAGGCAGCCCTGTTACCGGACAGCAACAGGTGGTTGCCATTGTCCAGGCGGCAGCCCAGCTCGCGGTCGAAGTAGGACCGGCAGCGCCCTCCGGCGGCTGGGCCGGCCTCGTGGACGGTGACGGCGATGCCCGATTCGGCAAGCTCCATCGCGGCGGACAGCCCGGCCAGGCCGGCGCCGATCACATGGACATGCTGAACCTTCATCGTGCGTAACGTAGGGCGATCAGCAGCTTTTGCCACCTTGGCACGCGTACGGGCAGGTCCAGCCGGTTCCAGCCGCGCCGCTCCAGCCGGTGCAGCAGGGCGTCGTAGGCCGCGCTCATCAGCCGAGCCGGGCGCATGGCGGCGGGGGAGCACAGGCGCATGGTGGCGTGGGCGTCGTTGAAGTGCCCGCGCGCCTCCGCCGCCACACGGGCGCAAACGCTGGCCAACGCGGGGTGGTGCAGGGCGTCGGGCGTCGAGGGGACGCCGGCCTGTTCCAGCCACTCGCGCGGCAGATACAGCCGGCCCCGCCCAGCGTCCTCGGCCACGTCGCGCAGGATATTGGTCAGTTGCAGCGCGCGGCCGAGGTGCCAGGCCACCCGGTCCGCGTCCGCCGACGAATCGCCGAAGGCCCGGACGGACAGGCGGCCCACGGCGGCGGCCACGCGGTCGCAATACAGGTCGAGCGTCGCCAGGTCCGGGGCGATGATGGCGTCGGTGTCCATCGCCATCCCGTCGATCACGGCGATGAAGTCTTCCTGGCGCAGCGCATAGGTGCGTATGGCCGGCAGCAGCACGCGGGTCACGGCGTCGTCGGCCTGCCCGGCATAGAGCGCCGCGATCCGCGCGCGCCATGCCGCCAGCCCCGCCAGCTTGTCCGGCACAGGCCCCGGCTCGTCGGCCACGTCGTCCACGATGCGGCAGAAGGCATAGACCGCATACATCGCCGCCCGCCTGTCCGGCGGCAGCACCTTCATGCCGCGGTAGAACGAGGTCCCGGCGCGTTTCACCAAAGCCTCGACCTGCCGCAGGTCGTCCGCCGCGGCGCCCAGTGCGGTGCCCTGATCCGTTCCTTGGGCCGTCCCCAAGGCCGTCACCGCAGGAACCGCGCCGCGCCCAGCAGGCTGCCGGCCACGTCCGTCCTGCGCAGCTTGACCCGGGTGGCGACGGGGTCGCCGTTCCGCAAACGCTGTGCCAGGCGGCGGGACAAACCGAGGATCACCGCGACCTCCAGCCGCAGCCGCCAGTCGCGCACCCGGGGCGGCAGGGCGCCGGCGGCGTCGTTCAGCATATCCACCTCGTCCAGCAGGCGCGTGAACACCTGGCGCAGTCCCGGCGTTTCCCGCGGCCCCCGCAGGTCGGCGACCTGCGCGCCGGCCTGAAGCAGCGCGTCGGCGGGCAGGTAGCAGCGGTCCAGCGCCTGCAGGTCCTTGGCGCCGTCCTGCAGGTGGTTCAGCACCTGCAGCGCCGCGCACAAGGGGTCGGAGGGGGCGTGGGCCGCCGCGTCCTCACCGTGCAGGTCCAGCACATGGCGGCCGACCGGCATCGCCGACAACCGGCAGTAATCATGCAGCTCCTCCCAAGTGGCGTAGCGGCGCTTGGTGGCGTCCTGGCGGAAGGCGGCCAGCAGGTCGAGCGAGTGCCGCGGCGTAACCCCGGTCGCGGCCAGGCTGGTGCGCAGGGCGGCGGCGCTTGGCGAGCCGCCATCCGCATGGCCGGTCAGCACCGCCTCCATGCGGTCCAGGCGCCGCAGCTTGTCCGGAGCATCCAGCTCGGGGCTGTCGGCGATGTCGTCGGCGTTGCGGGCAAAGGCGTAGAAGGCGTGGACGTGCGGGCGCAGCGCCGGGCGGATCAGGGCGGAGCCGACCGGGAAGTTCTCATCCGTGCGGCCCTTGCCCGACCAGGTTTCGACGGAGTCCAAGGCGGTCATGGTCCCGCCTCCGCTCCCTCTCCCTCCGGGAGAGGGTTGGGGTGAGGGGGTCTTGGCTGCGGAGCGGGGAACTCCCGACGCCGCCAGCACGCATTCTTCGCGGGTTGGGGCCGGTCCTTGCCGACCCCCTCACCCCGGCCCTCTCCCGGAGGGGGAGGGAGAAGGAAGCAGGTCATGCGCCGGCGCCCCGGTAGGCGCGCTGCTTCCACACGGCGCCGCGGCCCCGGTGGTGGTCCCAGGCGCTGCCGAGCGTCGCGGCCAGGTAGAAGCAGGCGATGCCCGGCAGCGCCAACGCCCAAGCCGGAGACTGGCGGAACCGGCGCAAGGTGGGCAGGTAGGACGCCGCCGACCCGGCCCAGGCCAGCGCCGCCATTCCGCGCGCCGCCCCGTGCCCAAACAGCGCCAGGGCGGGCGGCGCCAGCCACACCAGCGCCAGCCCGGCGACCGTTCCCGCCAGCACCGCCGGCGAATGCCGCAACTGCACGTAGGCCGTACGTGCCACCATGCGCCAGATGTCGGCGGCGCCGGGATATGGACGCAGGCTGCGCGCCAGGGCGCTGTGCCCCAACCAAACCCGCCCGCCGCGCTTCACCGCCGCCGCCAGGGCCACGTCGTCAATCAGCGCCCCGCGCACCGCCGCGATGCCGCCGATGCGGTCCAGCGCCCGGCGCCGCAGCAGCATCGTGCCGCCTGCCGCCGCGGCGGTGGCGTCCATCGGGTCGTTCACGCGCGCAAAGGGGTAGAGCATCTGGAAAAAGAACACGAAGGCCGGCACCAGCGCCCGCTCCGCCAGCGAACGGCAGCGCAGCTCCACCATCTCCGACACCAGGTCCAGCCTGTCCCGCTCCGCCTTGGCCACGAGGGTGCGGACGTGCGCCGGGTCGTGCACGATGTCGGCGTCGGTCAGCAGCAGCAGGCCGGCGCTCGCCGCCCCGACGCCTTGCGCCACCGCCCACAGCTTGCCGCTCCAGCCCGGCGGGCGCGGCCTGCCGTCCAGCACCAGCAGCTCCCGCGCGGACCTGTCCAAGCTGGAGGCCAGGCGGCGTGCAATGGCGCCGGTGCCATCCGTGCTGCCGTCGTCCACGACGATCACCCGCAGCGGCCCGGCATAGTCCTGCACCAGCAGGGAGCGCAGCGCGGCCTCGATCCCCTCGGCCTCGTCGCGGGCGGGGACCACCACCTCCACCGCCGGGCAGAAACGCGGCTGCGCCGGCGCCAGCACCGGGCCGGCCTGCCAGAACCGGCCATGCGCCAGCAGCAAATAAGCCCAGGCCAGCAGGGCGGCGGCGGCGATGATGGTGGCAGCGGGGACGGTCATGCCGGCAGCCGCCCGTTGGCGCGGAACCAGGCCACCGCGTCCGCCACCGCCTCACGCGCGGGACGGGGCCGGTAGCCCAGCTCCGCGGCGGCCTTGGCGTGGCTGAAGTACATGCGCTTCTTGGCCATCGCGAGCATCTCGCGCGTCACCCGCGGCTCGGTGCCAAAGGTGCGGGCGACTGCCTCCGCCCCGACCGCGACCGGCCACAGCAGGGACTGCGACAGGCGCAGGCGGCGGGCGGCGGGGCGGCCCATCACGCTGTCCACCAGGGCGAGCAGCCGCGGCATGTCCAGGTCCTCGCCGCCCAGGATATAGGCCTCGCCGATCCGGCCCCGTTCCAGCGCCAGGGCGTGGCCCTCCGCCACGTCGTCCACGTGGACCAGGTTGAGGCCGGTATCCACGTAGGCCGGCATGCGTCCGGCGGCAGTATCCAGCACCATGCGTCCGGTGGGGGTGGGCTTCACGTCGCGCGGGCCGACAGGGGCGGTGGGGTTCACGATCACCGCCGGCACGCCCTCGTCGCGCACCAGGGCGCGGACGGCCTGCTCGGCGAGATACTTGGACTGCTTGTAGGCGCCGACGATCGCGTCCGGGTGGACCGGCGTGTCCTCGGTGCCCGGGGTGCCGTCGCCGACCAGGCCCAGGGCGGCGACGCTGCTGCAATAGACGACCCGCTCCACCCCGGCATCCCGCGCCGCAAGCAGCAGGGCCCGGGTGCCGTCCACGTTGGCGGCCATCATCGGGCCGGGGTCGGGCACCCACAGGCGGTAATCGGCGGCGACGTGCGCCACATAGCGGCAGCCCTGCACGGCCGCCGTGAGCGAGGCCGGGTCGCGCAGGTCGCCCTCGTGCAGCTCGGCCGGCAGGCCGTCCACGTTGCGCCGGTCCCCACCGCGCCTGACCAGCAGACGCAGCGCATGGCCGCGGGCCAGCAGCGTGCGGGCGACCGCAGAGCCGACGAAGCCGGTCGCGCCGGTGACGAGGGTTGGGGCAGGGGGCAGGGCAGGGGGTCCTTTTGGGAAAGCGTCGTTTGAAGGCAGCATCCGAAGGCGGCGTCTATAG
>DASWOJ010000436.1:0-24736 GCA_036398775.1 Acetobacteraceae bacterium
TTCCAGTTCGGCAACCCGGCGGCGCTGGACCGGGCATTGCGTGCGTTCGCTGCGGCGGAGGGCGGTGGCGTCCCTGCCGAAAGGTTCTTGGGTGTGCTACCAGGCTTTGTGGCCCCCCCGGGGCAGGCGGGCCATTAGGCAGCCATATTATAGGGATCAAACCTGTGCCGCTTCTTCTCCCAACAGGGTCCAGGCCGCACCGGCAATGAAAATGCAATCCCTCCGTGCCTCCATACGCCTCGACGACGCCATGTCAGGGCTGTTGTCCGATGGCAGGCTGCACCATGCCAGCCCATCCGGGCCGCGCCGGGCGGCGTTCCTGGCGCCGGTGCTGGGGTCGGTCGTGCTGGGGACCCTGCTGGCCGTCCAATTGACGGCGGACCTGGCCGATCCGCTGCGCTGGCCGCTGCTGGCCCTGCTGGCGATGAACCTGCTCTATATGGCGCTGACCGGCTGGCCGGCGGTGCTCGGCTTCCTGGTGCGCCGGTCCGGCCATGCCCTGCGGACGTCGGCGCAGCCCACTGGGCTGACCCGTACGGCGCTGCTGATGCCGATCCACCATGAAGACCCGCGGGCGGTGTTCGCCGCCATCGAGGCGATGCACGCCGCCGTTTCCGGCGCGGCCCTGCGCGGGGTGGACGTGTTCGTGCTGTCCGATACCCGCGATGCCGCCGTCGCGTCCCAGGAGCAGGCGTCGTTCGACGCCGTTCAGGCCCGGATCAGCAAGCGTGGCGGCCCGGCGCTGCACTACCGCCGCCGCGCCACCAACGAGGGCCGCAAGGTCGGCAACCTCCTGGAGTTCTGCGGGCGGTGGGGCGGGCGCTACGACTACATGATCGTGCTGGACGCCGACAGCATCATGGGCGCCGGCGCGATCGGAGCCTTGATCGGCCTAATGGACGCCAATCCCCGCGCCGGCATCATACAGACCGTGCCCTATGCCGTCGGGCGCGAAACCCTGTTCGCCCGGATGCAGCAGTTCGGCGCACGGCTATATACCCCTGCCCTGGTGGAGGGGCTGACGTTCTGGCAGGGCCGGGACGGCAACTATTGGGGCCATAACGCCATCATACGCATCGCCCCCTTCGTCCAGCACTGCGCGCTGCCGGTGCTGCCGGGGCGGGAGCCGTTCGGCGGCGAGATCCTCTGCCACGACGTGGTAGAGGCCGGGTTGATGCGCCGCGCCGGCTGGGATGTCTGGGTGCTGCCCCAGGTGATGGAAAGCTTCGAGGCGCTGCCGGCAAACCTCGTGGATTATGCCAGCCGTGAGCGGCGGTGGTGCCAAGGCAACCTGCAGCATACCGGCTTGCTGGGCCATCCCGGCCTGCGCCCAGTCGGGAGGTTCCACCTAGCCTACGGCGTGCTGCACTATGTCTCCGCTCCGCTAGCGGTGCTGTTCCTATTGTTGGCGACGCTGGATGCGGCCATCGGCGGCGGCTTCGTCCAGGCCGTGCTACTCGGCAGCGGCCCGGCCCACGCCGGACTGGCGGCGCTGGTGCTGTTCCTGCTGTATGCCGGTAAGCTGCTGTGCCTGGCCGAAGTGCTGGCGGATGGACAAGAGGCCCGGCGTTACGGCGGCCGCCTGCGATTGCTGACAGGTGCGGCGCTGGAGCAGGTGGGCGCACTGGTGGTCTCCGCCGTGCTGATCCTGTTCTACACGCGGTATGTCGCCAGCCTGCTACTGGGACAGACCGTCTGCTGGACGGCGCAGCCGCGCGATGACCGCGGCGTGTCCTGGGCGGAGGGCTGGCTGCGCTTCCGCGGCGTGACGCTGGCGGGGCTGGGCTGGCTGGCCGCATTGGCGGCAATGGCCCGCTCCGCGGACGGCCTGGCCCTGCTGGGCTGGTGCGCGCCGCTGCTGTTCGGCCTGCTGGCTGCGGTGCCTGCCGGCATCCTGTCCAGCCGTGTCACGCTGGGCCGCCTGGCCCGGCGCTGGGGCCTGTTCCTGACGCCGGAAGAGGCGCAGCCCGCCACGGTGCTGCGCGCCTACAACCGGGCGATGGCCGGATCGCAGCCGGCCAGCGCCCGGATCCGCCCGGTGCTGGGGCCGCTGCAGCTCGCGCCGACCACGGCGGATGGGGACTAGCGATGCCGATGCCGCGCCGCCTGCTGCTTGCCGCCATGCTGACCGCAGCCGCCGGGGGCGTGCGGGCGGAGGGGCCGTCCGCGTCGGACGGGGCGGCGATCCGCGGCGTGATCGGCCGGCAGATCGAGGCGTTCGGGCGTGACGATGCGCCCGGCGCCTTCGCCTTCGCGTCGCCCGGCATCCAGGGGATGTTCGGCACGCCTGAGCGGTTCCTCGACATGGTGCGGCGAACCTACCCTGCCGTCTATCGCCCGCGCAGCGTCGAGTATGGCGAGCTGTCCCAAGAGAACGGCCGAATCGTCCAGCACGTGGAGCTGACCGGGCACGACGGGCAGCCGCAGCTTGCGCTATACGAGATGGAGCGCGTCGGCGACGCCTGGCGCATTGCGGGCTGCACCCTGGTGCGAAGCCTGCGCGTCGGGACCTGACGCCTCTAAGGAGTTACCGCCATGATCCGTTTTGCCTTCGCCCCCATCCTGGCAGCCTTGCTGCTCGGCCCCGGCCTTGCCCACGCCCGCACCCTGGAAGTCGGAGAAGGCCGCGAGTTCAAGCTGCCGTCCGACGCCGTGAAGGCCGCCCGCGCCGGGGACACCGTGCAACTGCAGCCCGGCGAGTACTTCGACTGCGCCACCGTGCCCCAGGCCAAGCTGACCATCGAGGGCGTGGGCGACGCGTCCAAGGTGCTCATCACCGACAAGACCTGCGGCGGCAAGGCGCTGCTGATCACGACCGGCGCAGACATCACCGTGCGCAACCTGACGCTGACCCGCGCCCGCGTGCCGGACGGCAACGGCGCCGGCATACGCAGCGAGGGCGCCACCCTGCTGGTGGACGGCGTGCGCTTCATCAACAACGAGAACGGCATCCTTTCCGGGACCGAGGGCGCGACGATCATCGTCCGCAACAGCTACTTCGAGCGCAACGGCACCTGCCAAAGGTCTTGCGCCCATGGCATCTACATCGGCCATGCCAAGCTGCTGCGGGTGGAGAACAGCAAGTTCTTCGATACCCGCCAAGGCCATCACATCAAGTCCCGCGCCGAACGGACCGAGGTGGTGGGCTGCACCCTCGATGATGGGGAGGACGGCACTGCCAGCTACATGATCGAGGCGCCCAACGGCGGATCGCTGATCGTGCGGGACAGCACGCTGACCAAAGGGCCGCAGTCCGAAAACCACACCGGCGCCATCGTGATCGGGACGGAGGGCGTGACCCAGCCGACGCGTGAGATCACCATCACCAACAACACCTTCCGCAATGCCGGCGACTATCCGACGTCGTTCGTGTGGAACCTGACGGCGACGGACGCCATGCTGACCGGCAACCGCATCAGCGGCCAGGCGAAGCCGCTGACAGGCGATGGTAAGGCCACGCGGTAATATGCTGCCCTTCTCCCTCTCCGCTCGGGAGAGGGCCGGGGTGAGGGGGCGGGCTGGCGCCCCCCTTTCCGAGTTCAGGGTACGCGCCGTCGGCACGATCCGTCTCCGCTCCGCAGCCAAGACCCCCTCACCCCGACCCTCTCCCGGAGGGAGAGGGAGCAGCATTGCGCTTTTGGCCCTGCTTTTGGCCTCCCCCGCCGCCGGCAAGGACCTGCTCGTCGGTCCCGGGCAGCCTTATGACCGCCCATCGGCCGCCATACGCGCTGCCCAACCCGGCGACCAAGTGCTGATCGAGCCGGGCGAGTATTACGACTGCGCCAGTTGGACCACGCCGGGCCTCACGGTCGCCGGACGCGGGCCGGGCGCGGTGATGACGGACCGGACGTGCCAGGACAAGGCGATCCTGGTGATCGGCGGGGAGCACACGACCCTGCGCAACCTGACCCTGGCCCGCGCCCGCGTGCCGGACGGCAACGGCGCCGGGGTGCGGCTGGAGGCGCCGGGGCTGATCCTGGACCGCGTCACCTTCCGCAACGACCAAGTCGGCCTGCTGTCCGGCCCGGCAGGCGGCGCAATCCTGGTAACGGAGTGCCGGTTTGAGGGTGGGGGCGTCGGCGGGGACCATCCCCTGGCCGCGCTCCTGGTCGGCGCATCGGACCAGCTCCTGGTCCGCGGGTCGGTGTTCGCGGATTTGAAGGGCGGCGCAGTCTCCTCCGGCGCGGCGGACACGACGCTGGTCAGCAACGGCTTCTCCGGTATCGGCATCCTGCCGGCGGTGTCGGCCGAGGGGCGGCTGACGCTGGTGGGCAACAGGTTCGAGATCGGCGCCGCGGCCACGGGTCAGCCGGGCGCCGTGCTCGCCAACGGCCCGGCCGGCCCGACCCTGCGCGGCAACCGCCTGCTGGCGGCGCGTCCCATGGCCCTGCTGCTGGACTGGTCCGGCGGCAGCCCGGTGCTGGACGGCAACCAGGTCGGCCCGGCAGATACCGAGGTTTCCACGTCCGGCTCCTGGCGCCACAAGGCATCCGGCGCAGCGCATCAGATGAAGGATGGCCTGCGCGGCCTGGCCGGCCGGGCCAAGCGCCTGGTGCTGGGCCAATGAAGGCGCTGCTGCTGCTGGCCGTAGCCTTGGCGGCGTCCCCGGCCGCCGCGGCGGACCCGCACTGGGACGACTATCAGCTCATCATGTGGCAGCGCCATCCAGCGGCGGCGCTGCCGGGCCTGCAGCGCCTCGGTTTCACCGGCCTCAAGCTGACTGCCACCAGCGGACGGATTGACCCGCAGGCGCTGCAGGAAACCCAGGCATCCAGGCTGCCTTACTACCTGGAGAACGTCGCCACCGACCTGTACGCCTCCTACCATCGTTCCGTCCCGGACCTGCCGGTGACCTGGCGCTTCGACCGTGACCGTGCCCGGCGGCAGGCGGACCCGGCGGATGCCAGCGTGTTCGTGCGGGAACCGGGCCTGTCCGATCCGCAGGCGGTCGCCGCCGTGCAGGCGCGTCTGGAAACCTTGGCGCGGGACAGGGCCGCCGACCATCCGCTGTTCTATAACCTGGGAGACGAGTCCGGGATCGCCGACCTGGCCGCACCCTGGGACTATGATCTCGCCCCGTCCTCCCTCGCCGCCTTCCGGGCGTGGCTGCGCCGCGGTTACAGCACGCTCGACGCCCTGAACGCGCAGTGGGGGACGGCCTACACGGAGTGGGACGTGGTGCAGCCGGAGCTGACGGACGCCGCCATGCGCCGGACGGATGGTAATTTCTCGGCCTGGTCTGACTTCAAGGCGTTCATGGACGTGGCCTTTGCCGATGCGGTGCGCGCCGGGACGGATGCTGTCCACCGGGGCGACCCCGCCGGGCTGGCGGCACTGGAAGGCGCGCAGGTGCCGGGCTGGGGCGGCTACGACTACGGACACCTGGCCCCTGCCGTGGACGTGATGGAAATCTACGACACTGGCAATGCCCTGGAACTGGCGCACGCCTTCAACCCGGCACTGATCCCGCTCGGCACGGCGTTCTCGACCGGGCCGCGCGAGGTTTACCGGGTCTGGCGCGAGCTGCTGCGCGGCAGCCGCGGCATGGTGATCTGGGACGAGGCCGGGGATGTCGTGACGCCGGACGGCGCCCCCGGGCCGCGCGGACGGTTCCTGCAAGGGCTGGCAGGCGCGCTGCGCGGCGTGGCGCCGGCGCTGCTGATGGCGACGCCGCGGCCGTCGCCGGTCGCGGTGCTGTATTCCCAGGAAAGCTTCCGTATGCGCTGGCTGCTGGACCAGCAGCCGAAAGGGTCCGCCTGGTCCAACCGGGATTCGGAGCGGGAGAACGACGACAATCCCTGGCGCGCAGCCCGGCGGCAAGCGGCGGCGAACCTGACCGGGCTGGGCCTGCAGCCGCACTGGCTGACCGCGGAAACGCTGGCGGGCGGAGGATTGCGCGACGCCGGGCTGCGCGTGCTGATGCTGCCCCATGCGATCGCGCTGGGAAACGCGGAGCTTGCGGAAATCCGCGCCTTTGCCGCCCGCGGCGGCACGGTCCTGGCGGACACCGAGCCTGGCGTGTTCGACGGCCACGGCAGGCGCCGGGCCGGGCTGCCATTGGCCGGGGTGGCCAGCATGCCGCAGGCGGTGCGCCCGGACGGGGACGGCGCCGGTCCGGCAGGGCTGCTGCAGATCCTGCAGGGAGCGGGCGTGACGCCGCCATTCGCGGTGCTTGGCCCCGATGGCGCCCCGGCGGACGGAGTGGATGTGCGGGTCTGGGACAATGGCGGGGTGACAATCCTGGCGCTGCACGCGGCCCGTCCCTGGGGAGCGCCGCCCCGCATCACGCTGCGGCTGCCGGCGCCGGCCCTGGTGCGCGACATGCGGCGCGGCGGGAACACGGTGCGCGCAAGCACCCTTGACGTGACGCTGGATGGGATCGAGCCAGCCGTGTTCGTGCTGTCCCAGGCGCCGCTGCCCGGCCCGGCGCTGGTCCGGGATGGCGCCAACGTCCGCGCCGCCCTGGACGGCCCATCCCCCGCGGCGGTGCATGCGATGCGGCTGGAGTGGCTGGACGCCGGCGGCGGTGTCCTGCAATCCACGGTGCTGCGGGTCGGCCTGGAAGGGGCCGCGACCGCTGCGCTGCCCGGCGCCGCATCGGTGCGGGCGGTTGATCCCCTATCCGGCGGGACCGCGACCTTGCCGTTGCCTTGAGGCAGACCGCGGGCCGGGGCCGGCCGCGGCGCCCCTGGATCCCAAAGTGCAACCATCTGCCTGCAAACGAAAAACGGGGAAGGGCCTGCGTCCAACCTTGCACGCGGCCTGCTCCAGCGTCGTGCAACCCGGACCGGCCCTGCCGGGTTATGGCCGCTGCACATAGCACATAGGGGATCGCATGAGCGACAAGACCCACTCCGAGGCCACCAAGAAGATGTGGTCCATGATGAAGGACATCGGCTTCGCCATGATGACGACCGAGGACGGGGATAGCCTCCGTGCCCGGCCGATGGTCGCGGCGCAGAAGGAGTTCGACGGCAGCCTGTGGTTCTATACCCGCGCCAGCAGCCATAAGGTGGACGAGGTGCAGGGCGACCAGCGCGTGGGCGTCACATACGCCAATCCGTCCAAGCAGGACTACGTCAGCCTGTCCGGCAAGGCACGCCTGGTGCGCGACAAGGCTGCGATCACCGAACACTGGCAGGAGGCCATGCGGACCTGGTTCCCGAAGGGGATCGACGATCCGGACATTGCCCTGCTGCGCGTGGACATAACAGCAGCCGAATACTGGGACGCCCCCAACAGCACAATGGTTCACGCTTACGGCTACGTGAAGGCCGTAGTGACCGGCGAGCCGCCGCATCCCGGCGGGAACGAGAAGCTGAGCTTTGCCTGACGACCTGGCGCCTGCGGCAACGCAGGCGCTCCCAGCGGGAAAGCAGCCGTTCGACATAGACGAGGCTTTCGTCAGGTTGCGGGCGGCCTGTGCCACCCTGCCGAAAGCAGCGATGTTCGACTTGCGGGATCGTGGCTACGGCTCCCCATTCGAACAGCTTGTGAGCAGCCTTATCTCTGCCCGCACACTGGAGGAGGCGACCATGCGCGTCTCCTTGCGCCTGTTCGCAGTGGCGCGTACGCCGGAAGCCATAGCCGCGCTGTCCTATGACGAGTTGCTGCGCCTGCTTCAGGGCGCAACCTTCCCGGAACCCAAGGCGCGCGACATCCTGGCGTTGTCCCGTGCCATCCTCGACAATCATGACGGCCAGGTGCCGGATACGATCGAGGGGCTGACGGCGTTCCGCGGCGTCGGCCCGAAGATTGCGGCATTGACACTCGCAGTCGGATTTGGACAGCCTGCAATCCCTGTGGACATCCATGTCCACCGTGTCGCCAACCGTTGGGGCTACGTCGCGGCCTCGACGCCCGACCGGACGCTGGCGGCACTGCAGGCCAAGCTGCCCCGGCAATACTGGATCGAGATCAACGAGCGGCTGGTGCCTTTCGGCAAGTATGTCTGCACCGGCCCTGCCCCCAAGTGCCCAAGATGCCCGTTGCTGTCCATGTGCCGCCAAATCGGGGTAGCCACCCCTTCTCCCTCCGGGAGAGGGCCAGGGTGAGGGTTGCCGCACGCACGAGGCCACATCACGGCCGAACCATTTGGCGTTTAGACTAAAGTAGTCCGTGCATGCGGTTTCCCTCACCCCGGCCCTCTCCCGGAGGGAGAGGGAAAAGGAAGACCTTACGCCCCGGTCAGGTGGCGCCGGGCAGACAGTTCCTCCAGGTCCAGCTCCTGCTCCAGCGCATGCAGCACCTCGTCATGAATCTGGCTTTCGCGGTGCAGGCGAAGCAACTCGGCCCGGCCGGCTTCGAGGGCCGCCAGCACGACCCCGAAGTGCTCGGTGCGGTCCACGTTCAGGGCGCCTGCGGCCTCGCTGAACCGGGCGGTGGCGCGGGCGCGGTAGGCATACTGCTCCAACAGGCGCGGATGCCGGGCCGTGCCGTCCGGCAAGGTGGCGCGGGCCTGCACGGCGGCAAGCTGGACGGCGGACATGCGGGCGCGCGCTGCGGCCTCCGTCATCGTTTCCTGCCCGTGCAGCACGAAGCGGTCCAGCCGCAGCCACCGGATCAGCGGGCCGAGCGTCGAGCCTTGCACCAGCACCGTTAGCAGGATGACGGCGAAGGTGGTAACCAGGATGAAGTCGTGCCCGGGGAACCCATCTGGCAGGCCGAGCGCCACGGCCAGGCTGACCACCCCGCGCATCCCGGCCCAGCTCATCACCACCGGCACGGCGAATGGGGGTATCGGGTCCTGTCGCCGCAAGCCCGGCAGCAGCAGCCGCGGCAGGTAGGTGGCCGGGATGATCCAGGCGAAGCGGGACAGCACGACCGCCAGGAGGACGGCGGCGCCGGGCAGCACCAAGGCGCCGACTCCGCTGGGCACCTCAGCCAGCCGATCCAGCACGCCGCGCAGCGACAGGCCGATCAGGATGAAGACCAGCGCCTCCAGCACATAGACCACGACGCCCCAGACTGCGGTCAGCTCCGTCCGCAACTGGGCGGTCAGCAGGGCGTGCTGCCGCCATCCCATCAGAAGCCCGAAGGCGACGGCGGACAGCACGCCCGACACTCCCAGCGCCTCGGCTCCGATGTAGCTGGCCCAGGACATCAGCAGGCTGAACAGCATCGCCAGATGCGGGTCGCGCAGCCTTGTCATGGAGAGGGTGCCTACGACGCCGAACGCCAGCCCGGCCAGCACGCCGCCGACCGCCAGCACGGCGAAGCTGCCCGTGGCGTCAACCAGGCTGAACGTGCCCGTGGCCGCGGCGGCGACCGCCATGCGGAACAGCACGATCCCTGTGGCGTCGTTGACCAGGCTTTCGCCTTCCAGCAGCACGACGATGCGGCGCGGCAGGCGCACCCCGGCCAGCACCGCCTTGGCCGCCACGGCATCCGGCGGCGACACGATGGCGCCGAGCGCGAAGCACGCCGCCCAGGGCAGGCCCGGTGCCACCAGGTGCGCGACGGCGCCGACCACCAGCGTCGTGAACACCACGGCCCCTACCGCAAGCTGCAGGATGATGCGCAGGTTGGCTCGGAAATCCCGCCAGGCCGTGAAGTGGGCGCTGGCCGCCAGCAGCGGCGGCAGGAACAGCACCAGGACCAGGTCGGGGTCCAGCCTCAGCTCCGGCGTGCCGGGCACCAGCGCCAATGCCCCGCCGCCCAGCACGAAGGCTGCCGCCGGCGGCAGGTGCAGCCGCCGGGCCAGCAGCTCCAGCACGACAACTGCTGCGAGCAGCAGCAGCACCAGCTCGAACAGCGCAACGGGGGTCACATCCCCCTCTCCCTACGGAAGAGGATCGGGGTGAGGGGGTCTTGGCTGCGGAGCGGCAACCTGCCGGCGTCGGCAGCGCAACGCCTTCTTTCCGCAATGACCGCGCTTGCCTGCCCCCTCACCCCGACCCTCTCCCGTAGGGAGAGGGAGCAGGAAGCGCCGTGTCCCATCATGATCCCGTGCCGCATCACCCTGCCGCCATAGCACCCTGGGACGCTGGCGTCAGGGCCTCGCGCTTGGGATCGGTGGCGGCTGGTGTAGGGTTCTGCCATGGATGCGGACGAAAGACTGCTGGCGGCTGACCTTGGGCGGAGCCGCTGCCGGGCGGCGTTGTGGGCCGGCGGCATCCGCACCGATGCGGCGGGCGCCGGCGCTCCCGGCCTGGCGTCGCCGGGCGGCGCGGACGCGGCCCTGGCGGCGGTCCTCGCCGTGGTGCGGCCCATGGTCGGACGGGACGGCGTGGCGGCGGTATCGGTCGGGGCAGCGGGCGCGCTGACAGCGCCGGCTGAGGCGGCGCTGCTGGCGGCGCGTCTGTGCACGGCGTTGCCGGCGGCCCGGGCAGTGGTGGGCAGCGACGCCGTGATGGCCCATGCCGGGGCGTTGTATGGCAGGCCGGGCGTCGTGCTGTCGGTCGGCACCGGCGCTGTCGCGCTGGCGTGCGGGGTGGACGGGGCGCTGCGCCGGGTGGATGGCGCCGGGCCGTGGCTGGGCGATGAGGGCGGCGGTGGATGGCTCGGGCTGCGCGGCCTGCGGGCCGCCCTGCGCGCATCGGAGGGACGCGGGCCGCCCACCGCGCTTCAAGCCGCGGCAATCGCCCGCTTCGGCCCGCTGGCTGGCCTGCCAGCCCGGCTGGAGGGCGGCGGAGACCCGCAGCGCCTGGCAGCCGCCTTCGCCCCAGATGTGGCCGCGGCAGCAGAGGCCGGGGACTCCGTGGCAGCCGCGCTGCTGCGCCGGGCTGTCGAGACGCTGGCCTGCACCTTGCGCGCTGCTGCTGCCGGACTGCCGCGGCCGGTGGCGGCTGCGGTGGTCGGCGGCCTGTCCGGGATGGTCGGGCCGGCGCTGCATGGATCCTTGGCAGCGGACGGACTGACCTTCGCCGGCCCGGCTGGCGACGCATTGGATGGCGCACGGCTGCTGCTGCAGCCGGGGTCCCTGTGGGAAGCCGGGCTGGCGCGGGCGGCGTCGGGGCCGCCGGCCACCAGCCTCGATACCCTGGCGACGGAGGCCGCCCGCCCCGGCCTGGACGACCTGGACCGCCGCAGCCCCGGCGAGATCGTGCACATGCTGCTGGCCGCCGAGCGTGATGCGGGCGCCGCAATGGCCCGCGCCGCCCCCGCCCTGGCCGCCGCGGCGGATGCGGTGGCCCTGCGGATGGTGGCTGGCGGGCGGCTGTTCACCCTCGGCGCCGGCACGCCGGGCCGGCTCGCGGTGCTGGACGCGGCGGAGCTGCTGCCGACCTACAATGCCCCGCCCGGCCTGGTAGTCCCGCTGCTGGCCGGCGGCCCGGACGCACTGGTGCGGTCTGCCGAGGGCGCCGAGGACGACCCGGACGCCGCCGCCGCCGCCCTGGACGCGCACGGGCTGGGGCCGGGCGACGCCGTGGTCGGCATCGCCGCATCCGGACGAACGCCCTACGTGGTCGGCGGCCTGCGCCATGCCCAGGCGCGCGGGGCGCTGGCCGTGGCCGTGGTCAACAACCCCAACAGCCCCGCGGCCGCGGCGGCGGACCTGGCGGTGGAAATCCTGACGGGACCGGAGGTCGTGGCCGGCAGCACGCGCATGCTGGCGGGCACGTCGCAGAAGGTGGCGCTGAACGCCCTCAGCACCGCGGCGATGATCGCCCTGGGCCGGACCTATGGCCCCTGGATGGTGGACGTGCGCGCGACCAACGCCAAGCTGCGGCGCCGGGCGCTGCGCATGGTGTGCACGATCACCGGCGCCGGAGAGGACGCGGCGGCGGCGGCCCTGGCGGCGGCGGAGGGCGAGGTGAAGCCTGCAATCGTGGCCTTGCTGGCCCACGTGGACGCGGCGGAGGCGGCACGGCGCCTGGCCCGGTCGGGCGGACGGGTGCGGGAGGCGCTGGCATGACGCCGGTTTGGGCCGCCGGGCTGATGACCGGCACCGTGCTGGACGGCAACGTGGACATCGCGCTGATCCGCACCGACGGAGAGACTGTGCAGGAGTTCGGCTCCTGGACCCTGGCGCCCTATCCCGCCGATATCCGCCCCCTGCTGCAACAGGCGCTGGACGCGGCCCGCGCCTGGGCCTTCGAGGGACCGGAACCCGCGGTGTTCGCGGCGGCCGAGGCGGCGCTTACCCGGGCGCAGGCTGCCGCCGTGCAGGCGTTCCTGGCCGGCGCCGGCGTGACCCCGGCGGTGGTCGGCTTCCACGGCCAAACCGTGCTGCACCGTGCGCCGGATCCGGGCCGCACCGGCGCCACCCGGCAGTTGGGCGACGGCGCGCTGATGGCGTCGCTGCTGGGTATCCCTGTCGTGCACGACTTCCGCAGCGCCGACGTGCGGGCGGGCGGGCAGGGGGCGCCGCTGTCGGCGTGCTACCATGCGGCGCTGCTGCGCGGGGCGCCTCCGAATACGGCGGCGCTGAACCTGGGCGGGGTTGGCAACCTGACCTGGGCCGGGCGGGACGGCCCCCTGGTCGCCTTCGACACCGGCCCGGCCAATGCGCCGCTGAACGACTGGGTGGAGCGCCACACCGGCGCCGGCATGGACCGCGACGGCGCCCTGGCCCGCGCCGGCAGAGTGGACGAGGCGCGGCTGGAGCGGCTGCTGCGCCACCCTTACCTCGCCGCGCCGCCGCCGAAGTCGCTGGACCGGTTCAGCTTCACCGCTGCCATGGCGGACGGGCTGGGCCTGGAGGACGGCGCGGCGACGCTGGCCGCCTTCACCGCCGCCGCGGTCGGGCGTGGGCTGGACCTGCTGCCGCGGCGTCCCGCGCGCCTTGCCGTTTGCGGCGGCGGCCGGCGCAACCCGGCGATCATGGATGCGCTGCGGCTGCGGGCCGGGGTGGAGGTGTTGCCAGCCGAGGACCTGGGCTGGCGCGGTGACGCCATTGAGGCGGAATGCTTCGCCTACCTCGCCGTGCGCCGGCTGCGCGGCCTGCCCATCAGCTTCCCCGGCACGACCGGCGTTCCCGCGCCGATGGCGGGCGGGATGCTCTCTTCTCCCTCTTCCTCCGGGAGAGGGTCGGGGTGAGGGAAAACGCAAGCACTGGCTCGGCCCGGCCAAGGACCGCTGTGTCCCGGATCGAGCGAAGTTTTCGCGGCTTCCCTCACCCCAACCCTCTCCCGGAGGGAGAGGGAGCAGGCAGCAGCGCCCTTATGGTCCGCTGAGGTAGCCCAGCACCCGCCCGGTCCGCCCCGGCACGGCGGCTTCGCGGAAGATGCGGAGCTGGCCGCCGTCGGGGAAGCTGACGACCTCTGCGCCGCCGGCGCCGGGCGAGACCGGCACCGGCGCGCCGGACCAGACGGCAGCGATCAGCCGGGCATACTGCGCCCCGCGCTCCGGCGTGAAGGAGTGATAGGCCGCCGCCGCCGCCGGCCAATCGGCGGTGCGGGCACGCAGGCTGTTCAGGAAGCGTGCAGCGTAGGCGGCGTTGATCCGCGGGTCGAACGCATCCTCCAGCGTGCGGAACGCCTGCGGGTGGTGCATCAGGTTCACCTGCATGCAGCCGACATCCACCGACTGTACGCCCCGCGCCTGCAGGGCCTGGACGGCGGCGATGGCGGCAGACTTCGAAGGAAAATAGGTGCCGATGCCCTCGGCGTTGATCGTCCAGGGCCAGGGGCGCCGGGCGCCGGTACGGGCATCCGTGCGCCCGCTTTCCACCACGCCGATGGCGCCCAGCAGGCCGGGAGCGGTGCGGGCGGTGCGCTCCGCGGCCTCAATGGCCGTGCCGCAGGCTGCGCGGTCAGGCTCCGGCGCCGGTGCGGCAGCCGCAGCGCTCAGCGCCAGGGCAGCGGCGAGCAGACCGGCAGGAAGCGTTGCCCGCATCACCCCGGTATGGCGGGCGCTGCGGCGGGCGGCGAGCAGCGCCGGCTCAGGCGTTGGCCGCGTCCTCATTCAGGTTGAACTCGGCCAGCACGGTGTCGGCGGTGAACTCCGCGCTGTGCCAGGCGCCCGGTGCGAAGCGTATGACGGTGCCGGGATGCAACGGGATGCCGCCGGCCTCGCACTCCAGCCGGCCTGCGCCGGACAGCACCATCAGGAACTGCTCGTGCGAATGGCTGTGCTTGGCGGCGATATGGCCGGCCTTGATGTGGACCTGGCGCAGGGTGGCGGCAGCGCCGGGCAAGGGGGCCGGGGCAGGGCCGGTTTGGCTCCAGGCGGCGGACAGGACTTGGTCCATGCGTAGGCTCCGGGTTGGCCCGGCCCTGCGGCCGGGCCGGGGGGATCAAACGACCTTGAGGCGGACGGGCACGTTGTTGCGGGTCGCGTTCGAGTATGGGCAGACCTGGTGCGCCTTTTCCACCAGTGCCTCGGCCTGGGCATGGTCCATGCCGGGCAGGGATATCGCCAGCTCCACGTCAATGCCGAAGCCGCCCTCGCTGCGCGGCCCCATGCCGACGGTGGCCGTCACGTTGGTGTCGTCGGGTACCTTTGGGCCACCCTGGGAGGCGACGAACTTCATAGCGCCGAGGAAACAGGCTGAGTAGCCCGCAGCGAAAAGCTGCTCGGGGTTGTTGCCTGATCCGCCGCCGCCGCCCAGCTCCTTGGGAGTGGACAGCTTCACGTCCAGGCTGCCGTCCTTGGTGGCGGCATGGCCGTCGCGGCCGCCGGTGGCGGTGGCCTGGGTGGAATACAGCACGTTGACTGACATCGGGGGTTCCTCTGGGTCGTGTGTCCATGATGGGGGACGCGGGGCGTCATCCGACAAAGCAGCCGGGCGCGCAAGATCGGGGGCAGTCACGATGGGGTGGGGCGCCGTCCGGTTGGGACGCGGACGTCAGCCTCCGGCCCCGGGCAGCTTCTGTTCAAGCATTACAAGTGGTCCGGCGGACAGCCGGCACGCCGCTGGAGCCGTTCAATGGTCACGCCTTCCGCACGCATCATCCAGCGCCGACACATGAATGGCAGATATGACGGCATGCGGCCTTTCCCGGCTAATCGGCATAAGTGAAGCGGCCTACCTGCTGGACACCGCATGGCATGAAGCCGCGCAGGACGTCCGGAGCGAGAGCGATGCAGAAGCGCATACTTGGAAAAAGCGGCCTGGAGGTTGCGGCCATCGGCCTCGGGTGCATGGGCCTGAACTTCGGCTATGGCCAGGCCCTAGGCAAGATGGAGGGCGTCGCGCTGATCCGCGCGGCGGTGGAATGCGGCGTCACCCTGTTCGACACCGCCGAGGTTTACGGCCCCTTTACCAACGAGGAGATGGTCGGCGAGGCGCTGGCGCCGGTACGGGACCGGGTGGTGATCGCCACCAAGTTCGGCTTCAGGATTGATCCCGCGACCGGCAAGCAGGCCGGCATGGACAGCAGCCCCGAGCGTATCCGCGCCGTGGCCGAGGCGTCCCTGAAGCGGCTTGGTGTCGAGGTGATTGACCTGTTCTACCAGCACCACGTTGACCCTGCCGTGCCGATTGAGGACGTGGCAGGCGCCGTCGGCGACCTGATCCGGGAGGGCAAGGTCAAGCATTTCGGCCTGTCCGAACCCGGCGCGCAGACCATCCGCCGCGCCCATGCCGTGCAGCCCGTCACCGCCATCCAGAACGAATACTCGCTGTGGACGCGCGGGCCGGAAACCAACGGGGTGCTGCAGGCGTGCGAGGAGCTTGGCATCGGCTTCGTGCCATACAGCCCGCTCGGCAAGGGGTTCCTGACCGGGGCGATGAACAAGGACACCAAGCTCGCCGAGGGCGATTTCCGCAGCATGCTGCCGCGCTTCACGCCGGCGGCGATGGCAGCGAACCAGGCCCTCGTTGACCTGCTGCATCGGATCGCGCGTGAGAAGGATGCGACGCCGGCGCAGGTCGCGCTCGCCTGGCTGCTTGCGCAGCGGCCCTGGATCGTGCCGATCCCGGGCACCACGAAACTCCATCGCCTGGAGGAGAACCTGGGTGCGGCCGGCGTCGAGCTGACTGCCGGCGACCTTGCAGGTATCGAGCGCGCCGCGTCCGGGATCGCCATCGAGGGTGAGCGCTACCCCACACAGCTCCTGGCGACCGTTGGCCGTTGAGCGGCTGCGAACCGCACCCGTGCGCCTCCCCTGGCACGCGGGCGCCTGCACCTGACCAATCGGAACAAGAACATGACCCCTGCCGCCGCGACACCCACCAGCCTTCGCGTGCTGCTGGTGCTGAGCACCCTCCTGGGGTTCGCGTCCATTTCGACCGACCTTTATTTGCCGGCATTGCCAACCATGGCTGCGGCGCTGCGGGCCGACGCGGGCATGGTCGAGCTGACGATTGCGGGCTACCTGGCGGGCTTCGGCGCCGGGCAACTCCTGTGGGGGCCGGTCGGCGACCGCTACGGGCGCCGAGGGCCTGTGGCGGCCGGGATTGTCCTGTTCGTGATCGGCTCGGCTGGCTGCGCGGTGTCGGCGAGCGTCTGGCAGATGATCGCCTGGCGCCTGGTGCAGGCGGCGGGCGCCTGCTCCGGCGTCGTCCTGGCCCGTGCCATGGTGCGCGACCTTTACCCGCACGGCCGGGCGGCCCAGATGCTGTCCACCTTGATGACGGTGATGGCGGTCGCACCCTTGCTGGGACCGGTCATAGGCGGCCAGATCCTGGTCCTGGCCGGGTGGCGGGCGATTTTCTGGACGCTGGTGGCTATTGGACTGGCGACGTTGCTGGCGCTGTTCACGCTGCCCGAAACGCTGCCGCCCGAGGCGCGCAATGCCGAGCCGCTGGGACGCGCCTTCGTGCGCTATGGAGAACTGGTGCGAGATCGCGCCATGCTCGGCTATGCCGGCGCGACTGGCTTCTTCTATGCCGGCACCTTCGCCTATGTCGCCGGGACACCGTTCGCCTACATCGCCGTTCACCACGTTCCGCCGCAGCTCTATGGCGCGCTGTTTGCGTTGGGCATCGTTGGCATCATGGCGGCCAACCTCGTCAACGCGCGCCTGGTGACGCGGCTGGGCAGCGACCGGCTGCTGCGGGTGGGCGCGGCGGTGGCGGCGATGGCCGGGGTGGCGTCGGCGGTGACGGCGTGGACCGGCTGGGGCGGCCTTGCCGGCCTGGTTGGGCCGTTGTTCGTGTTCGTGTCGGCAACCGGGTTCATCGTCGCCAACTCGGTCGTCGGCGCGTTCGCCCTAGCCCCGCAGCGGGCGGGTGCCGTTTCTGCGCTGGTCGGCGCCGTCCAGTACGGCTCGGGCATGGCAGGCTCCGCGCTGGTGGGCGTGTTCGCCAACGGCACGCCGGGGCCGATGGGCTGGGTGATCGCGCTGGGCGGCATCGGCAGCGCCGCCTGCGCTTGGCTGCTCCTGCCTGCGCCCGCGGCTGCTGGCCTGCCCGAGGCGGAGCGGACAACCTAGTTCTGAGCAAACCTCTGAAGGTTTGCGCACCGATGAAAAACTAAGCAGGCTCATGCGGCCTGGCGCGGCCGCAGGCCACCTGTGCGGTAGGCCGCATAAGCCTGCTTAGCCAATCCAGCAGGCGCCAGCGTCCGCGGCCGTCGCCGCCACGGCAGGCCGTCCACAAGGAGACGGGCTGCCCGGCGGCTATGCTGCTGCGGTGCCGGCGCCATACTGCGCGTCGGTCACCTTCTCCATCCACTCGACGGCCTTGCCGTCCAGCACCTCGGCAATGGCGACGTGGGTCATCGCGCACTGGGGTGCGGCGCCGTGCCAGTGCTTCTCCCCAGGCGCGAACCAGACGATGTCGCCGGGGCGCAGCTCCTCCACCGGTCCACCCTCGCGCTGCGCCCGGCCAAGCCCTGCGGTGACGAGCAGCGTCTGGCCCAGCGGATGCGTGTGCCACGCGGTGCGCGCGCCCGGCTCGAACGTGACGGTGGCGCCGCCGACCCGCGCGTCGCCGCTGCCCTGGAACCGTGCGTCAATCCGGACCGTGCCGGTGAAATATTCCTCTGGCCCCTTGGCAGAGGGCTGCGAGCCGCTGCGCTTGATGTCCATGATCCCATCCGTCCGTTGTCGGCAGACAAGCTGGACGCAGCCTCGACGCCAGACTAGGTGCTGGAACTTGCATGGACCTATGTCTAGGCTTCACGAATGCGCCGTGAAGAACTGGTTGACCTCAACGCTTTCGCGACGGTTGCGGAGGAGGAAAGCTTCACCCGCGCGGCGGCCCGGCTCGGCACCTCGCAATCGGCGCTCAGCCACACCGTCCGGCGGCTGGAAACCCGGCTGGGCGTCCGCCTGCTGACCCGCACGACCCGGCGCGTCGCCCCGACCCAGGCTGGCGAGCGGCTGCTCAAGACCCTTGGCCCGGCGTTCGACACCATCGCCGCCGAACTCGCCTCCCTCAGCGAGCTGCGCGAAAGGCCGGCCGGCACCATCCGCGTCACCACGTCCGAGCACGCGGCGCACAGCGTCCTGTGGCCCGCGCTGGAAACGCTGCTGCCGGACTACCCCGACATCCGTGTCGAGATGTCGGTCAACTCCGGCCTGACCGATATCGTCGCCGAACGCTTCGATGCCGGGGTCCGCCTTGGGGAAGCGGTTGCCAAGGACATGGTGGCGGTGCGCATCGGGCCTGACCTGCGGATGGCGGTGGTGGGCGCACCCTCCTACTTTGCCGGGCGGCCGCAGCCGCGCACCCCGCAGGACCTGGCCGAGCACCAGTGCATCAACCTGCGCCTGCCCACCTTGGGCGGCCTTTATGCCTGGGAGCTGGAAAAGGCTGGCCGCGAGCTGAGGGTGCGGGTGGACGGCCAGTTGGCGTTCAACAACGTGCCCATGATCCTGCGCGCCGCGGCGGCCGGATTCGGCCTGGCCTGCGTGCTGGAGGATTACGTGGCCGCGCCCGTCGCCGAGGGCAGCCTCATCCGCGTGCTGGAGGACTGGTGCCCTCCGTTCGCCGGCTACCACCTTTATTACCCAAGCCGCCGCCAGCCCTCGGCAGCGTTCGCGTTGCTGGTGGATGCGCTGCGCTACCGGAGGTGAGGACCGGTTCGTTTGGGGATGGCGCCCGGCGAAGCAGCGGGCAAGAGCCTGTCCAACCCCTTTTGAAACTGGCGGTTTGCCATCCGTGATTGCGAGCCGCTTGCGGCGCGGCGCTTCCTCACCTGGAAGGTGCGTCTGCTCAGGGAATGATCCCCGCCTCGCGCAGGCGGGTGAACAGGTCGAAGAACGAGTCGTCGGTGGCCTGGTAGTCGAGGAAGCCGAGCCTGCGGCTTTTGCTCATGTCGGTGACCACCTCGATGGGCCGCCCCAGGTCGGCGTCGGTGTGCCAGGCCGAGGCCAGCCGGCTCAGGTCCGGCTCGGCCAGGCCGTGCTTGCGGGCGATCTCCGCCCACAACGGGGCCGCGCCGGCAAGCTGCTGCTCCAGCGGCGTGCCCTGGCCGGGGAACGGCGCCGGCTCCAGGTGGAACCAGCGGGCCAGGCGGTCCCACATCCAGTTCCAGCGGAAGATGTCGCCATTCACGACGTTGAACGCCTGGTCGCGGGCCGCAGGCGTGGTCGCGGCCCATTCCAGGTGACGCGCCAGCAGCCGGGCATCGGTCATGTCCGTCAGCCCGTTCCATTGCATGGCCGAGCCAGGGAACAGGAACGGGCGCCCGGCGTCGCGGCAGATCGTGGCGTAGGCCGCGAGGGTCACGCCCATGTTCATCGCGTTGCCGACGGCGTAGCCGATGATGGTGTGGGGGCGGTGGACGCTCCAGCCGAAGCCGTCGCGCGCCGCGGCGGCGAACACCTCGTCCTCCTGCGCGTAATAGAAATTCTCCACGTCGAGGCGCGGCTGCTCCTCGCGGAACGGCGTCGCGGGGAGGCTGCCTTTCCCATAAGCCTCGAACGGGCCGAGGTAGTGCTTGAGGCCGGTCACCAGCGCGACGTGGCCGACGCTGCCGGCGGGCCGCACGGCATCGAGCAGGTTGCGGACCATAGAGGCATTGATGCGGATGTTCTCCGCCTCGGTCGGCTGGCGCAGCCAGGTCGTGATGAAGACGTGGGTTGGGCGCAGCGCCTGCACTGCCGCGCGCAGCCCTGCAGGATCGAGCAGGTCGGCGGCAACGGGACGCAGGCCCTCGATGTCGGAGGAGGGGCGCCGTGCCAGGCCGCTGACCTCCCAACCCTGCCGGAGCAGGTGCCGGGCCAGGTTGTTGCCCACGATGCCGCTGACGCCTGCGATCAACGCCGATTGAGTCATGTGTCCCGCCTTGCTGCCGTCATGCCCGGCAAGTACTCGGCTGCGGCCGGCGAGGATAGCCGGCACCTCGTCGAGATACGGTCACGTTTTTAGGTGCCGGTTGATAGGCTTGCTGGTGCGTGGAACGGCGGCCACCCCCGGGGGACGGCTGCGCGTCGCGGCGAGGGCAAGGACGGGCCGGCTTGGTTTTGACGCTGTGGGGATGCCCCTCCCCGGAACCCTGCAACTGCACGGCCGCCCACCGCGGCCCGCGCTCCGTCCGCCTTCCCGTCCTCCAAATGTTTTCCGCCGGGTTTCCGGACAGAGCGGACGCGGCCGGTCATGGTTCACTTGACGGAAAAGTTGCTTCACCAAGGCACGAGCATGGCAGCGCTTGCCAGGGCACCACCGGATTGCCGCCCACCGGCAAGCATTCCAGGGTGGGCGTATCCTTCTGCATTCGAGTCATCCAGGTGAAAGCGACGCCGGCGTTCACCCAAGCGTTGATCCGACTCACCGCTGCCGCATGAAGTCCTATGTGCAATAGCGGCCCAACAACGGCTTGCAATGGTTATGGCTATCTCAAGCCAGGGAATTATCGCCTTGACTTGAATATTGAAAGGCGCGCAAGCGTAACTTGTCCGACCTTAAAGCAGCACAATGTTTTCTGGGTCGTTCCTAGTTTCCAGGCAAGATACCCTGCTTCAAGCAAAGCGTGAATGCGGTTTCCAAGACGCCTTGGATGTCTGCCGCTAAGCTTGGCAACGACTGCCTACAGGAAGTCGATCATGAATAATGTAATGCCCATTTCGTCAGGACCTGAGGAGATCATTGAGCATCCATCCGTGGGCGGGCGTGCATCCACCGGCCTGTTCCGGCTCACGTTCGACAATCCCGGAACCCGGTAATCCCAGAGCCGCTTCGGCTGCCTGGCCGGACAAAGGAGCGGCTCATGCCCTACGATGCCAGCGACATCCCCCTCCCACGCCCTGGACAGTTCCGGGCCGGGGAACGCCGGGATGATGGCCAGACCCCGAGCCGGCGCACGCTCAGCACCAGCGCCCTGGTCCGCCGCATCCTGCTCGTCATCTTCCTGCTCTCCCTTGCAGGCGGGGCCGGAGGGTTCTTCCTGGTGCTGCGCCACCGCGCGCTCCAGGGTGCCGCGAACGAGGCACGGTTGCTGCTGACGACGGCACTCGCGGTCAGCGACTACACGGACGAGAACATCTTCCCCCTGCTCGATAAGCTGCCCACGGATAAGTTCTACGAGCAGGTAGTTCCGTTCCACGTGGCCCAGGCCGTCTTCCGCAAGGTGCAGGCCCACTACCCGGCATACAGCTATCGCGAGCCCGCCCTCAACCCGACCAACCTCGACGACCGGCCAACCCCCTTCGATGTCGAGTTGACCGAGCGTTTCCGCGACGACCCAAGCCTGCAAGACCTGCAAGGCATCCGCCAGGATGGCGGCCGAACCGTGTTCTACCTCGCGCGGCCGATCCGGATCACCGACCAGCGATGCCTGACCTGCCACGGCACGCCCGACCGCGCGCCGAAGGCCCTGCTTGCCCGTTACGGCACGGTGAACGGCTTCGGCTGGTCAATGGGCGAGACGGTGGGCGTCCAGGCGCTCAGCGTCCCCATCGCCGAGGAGCTGCGCGGGACCACGGAGCTGGCTGTGACGCTCGCCGCCGGGCTGCTGGCAATCTTCTTCGTCACCTACGTGGCGCTCACCGCCTCGCTCCAAGCCATGCTGGTCAGGCCGCTGCGTGCGCTCGCCCGCTCGGCCGACATGGCCAGCAAGACGAACGACGCGCACGTCGAGCTGCCGCATTCCGGCGTGAGCGAGATGCATGGGCTGGCCGACGCGATCGGGCGCCTGCGCCTAAGTCTGCGCAAGGCGCTCGGCGAGGCGCCGCCCCGGCCGCCTGCGCCAGCCCCATGACAGGAGAGAGGCAATGCCGCGCGTTCTCGCCGCCTTGAGCCTGGCCGCACTGGCGGCCATGCTCTGGTGGTTTCACGGCGTCTCCGCCACATTCCAACTCTTTGCCAGCCCCGGGCTCACGCGGGGCCTCGACGTGGCGGCTTCAGTCACGACCGCGCTGCTGGCGGTCACCCTCGCCGGACATGCCATCGTCCGCCTGGTGCTGCTGACCATATACGGGATCGAGCCGACCGGCTTCCAGCGTGCCGGCCTTTACGCCATCCTGGGCACGGTCGCCGGCGCGGCTGTACTCACGCATCTGGGCGTCAACGTCGCCGCCGTGTTTGCGACATCAGCCATCCTGACCGCGGTTTTCGGCTTCGCGCTGCAGCCGACGCTCAACGGCCTGATCGGCGGCCTCACCTTGCACACCGACCGCGTGCTCAGGATTGGCGATGCCATCCTGCACGATGGCAACCCCGTCGAGGTGACCGCCTTCAACTGGCGTTCCGTCTCCGGCCGCAAGCTCGACGGCAGCCTGGTCGTCTTCCCGAACGCCCGCATCGTGGACGGCACGATCGAGATACTGCCTCGCGACCACCCGGTCCGCGCCGACACGGTGTTCCCAGTACCGATCACAATCGTGCCGCAGCGGCTCTCGGACCTGGTCGGCGAATTGGTTGCCGACTTTGCCGAGGTTGATGACGGCCAGCCCGTCACGGTGGCACCCATCGCGTTCGAACCCGACAAGGCGCTGGCCCGCTACCGGGTCCGATACCGGGTTTACGCCTACGCGGACCGCAGCGACGTCGAAGCCGAGGTGCTGCGCCGCATCTGGTATGCGCTGCAGCGCGAGGGCATCGCCTGGCCGGTGAACACCTTCTACGATCCAGAGTTCCGCATCCCGCAAGTGCCGTCCGTCCTGCTTGCCCATGACTGGCCGGAGGCGATTGCGGCGGCGATCGCGCGGGCACCGGCCCAGCCCGACCTCCTCAGGATTCTCGCCCACTCGGCGCAGGAGATCGCCACCGCGGGCCTGCCGCTGTTCTACGCGGCGACGGAGCGCATCGTGCTGCCGCCGCGCGCGTGCGGGTCCGTGTGCCTCCTCGTGCGTGGCATGGCGTACGAGATCGCGTCGGAGTTCGACACGCTGTCCAGCCCTGGACAGCTGGATGGCAACCGGGAGTTTGCCCGCGACCCCAAGCGCCTGTTGCAGCGGGCTGCGGTCAAGCACATTTCTGACCGGCTCGCCGAGGTCATCGGTCCCTATGCCGAGGTGGCGGTCCGGCGCGCAGCCGGGGAGGTTGCCGGCTGCGCCGAGATTTGCGTGAAGGTCGCGGACGAGATCGAGGATCCTGTGCTGCGGCGCGCCTTCCTCGCCGAGACCAGCATGCCCGAGGAGCGCCGTCACGGACCGGGCCTCCTGTTCCGCCTGCGGCGCGACGCGGCTGGCAACTTCGTCCCGGATCCCTTGCTCCGCGCCGCCGAGGCTTGCGCCCTTGTCGCAATCCCGCCCGGGACGCTCGCGGCCGACGCCGCATGAATGACATGGCTTAAAGGGTGTGGCTGCTGCGGCGCCAAGGCCAAGGCTTGCATGAATGTTTTGGCGTTCAAGCGGTCTTGGCGGGATTGGCTGTCGTGATCGTCTGAGCTCGACCCGATGCGGGACATGGCGGAAGAGGTCCAGGCTCACAGCCGGACTAGGGCTGCTCCTACACCGCCGCCACCCCCCGGAACACCGTGACCGCTCCACCGCCCACCCCGGCCCGCACGCCATCCGCCGCCTGGCTGGCATGGGCATGCAGCAGGCTCGGCCGTCCCATCTCGACCCCTTGATGGATCGTCAGCCGGTGCGCGTCGCCGCCTCCGGCGTGCAGCAGCAGCGCGGCCAGGGCGCAGGCGGCGCTGCCGGTGGCTGGGTCCTCCGTGATGCCGGCCAGCGGCGCGAACATCCGGGCGCGCACCACGTCGCCGTCCCGGCTGTAGGCCAGCAGGCTGAACCCGCCCTCCCGCGACGGCGCCGCCGCCAGCGCCCGGCGGAAGGCGCCGGTGTCCGTGGCGGCCGCGCCCAGTGCATCCGGCGCGACCTCGGCGATGGCGAAGCCCAGCCCGCAGCTTGCCACCACCGGCCGGTGCGTACCGGTCAGCACCTGGTCCGGACGCAGTCCGAGGCACGCGGCGGCCAGGTCCGCCGGAACCTCCGCGCCGAGCTGCAGGGGCTGCGGCGCTTCCAAGGTCGCCATCGCCTCGCCGTCCCCGCCGGTCAGGGCGATGCGGACCAGGCCCGCTAGCTCCTCGAACACCATCGCAGCCGGCGGCACATCCATCCGGGCGGCCAGCACCAGCGCCGTGCCGACGTTCGGATGCCCGGCGAAGGGGATTTCCGCCGTGGGCACGAAGATGCGGACCCGGGCGGTGTGCGAGGTGTCCTCGGGCGGCAGGACGAAGGTGGTCTCGCTGTAGTTCCACTCCCGCGCCAGGGCCTGCATGTCCGCGTCCGACAGCCCGGCGGCATCGGGGAACACTGCCAGCGGGTTGCCGCCGAAGCGGCGGTCGGTGAACACGTCGGTTGTGACGAACTCGTACTCGGGCATGGTCAAGGCTCCAGCCAGCGATGGACGGCGTCGCGCAGGAACGCCTGATCCGCCGGGTTCTGCACGGGGTTGCCGGCGCGGTGGCCCCAGATGGAGGGGATCGGCCGCAGCTCTGCGTGGGCCAGGTGCGGCAGCTCCGCCACGTTGTCGGCGACCCGGAAGTACAGGTCGGTCTCGCCCGGCAGCAGC